>DATFSP010000233.1:0-4129 GCA_035262545.1 Rhizomicrobium sp. | reverse complement strand
GCTGTCGCAATTCTCGACCACGGCCGGGCCGGCAATGAGCCCACTGAGGTCATGCGCGTCCGTGACAGTGGCGTTGGCGCGCACGGCCCAGATGCGCGCCAGATGGGTCTTTCCGGAGGCGCTAGGTCCATAGAGCGCCACTGCAGGCGCCGGCCAATCCGGCCAGGCATCGAGAAACGCCAGCGCGTGCTGGTTGCCTGGCGCAACGATGAAATCGTCGCGTGTCATGCGGCTTCCCAGCTCGATGGGCAGGATCAGTTGCGAAATCATTTATGCATCAAGCAGTGCGACGCCCAAACAGAAGCACGCGCAGAAAAAGCTGCCCGTACGCCAGCAGCGAAAGGATCGTGAACACCGCTACGGTATAAGCGCCGGCTGCGACTAGCCGCGGTGACTCCCGGTCGAACGCCAGAAGGAGCAAGAGAACACCGACATATCCGATTTGGACCGCGGTGGAGGCCTTGCCAATCATCAAGGGGGCAACACGCATAGGCAGATTCAATGCCTTGGCGAGAAGCGCGCCGGTGGCAATCAGGGCGTCGCGCGCTATCACCAACACAACCAGCCAAATCGCCACCGCACCCACGCTGAAAAGCGCAATGAAGCAAAGCAACATCAAAAGCTTGTCGGCGATGGGATCAAGCCAGGCGCCGAAGCGCGAAGCAAATCCCCAGCGCCGCGCGATGAAGCCGTCCGCCAAATCGCTCAAACCGGCAAAGGCGAATATTGCCAGCGCCAGCGTGTCGTGGTCCGCCAGTATCGCCCAAGCTGCCGCCGGTGCCGCCAGGAGGCGAAGCGCCGACAATAGATTGGGCAGATGGCGCACCATTATTGGCCGCCCCCCAACGGCGCGCGAGTGATGATCCATGCGCCTGGCTTGCCGGAGAGATTGAGCCCCTGCCCGCTCATGGAGTCGCGCAATTGGTCTTGCGTGCCCTGATAAGCGATGGAAAGCCGCGCGTAACCGAGATCCATCGCCACCATTTGCACGCTCGTGACATTATCGAGGCCTGACAGCGCAGCCTGGACCGCGCCCCATTGCTCCAGCGAATTCACCCGTACGTCGGCGACCAGGGTACCGCGCGAATTCACGTTCACCACCGAGCGCGATTTCCACAGATCGTCCATGGCGGCGACGGCGGCCTGCGCGGCCGCAGGATAGGTGGTGCTGACAGTTTGAAGCAATGGCACATCGACGCTGGTTTTGGTAGGCGGCTCACCCTGGCCGAGCCGGCGGATATTCACCGTCACCTTGCCATTGGCATAAACAGCCTGCACTAACGCCGCTTCAGTGGCGTTCACATGACCGGCCGCTGGAGCCAAATCGTCCCAGCTGGCGCCCTCGAAATCAAGCTGGCTGAGATCGTCGGCTGGCGCAGGCAAGGAATAGGGAACCACCGTGTCGCGCAGCCCGGGCGCCAGGAAAGCTTGCGCCCAGGGGCCATTATTGTAGGCGGGCGACATCGGCACCAGAAGGATACGATGCGCGGCCCCTTGCGTGAAAGCAATATTGGCGTCGCGCAGCGCCCGCGCCACTGCTTCCGGATTGAACTCATAGGTGATGTCGGCGACATAGCGCGTCGTTGAGCGCCGCTCATTGGCCGGCACATAGGCCCTTGACAGTCTTACCAGCGCGGCCGGATCAAGCGCAGGCTGGCGCGGCCAATCTTCCTCGCGGGTGAGCCTGCGGTAGAGAATTTGCCACGCTCTGGGCCGGCCCTGCGCAATGGCGATGTTCGCCGCCTCCGCCGAGGAAGCCGCCGACGCGTCCACATGCACGCCGGAAACGGTATAGAGATCGTCGGCCAGGGCCGCCGGCGCGTTGGAAGCGGCAAACCAGAGCGCAAGCGCCAAGGCGGAAAGGCATTTAAGAAGACGGGACAACATGGGGCGCTCGACTGTGACGCGTGCAATTATAGGCGGCGGAAATAACCCAGGAAAAGAGCCCTAGACTCCAATTTAGGCGCGGATAAGGCCTTTGATCGGCGCGGCCGAGGCGCTATCGGGAAAGACTTTGCTCTCCAGCGCTCTGGCCGGCACATTCATATGCTCGGCCAGTACGCTTTTGAACAAAGCACGCAGATCAGTCCGGGCGGGTTGGTCGCGTCCATCTTTGAGCGCGCCCGAATTTAATCCCACCCATTCTGCCTTGACTTGGCCACCCCGCACGGCCCCGCCGAAGAGGAAGGCGGCGCCGCCTGTGCCATGATCGGTGCCGCCGGAGCCATTGGGATGAACGGTTCGCCCGAATTCGGTTGCCATCACCACGGCGGTCTTGTTCCACACAGCCGGACCCATGGCGGCGCGCATGGAGTCGATCGCCACATCCAGCGCCTGAAGCCGCCGCGCCAATTGTCCGTCGGCGGCGCCTTCCGCGACGTGTGTGTCCCAGCCCGATGCCTCGAGAGTCGCCACGCGAGGCCCATCAGACGCTGCCAGCAACTTACCCGCGCCCTGGAACAGCGGCGTGAGACTGCCAAAGCCGCCGCCGATCCGCATCTGTCCGTTGGAACCCGCGGTCATGGATTGGGCATCATCCATCGCATTCTGCGATGCCGCTTGCAGCGCCAGCGCATTGGCAAGTGAATCTCGTAAGACCGGGTCATGGGCATAAAGCGCGCGCACCTGGTTCAGGAACAGTTTGTCCGGCGCAGGCATCACTGCCGGCATCCAGCTTCCGGTTCGAACCTTGCCGGAGAGCAACAGAGGCGGGCTTTGTGTGATGGCAAGCGCACGATCGCCAGAGCCGATGCCCATCGGCTGAAGTGCGCGGTTGAGCCAGCCATCCTGCAGCAGATGAGGCTGAACGCCACCAGACTCCAGCACATTCTGACCTTCGAAATGGGAACGGTCGCGGTAGGGCGAGCAGATATTGTGGAACACAAGGAGTTGCTTGGCGTCGTAAAGCATCTTCAAATTGACGAAGGATGGATGCAGGCCGAAGAAGCCATCCAAGTCGTGCAGTGCGCCCATGCCGCTCGTCTGTAGCGCCAACTGCCCCCTCGCGCTGGCATAATCCCTGTCACCATAAGGCGGCGCGGCAGCCAGCCCATCCAGCGCGCCACGCAGGATCACCACGGCGAGGCGCCGGTCGCCGGGCGTAGCGGCAAATGCGAAGCGGGCGCGCGCATCCCCCGCTCCCAATGCCGCCACCGCGGCGAAGGATTGAAGAAGCGAGCGGCGATTGAGTTTCATGGATCACCTGCGCTGGAATTCGGGGCTGGAAATCAGAAGCGCCAGTGCGTCGCCCTGGGTTCCGGCGCGTGCCATCGCCACTTTTGTAGCTGATGTGACCAGGGGGCCCAAGCACTGCGCGGCCACTGCCGCGGCATTGAAGCCAGGGAGCACACGCCCGCCGATTCGCTTGGCCCATTCGATGCGGTTCAGAAGCGCGTCAGGCCCTGACCAGGCATCGGAGGTTAGCGGCCAACCCTTGGGCGACGGCGCGGTCATTGGAAATTCGCCCATAGCGCGCGCGCTGACCATGGCGTCGCGAATCTGTCGCCCATCGTCGTCTCTGCCGGGCAAGTCCAACATGCGGTACCCTGCGGTCACATATTCCATCGGCGAGCGCATCTTTTTCGGCTTGGGTTTCCAGGCGGCATCATCCTCCACTGCTTCTATAGCTAGCGCCTTGAGATCGCCGCCGGTCTTATTGAACACGGCCTCCAGCCGCGCCACGGTTTGCGGCGTTGGTTTGTCAGCGATGAAGTAAGTGGCGAACTTGGTCGCGATGTGACGGGCGGTTCGGGGATCATGTGCCAGATCGCGCACGGCCTGGATGCCGCCTCTGAGATCCGGAGAATAACTTTTGCCCCGCAATATTTGCGCGCCCGGTTCGTGGCGGTTAGGGAAGAAGCCGAAACCCGATGGCGCATTTGAATCGAGTCCCCAGCCCGTGAGGATATTGGCCAGCGCGATTACGTCAGACTGGGTATAACCGCCGTCCACGCCGAGCGAATAAAGCTCCATCAATTCGCGGCCCAAATTTTCATTGCGGCCTTTTCCAGCGAGCCGTCCGGCCTGCGAATCAGGCCCGATCGAAGCATTGTTGTTGAGATAGACCAGCATGGCTGGATGGCTCGTCACCGCCAGCAGCATGTTTTCGAAGCGGTCGGCGATATAGGGA
>DATFSP010000232.1:0-3547 GCA_035262545.1 Rhizomicrobium sp. | reverse complement strand
GCGGCGCTGGCCCTCGGCATAAATGGTGTCGAAGGCAAGCGACGACTTCCCTGAACCGGACAGCCCGGTGAAGACCACCAAGCGATCGCGCGGAATGTCGAGATCGATGTTCTTGAGGTTGTGTTCGCGGGCGCCGCGGATGGCGATGATGCGGCGATCCTCCGCTTCGCGCCGATCTGTGGCCGCGCCTCCCGCGCTGCCGCGTTGACGCGGTGCTTTGGCGGCTTTGTCGAACAGGTCGTTCATCCCAGTATCCGCTCGTCGCAAATTCACCTGACCCAGTCTGGGCGTCCGCCAATCGGGGGCGCCGCGATCGGCAGATGCGCGGCGCCGCTCTGTGGGAACGAGCGGATATGGAACCCGCCAGCTGTTTCAGGTGCTGGACCGAACATAGTGAGAACAATGCGCCTTTGCCAGCGCGCGCATTGGGCTTATCCCGGCAAAATCAGGTGTTCAGGAAACCAGGTCGGCGGGAAGATCTGTCGACTACGGTTTGGGACCGCCCGACCAGTTGAAGCGGTAATTCAGACCGACTGTCACGGTATGGAGATAGGATTTCACGCTGACGGGCGTGATCGCGTTGAAAGCGTTGGTCTTGCTGCCGAAATCGTAGAAATCGTATTCAATTTTGCCCGACAGATTTTCAACCAAGCCCAACTCGATACCGGCACCCACTGTGAAGCCGGTCCGGTTGTCGTTGACAACCTGCGTTGCGGCGGTAAGGCCACCAGGGAGCAGAAGGTCCTCGGTGTACCTGGCGCGCATCCAGGCACCGCCGGCCTTTCCGTAGAACAGCCAATCATTGGCCGCGTAGCCGAATCGCCCGGTCAGCGCGGCGAACCACTGAGCTTGTGAGGTAAAGCTGCTCCTGCGGAGTGGCGCCGTTCTGTGTGGTGATCAGTGTGCTTCCCTTGATTGCCGAGCCGGTCCACGTGGCTTCGCCGCCAATCACCCAAGGCGCGAACTCATAATTCGCTCCACCCTGGATGCCGCCGATCACTCCGGCGGGTCGCAGGCTGCCGTAGGTAACGAGATTGGTTGGGCCCGTCGTGTTGGGAATTTGGCCGGCGTAATCATTCAACACTCCGCCGCCGACATGGCCGCCCAGATAAATGCCGGTCCAGTCATAGGCCGCAGGCGGCAATGCTGGATAGTAGGAGGGGGCCCCGGTACGGCCATGTCCGCGGCATGGGCCGGCACGGCTACGAATGCCAAGCCGCAAAGCACGCAGCCAAGCGCGCTCGCCAAGAACCCGCTGATTAGCCTCATCCACCCATCCCCGAGCCATGAGGTGATCACGGCTCACACATTGGCAAAATACAATGCTTCTGGCCGGTTAGGAATAGTGCAAAAAAACAACAGCTGAGCGGAATGTTGCTGAGGCGGTCGTGGCAACCGCAATTCCGGGCGGCAAATTTCCCTGCTTGATCAGTGAAATTTATAGTCGATGCCGAGCCGGATCATACTCGTGGAGAATTTCGCGGTATCGTTCGGGTTATCGCTGCCCCCGGGGAGGCCAAGGTCGCTACCGCAAGCGGCCGAGCTGGTGCAGGTGGCGTTTCCTAACTTCAAGTAGAGATATTCGATCCTGGCGGTCAGGTTTTCGCCGAAAGCGGCTTCAATGCCGGCGCCGGCGGTCCAGCCGCCTTTGGTAATACGCTGGAACGTGCCGCTCTGCCCCAACGCAACGTCACCAAGGGCCCCGCCGGCCGTGCCATAAAACAGAACCCGATCAGCGGCATAGCCCAGCCGTCCGCGCAGCGTCGAAAACCAGAAATTCTTGGTCTCGCATTGCGTACCGGCACTGCAGAACGGGCTGGATACTTTGCCGTCGATAAAGGAGCCGTCGAAATCAGCCTCGGCGCCAAAGACAAACGCGTCGGTCTGGAAGTTCGCCCCGATCGTGGCGCCCGTCAGAAAGCCCCTCAGATTGAAATTTCCAGTCGTCCCACCCGGATCGGTCGGGTCGCTCCAATTGCTGGTGCCGAAGCCGTAACCAAGATTGAGCCCGAAATAGAGGCCACCCCAGTTATAGACCGGGGAGACGGGCGGAATGTAAGCGGCTGGAGCGCGCGGCGGCACCGGCGCGGCCGGCGGTGGCAAATCGGACGCAAGCCCTTGGCCCACCTCGCAAACGCCAAAGCCCCAGCGAATAACCAGCGCTTCATGCGGCCCCTCAGATACAGCCCCAAATAGTCTTCTCGCGAGTCCCCCATAAGTACCTGATGAACAAGCAGAACGATGTAACGCAAAAGCCACAGCCGATGGTTTTCTACACGCTCTGGTTAACATTGAGCGACATTCACACGCATAGAGAGAAACTCTCATCTGAGAACTGCCTGTCCACACTTCCACGGGTCGTTGGGTCGCTACAGATTGATCCGGCTTGTACCCACCGCTGAAATTACCTAGAACGGAAAGAGAACAAGATGCGCGGGACGGGCGCAGAACGTGAGGCAAACGTGAGCATGTGGAAAACGACCTTGGAGGTTGCGGACCGTGGCTGCGGCAGTAGTGTCCAGAGAGTGTGACTTGCGACGGTCGGCTGGCGCGGATCGCGTTTCAGATTTGAAGCTTGGACGTGTGCATCCTGGAAGTGGGAATAAGCGGCGAGCAACGAGCGGAGTAGGACGATGGCGGGAAGCGTGAATAAGGTCATTCTGATCGGCAATCTGGGCGCCGATCCGGAAATTCGTCGCACTCAGGATGGCCGGCCCATCGCCAATCTGCGGCTCGCGACATCGGATTCATGGCGCGACAAAGCCACCGGCGAGCGACGCGAAAAGACCGAATGGCATCGCGTCGTAATCTTCAATGAAAACTTGTGCCGGATTGCCGAGCAGTATCTGAAAAAAGGCTCAAAGGTTTACATTGAAGGGGCCCTGCAGACGCGCAAATGGCAGGATCAATCGGGTCAGGATCGCTACTCCACCGAAGTTGTGCTGCAAGGATTTCGCGGTGAATTGACATTGCTCGATCGCGCCGGGTCATCGTCCAGCGATGCCGGATCGAGCGACAATGGCGAGTTTGGTTCACCGGGCCCGACCCGCAAACCCGCCGCCGCGGCGGCTGGATCGCTTCGCGGCGACATGGATGACGAAATTCCGTTCTGAGTGCGGCTGAATTGTCGCTGCCCGGGCGCTCGGGCGAGCGTTGCGCCGTTCTCTCCGCAAGCCGTTAAAAGACGCGGCGATGTTCGATCTGATTTTCGCGTTCAAATTTGTCCATGTGCTCGCTGCTGCAGTGATGTTCGGCACCTGGCTTTGCCTCGCCATGGTCATGCTGCGCAGCCATCGCTCGAACAATCCATCCGTGATCGCCATGACGGCGCAATTCGTTGTCGACCTTGAAAAGATGGTCATGGCGCCTGCCATTGCCATCCAGCCAATATCGGGATTTCCGCTCGCCTGGGCGATTGGTCTTTCCCCGCTCAATGAATTCTGGATCGTGGCGTCGCTGGTACTGTTGGTGCTGGTATTCGCGTGCTGGCTTGCCGTTTTTCGTATCGAGACCCGCATCCGCAGTTTGAGCCGGCGGTCAGCGCTGG
>DATFSP010000231.1:0-13652 GCA_035262545.1 Rhizomicrobium sp. | reverse complement strand
ACAGGTGGCAACCCTGTGTAACCCTTGGCCTCGTACGGGGTTTTCGGGGAGTCACTGATGTCGGCATGGGATCTCGACCGGCGGCGCCTGATTCAGGGCTCGTTGGCGCTGGGCGGGCTGGGCTTGGCAGGTTGCACCACCGCAGGATCGCGTGGTCCCAACACGTCGGCACTTAATACCGCGGGGTTGGGTGTCAACGACATTCCACCCGCGCTGGCGCCGGTTCGCGCCCATCCTGATCGCCTGTTTGACATCACCGTGTGCTTGCGGCCATTCCGCGCCCAAGGCCCCCGCATCGAGGCCGAGCAGATCGGCGATACGCTGGTTGTGCATAATTACGGCCATGGCGGCTCTGGCTGGTCTCTGTCTTGGGGCTCGGCCAATCTGGCGATTCAGAAAGCGCTGGTGAACAGCCCCACGCAAGTGGCGGTGATCGGTTGCGGCGCAATCGGGCTCACTTCCGCGATCATGGCGCAGCGCGCTGGCGCTGCCGTTACCATCTATGCCCGCGATCTCCTGCCCCAGACCCGCTCCAGCCGCGCCACCGGCCAGTGGACGCCCGACTCGCGTATCGCTCTCAACGATTCCGCTAGTCCGCAATTCGGCGACCAGTGGGAGCAGATGGCGCGCTTCTCGTTCAAGACCTATCGCCAATATCTCGGACTGCCCGGCACTCCGGTGGAATGGAGGGACCAGTATTCCCTGTCCGACGTTCCCTTCGATGAGGAACGCGGTCGAATCGAGAAACTCGATACGCTGGGTTTCGCCCACTATAATTCCCGCATCGCCGACCTCGGGCCCAGGCCCCAGGAACTTCCTGAAGGTGCGACCTCTTTTCCCGTCAAATATGTGCGCCGCTCGGAATCCATGCAGTTCAACATCGCCGATTACAGCCATACCTTGATGACCGATTTCTTCACCGCCGGCGGGAAATTCGTGCGCAAGGAATTCCATGCGCCGAACGATCTCACCCAGCTCAAGGAAAAAGTGGTGATCAATTGCCCAGGCTATGCCGCCCGCGAGTGGTGGAACGATAGTTCGATCACGCCGGTACGCGGCCAGATTGCCTGGCTGATCCCCCAGCCGGAAGTCAATTACGGATTCAATTATAAAGGTGTCTTGATCGTGTCGCGGCGCGACGGCATCGTGGTGCAAGGCACTTCCGGCGGGGAGATGCAGGGCTACAATAACAGCCGTGAATTGGCCGACCGCGCGGAAGCCGAGCAGGCAGTGGGCATGATCGCCGAACTTTATTCCCGCTTCCGCGCTTGAGGAAACCGATGCGCTTTAGGGGCGCGATACTATTTGCAGCTGTGCTGTGCGCACGGCCCGCTTGGGCCGAAAGCGGCCAGATGCTGTTCAACGACAAATTGCGTCGGCTGCCATCAGGTGGGCGGTACGGGCGTGCCCGGCGAATATCCCAGGCTAGCCGGCCGTGCCAATGTGATCGCGGCCGATCCTCGCGGCCGCGCGTTTCTTGCGCATTTGATGCTGACTGGGATGAGCGGCACGATCACCGTGGATGGCCGCAAGATCTTGGGCATCATGCCCAGCTTCGAAGACCTCAAGGACGACGAGTTGGCGGCGGCACTGAATTATGTCACCGGCCTCGAAGGCGGCAATGCGCCCCCTTTTATGCCTCAAGATCTGAAGAAGGCGCGGCTCGGCCCGCAAGTCACGCCGCAACAGATGGCCGGGATGCGCAACAGCCTGGCCGGCGTGCACGTCATTCCTTGACAGCGCGTGCAGGCGTCCAGGACGCGAACGCGAGGACCCACAATCCTAGCAACGCGCCAATCGGTATGAAACACAGCAAAGCCCACCAGAAGGAAAGGCCTATCCGTCTCAGGACCAAGCCCGCGGGTATCGCAAACAACGCCTCCGCGACTGTCAGTATGACCAAGGTGGAAGGCTCGAATGGCATCGACATTATGACAATCCCCGAATGGAAGTCCCCGAACCAAGCTTAATCTTGCACCGCAGCCAGAGAAACTCTTTTTCGCTGCGCCGTACTCCAGCGCGAGTCGGTCTATCATGCTTTAGCGCGAGACTTTCTCGCCGATTTTGCCACCCGCGCCAAGTACCCTGCCATAAAGCCGGCGTGCGGCAGCTAAGACTTGCCATGACCGGCACATCTTACCATTGTGCGAGCCCTTATGGCTGCCCGGATGGTTCCTCCCCTCGCGAGTGATTCAAGGCTGGACGATTGGTCGCCGCAGCTCTTGAAATCGCGCCTCTACGGCCAATTGCTGGTGGACATCATAATCGGCCGGCTTGTGCCGGGCGAAAAGCTGGATGAGCAGGCCCTGGCCAAGCGCTATGGCGGCGGGCTCGCCGGCATCCGCGAGGCCTTGGCGCGGCTGGCGCTGGAAGGATTGGTACTCCGGCGCGCCCGCGTGGGCACAATGGTGGCGCCGCTGGACCTGATGGAAGCGCGCGAAGCCTTTGCCGCCCGCGCGCTGGTCGAGGTCGAATGCGCTGGCCTGGCCGCCCGCGCCGGCACTGATGCCGACATCGCCGCCATCCGCTCAACCTTGGGAGACGGAGAGAACGCCATCATCAAGAACGACGTGCGCGCGTTGGCCGCGATGGATGAGGCATTTCACGTCGCGGTGGCCCAAGCCAGCCACAATCGTGTCCTGGCCAAAATGGTGATGACGCTACATCACCAGACGGCACGCTTTTGGCTCAATACCATGCGCGAACCATCGCTCGAGGAGAATCGGCAGGCGCTGGTCCAGCATCGCAATCTAATCGACGCGATTGCCGGCCATGACGCGCCTCGCGCGCGCGAGGCGATGCGCGAGGCGCTGGGCGATTTTCCTTCCGACATCAAGCGCGCCTGGGAAAAACCGTGAGCTTGCGCCCCTCTATCACGTTGGCGGCGGTCAGCGCAGTCTTCTTTCTTATCACTGCCGCCACCTTCAGTTCGCTGGGTGTGGTTCTGCCGGCCATGATCGCCGAACTCCGTTGGAGCTGGGGCGCCGCCGGCAGCGGCTTTTCGCTTCTGGGGGTCGCCGCCGGCATCACTGCCACCATCCCTGCCAGCATGATCCGCCGGTTTGGCGTGCGCATGACTTTGGTGACTGGAAGCCTGGTCATGGCCGGTGCCTTTCTCTGTCTCATGGTGACGCATGGTCTGCCCTTATATTTCTTGGGTTGCTTGCTCGCAGGGTTGGGCTTCACGTTGTTGGCCACGGTGCCCGGTACCTATCTCTTGGCGCGGCTGTTTGCACAGCCATCCTTTCCGTTCGGACTCTATTTCACTTTGGGCGGATTGGGCGGCGTCGCGGGACCGGTCCTTTATCTTTGGGTGCAGTCGGTGACCGAAAGCTGGCGCGCTTATTGGCTGGTGTCGCTTGTGGTGGTTACGGGAGCGGGTTTGTTGAGCGCGATCCTGGTGGATGTCACGACGGATGTCCGGGCCCATGATGAAGCGGATCCTCGCATTGCGAAAGATGCGTGGAGTGCCAAGGCTGCCTTTAAGACTCCGCAATTCGCCGTGCTTGCTGCCGCTTACAGCATTTTTCCCTTTGTGGGGATTACCGTGAATGCCGTGGCGGTGGGACATCTCATGCGGCATGGCGTTGGCGTGGCACTGGCCGGCGGCGCGATGAGCCTGGAAGCTTTGTTCAACGCGGGCGCCAGGCTCCTGGGCGGCATTATGGTGCGCTGGATCAGCGCCAAATCCCTCCTGCTGCTGGCGCTGATATCCATGACCCTTGGCCTGATAGCTTTAAGCATGGCGCACGGCATGCCACTGATGATCGCCTATGCCTTGGGCGTGGGGGCGGGTTATGGGTTGACCTTCTTTGCTTCGACCATCCTGCTCCTGGATTATTTCGGCCGCGGGCCCAATCTGGAATTGTTCGCAGCGGTCAACCTGATTTCCACCGTTGGCGCGGTGGGGCCAGCCTTTGCGGGTTTCGTCTCCGATCATGCTGGAAGTTTCGTCCCGGCTTTTGTGATTCTGGAGGCTTTGGTTTTGATCGTATTGATCTGCGTAGCACCCATGCATCCGCCCAAACGGAGAGCATGATGGCGGAATTCGGAGTTTCCACCCACCCGATGCGCGCGCGCGTTCGCCAGCAGATAGCGTTCGCCACATGACCGCTAAGGCAGAATTTGGCGTTTTCTTGCCGGTGGCGAACGGCGGATGGATTGTCTCGCGCAGCACGCCATTGCTTGACGGCGGCTGGACGCAGAATCGGGACGCGGCCCTGATCGCCGAAGAGGAAGGCCTGGACTTTGTAATGTCCATGAGCAAATGGCGGGGTTTTGGAGGTGCCACCAATCATTGGGGTACGTCGCTGGAATCGGTGACCATGATGGCGGGCATCGCCGCGCTCACCAAACGGGTCAAGGTGTGGGCAACCATGCACGCGACCCTGCACAATCCGGTTGTGGCGGCGAAAATGATCGCCACACTTGATCATATTTCCGGAGGCCGCGCCGGGCTGAATATCGTGGCGGGCGCCTATCGGGGCGAATTCGAACAGATGAATGCCTGGGACGAAAGCCTGGATCATGATGCGCGCTACGATCTGACCGAAGAATGGACGCAAATCATCAAGCGTCTTTGGACGGACAAGCGCGTAAATTTCATTGGCAAGTATTTTTCCATCAAGGATTGCGTGTCGGAGCCTAAGCCGCTCCGGCGTCCCGATCTGATTTGCGCCGGCATGTCGGAACGCGGTTTTAACTTCTCGGTGCGGGAAACCGATATCTGCTTCATCGGCGGGCGCGATGAGGCCGAGACACGTGCCTCATCGTTGCGAGCCAAGGAACTGGCAGCAAAATTGGGCAAGGACGTGAAGACTTATGCCATGTGTACGCTGATCTATGGTGGAAGCGACGTGAGCGCAGAGGCCACGGCCCGTAAATATCGCGATGGGCTGGATGAGGGCGCGGTGCTGGGGATGCTGGAAAGTTATGGGGCAAGCTTCGCCGGAGCGGACAACGCCATGGTCGCGCGCGCCAGGGGCGCGTTCATGACGCATGTCGTGATCGGCAGTCCAAAAACCTGTGCCGAGAAGATCGACGCGTTCTTGAAGGATTGCGCCCTGGACGGCCTGATGCTGATTTTCGCTGATTATCCAGAAGGCTTGCGCGTAGCGGGACAGGAGATATTGCCTTGTCTCAGGTCCTGAGCGGGCTCAAAGGCTGGATCGCGCCGTCCCGCACAGCCCTTCTGCTGGTCGATTGTCAGGTGGATTTCGCGGCGCCTGAAGGCGCGATGGCGCGACGAGGCTACGACATTACCGCGCCCATGGCGGCGCTCCACAAGGCCGCGCTGCTGGCCAATGCCGCGCGCCAGGCACGTGTGCCGTGCCTGTTCGCGCGGTTGATCACCAGGCCAGGTGACGGCACGCCTATGCTGCGGGAATGGGCCGGGCGCCGGGGATGGGACCCTTCACCCTGCCGCGAAGACAGCTCTGGCGCAGAGTTCGTCTCTGTGACGCCGCTCGAAGGCGAAGCGGTATTTTCCAAGCGCCGCTACAATGCCTTTGTCGGCACGAACCTTGATGTGCATTTGCGTGGCTTAGGGCGCGACACCCTTGTGATCGCGGGGCTTACCACCGAATGTTGTGTCGATTCCACCGCCCGCGATGCATTCGAGCGCGACTATCATGTCATCATCGCTTCGGATGCTGTGGCAGCTTATGAGAAAGGCTTGCATGACTGGACATTGAAGGCCCTGGAATTGAATTGCGCGGTGCTCGCTACCTGTGAGGACATCGCTGCGGTCTGGAAATAGCGATATTATTCAATACCTTAGAGTGCGGCGGTAGACGCGCTTGGCAATTTGCTGTGAAATGTTAGAAGAAATTTGACATTATAAAAGCCTTTTTTCCCCATGCGTTCGCCGTTTTCCTTTTTGCTTGCGGGTCTTGTTGTCCTGTGCGCCGCCCCGCAGGCTTTCGCCCAGCAGACGATCGAGACCGTCATCGTAACCGGCGATCGGGCCCATTTGATCGAGACCCAACCTGACGACACAGCCTTAGGGTTGAGCTTACCATTGCTGGAAACGCCGCGCGCGGTGACGGCCGTGAGCGATACGACGCTCGACCGCTATGGCATCACTGGCGTGGACACACTGACCGCGATCACGCCTTCTGCCTACACCGCCAGCTATTATGGCGTTGAAGGCGCAGTCAATCTGCGCGGCACCTTGGCGGAAACCTATTTCAAAGGCTTCAAGCGGGCGGAAAATCGCGGCACCTACACGACCCCATTGAGTGATGCCGCCCAGATCGAACTGGTACGTGGTCCGCCTTCGGTGGTTTTTGGGCCTGGAAAAGTCGGCGGCCTGGTCAATTTTGTGCCCAAAAGCGAGAGCGCGACTGACGGTGATATCTCGGGCGAGGTAACGGCCACCTATGGCAGTTATTCACAGCGCAATCTCACCGGCCAGATCGGTGTGCCGTTCGTTTTCGGCCTGCTCAAAGGGGGCGTGCACGCCTATGGGCAGATCGAAGATTCCTTCAGCTATTATCGCGGCATCCATCCCACCCGTCAGTTGCTGGAATTGAGCAGTGATTTCGCCGCCGGCTCTTGGATTCTGTCGTCGGATTACATGTATTACCATTCGAACGGCGACGTGCAGACACCGGGCTGGAACCGACTCACTCAGGACCTTATCAACAACGGCATCTATATCACCGGAAGCAACACATCGCTTTCGGCGAATGGAAAGCCCTTTCTCACTTTCAACGATCTGGGCGGCAATCCCTATACCTTCAGTCCGACTTATATGCCGCTCTATATCGTCACGCCCGGCTGCGGTTCCTGCACGAACGCCACCCACATGCTCGATAGCGGCCTCGGCACCACCTATCTGGATCGCCGAACGGTCTATGTCGCGCCTGGCGTGGATTTCTCGAATACCGTCACTCATACCGGCCTGGTCGAATTGAGCCGCACTCTGAATGACAGCGACGCGGTTCGCCTCCAAACATTTGTCGATATGCTGGCCAACGACCGCTTCGTTTCCTACGGCTTTCCCGCCTCCTATCGGACCCTGATCAGCGAAACGCGCGCGCGTTACGATTTCTCGCAGGATTTCGGGCGTTTCACCCTGATGAATGTAGTGGGCGCTTCCTACCGCTACGTGGGAGCAACAGGCAAGGAGAGCTTCAACAGCGGCGTGATCGCGCTCGACCGGCGCGACATCACTGTGCCTGCCATGCCCAATGACCTTTTCGCTTCGCCATTCGACACGTTGCCGGCGGGCGAGGTGGGACTGGGCTGGGAGAACAATGTTCACACCACCACTGCGGACACGGGACTGTTCGCCAACTCAGACTTGGCGTGGGACAAAAAACTGAATCTGATCCTGGGGGGACGTTATGATGCCTACAATGTCCGTTCCGTAGATCTGGGGGTCCTTTCGTTCGAGCCAGAGAGCGGGCAAGGGGGGAAAGGCGCATTCACCTACTCCGCAAGCCTGAATTACAAAACCGATTTCGGGCTCGTGCCCTATGCCACCCAGGCCAAAGCCTCCGCGATCGAGATTGGCCAAGCGAGTCAGGTTCTCACATCGCTGCTCGTCAATGACGATTGGTTGTCCTCGTCATTCCTTAATGAAGCGGGCACCAAATTCGCGTTTCTCGACCAGCATCTTGTTGGATCGCTGGCCTGGTACCGGCAGGAGCGTACTCAGTTGCAGCAGGCGGGCGGCGTGATCACCGTGATGGGCACCCGTTCCAAGGGCGCGGAGGCCGAGGTCCGCTATGTGATGAATCCGAATATCAGTTTCACTTTGGCGGGAAGCCTGCAGCACACGATCGTGAAGGGCCCAGATCAAAGCTTCGCCTATATTCCGGCACGTGTCGCCGGCGTCTCGCCGGCCAACGGCTTTGGCGGCGCCTATGTCGTATTTGCGTTTTCGAGCCTGCCGGGGAAGGCCGGAAATTACGAAGATACCTTAATCCCCCACACGGTTGTCAGTCCCTATCTCACCTACACCAGCGACGACCAGAATTGGGGTCTTACCTTTGGCGGCACCTACGTCTCCCGCACTGCCCAGACGGTGCCAGATCCGATCATATTTCCCGCCTATGTCGTGATGAACGCCTCGAGTTTCGTGCGCATGGGCCCGTGGGAAGCAGACTTGAACGCCGATAATCTCTCGAACGCGCGCTTCTTCACGCCGGATGCAGACACCTATGCCAACCTCGCGGCGCTGCCCGGCATAGGCCGCACCTGGCGCATCACCATCAAGCGGACTTTTTGACTCGATAGGCGTCCCTGAGGACTCGAGACATCTCTGTGAGCGCTGCGTCGAAATCGCCATCCAGCTTGCCGGCCAGGTGCAGCACGACAAGACCATGCAAGCTGGCCCAAAAGACATGGCCAATCACTTCGGCATCGCCCGCGTAATAGCCCTCGTCGACCATCAAGCGAATATGTTCGGTCATTACCGCGCGGACGCGGTCCTCCGCTTCCGCCAACTCGGGCGAATTATGCCCCTCGTGCTCGGCGAAATTGAAGATGAGGCGAAAGTAGGTTTGTTCGTCCAATGCGAAACGGATATAGGCGCGGGCGACTGCCGCGCTTCTTTCCGACGGCGTGCCGGGCGACGCCAGCGCCCGCTCCAGTTGATTGGCAAGGCGGGTGAAGGCGCGCCCCCGAACCAGTGAGAGAATCTCGTTCTTGTCGCGGAAGTAGCGATAAGGCGTCATGGCGCTTACGCCCAATTCGGTGGCGAGCAGGCGCATGTTGAAATTCTCCGGACCCCGTTCGACGAATAACCGGGTCGCCAATTCGCACAGCCTCTCGCGGAAGCCGGTAATGTCCGTTTCGGTCAGGACGCGGGGCACGAGCCATATCCTCTGATGCGATTGCGCAACGAGTTTTACTTTTACGGCGTACATCAAACCTGCCAACAATCAGCGGTCGGCCGAGCGCCATGGAAAATCATTCGTGGCGAGATTAATCCTGGTTACACCGGCTTGGTGACAATTCGCCTATTCCTTTGCGGTAACCGGCGCCGCCTTGCTCGCGTCATTGTCCAAAAGCGCCAGCATTTCCGCGGTTGGATAGGCATCCGCCGGCAGCCCATGGGCCAATTGATATTGGCGAAGCGCGATGCGCGTCTTGCGGCCCAACAGGCCGTCGAGCTGGCCTGTGTCGTAACCCAGTGCCGCCAGATCCGTCTGAAAGCGCATTCGGTCAGCGCGCGACAAAGGCTTTTCGCCACGCGGCCAGGACGCCTCTATACCGGGGCGATCCATCATCCGATCGGCCAACAGGCTAACCGCCAGCGCATAACTGGCCGCGCTGTTGTATTTCATGATCTGGCGGAAATTGTTGAGCAGAAGAACCGCAGGCCCATGCGCGCCTGCCGGCAGATAGAGCGCCGCCATATCATCGCCCTGGGGGAGTTCGGCCCCCGATACAAGTCGAACGCCGCGCGACGCCCAATCCGACACTGGCTTGAGACTGCCCAGATCGGCGTCCTGATAGGCGAAGGCGGTGGGCAGGCGCACTTCATAGCCCCAGGGTTTTGCCGCTTCCCAGCCTTCGCGCTGGAACAAAAGCGCAGTGGAGGCCAGCGCGTCGGCCGGAGAATGCCAAAGATCGATCTTGCCGTCGCCATCGCCATCGGTGGCATATTTGAAGAAGGTCGATGGCATGAACTGGGTCTGGCCGATCGCGCCCGCCCAAGACGACACCATCTCGGACGGCACGTAATCATTCTGTTGCAGGAGTCTCAACGCCGCGACCAATTCGTGCTGGGCGTAGTTTTGGCGCGGACCGTCATACGCCTGGGTCGCGAGGGTCGCGAAAAGATTGTAGCTGCCTTCATCGCGGCCATAGTCGGTTTCCATACCCCAGATCGCCACCAGGATTTCTCTGGGCACGCCAGTCTTGGCTTCGATGCCCGACAGCATCGCCGCGTTCTGTTCCAAAAGCGCCTTGGCCTCTTTCACCCGCCGGGGCGACACGGCGCCATCCAAATAACTCCACACGGGTCGCACGAATTCCGGCTGCTCGGCGATGATGGCCTGAATATTTGGGACCGGTGCGATCCCAGCCATCGCCCGGTTATAGGTTTCGGGGGTGATGCCATTGGCAACCGCTACCGTTTCAAAACTGCGGACAAAGGCCTGGAACTTTTCATCTCCACCCAGGGGGGGTAGGGGCGGCAAGCCGGGGGCCTGCGCCACGGATTGGGCTGGCGCCGGCGGAGGCGGCGCTGGAGGGTCCGACTTTGCAATGCATCCAGCTACAATGATGGGCCAAAGAGCGGCAAGAGCGGGAAAAGACCGGCGCATGCCCCTCTTTAACATCTTTTCGCGCCATTTTTTCCTTACGAATCCGGTTCTTTTGCGCGGTTGACAGGTGGGGGCCGCCTGAATAGTTTCCGCGCCTCTTTGCCGGGCGGTCCCGGCCGACGGTAAGAAGGCAGTGTCATGAAGGTTCGTAATTCCCTCCGGTCGCTCAAGAAGCGGGACAAGGACTGCCGGGTGATCCGTCGCAAGGGCCGGGTCTATGTGATCAACAAGAAAAATCCCCGCTTCAAGGCCCGCCAAGGCTAAGACACTTCAGGTGACAGCGTCGCGTTTGGGGGGCTAGGATTAATGTCTCCATGCGCAAATTCGCTCTGCTCACAATATTTTGCCTTTTTCCGTTCTGCGCGGCCGCCTCGCCCAGCGAAGAGGACAAACTTTTCGCGCAGTTGAAGGTTGCGGATTCAGCGGAAGCTGCCAAGCCGATCGAAGACAAGCTCACGCAACTGTTCCGTGTCTCAGGGAGTCCCAGCGTTGATCTTTTGATGAGTCGCGCCGGCACGGCGCTCAGCCAGGCTGACAATGGTACCGCGCGCGCGCTGGTGGATGCCGTTACGCGAGTGGCGCCTCAATTTGCCGAAGGGTGGCGGATGCGAGCCCATATGCAACAGGCAGCGGGTGACGACACCGGAGCAATGATCTCGTTGCAGCACGCAGTGGTTCTCAACCCTCGTCACTTTGCCGCTATGACCGAGTTGGCTGCGATGCTCGAAGATTATGGCGACAAGGCGGGCGCCTTAAAGCTTTACCGCCGCACGCTGGTTCTGGACCCAAAAATGAAAATCGCGGCCGAGCGGGAAAAAGCCTTGGCCAAAGAGGTCGAGGGGCAGAAGATCTGAATATTCGGCCATCGGACCGCGACCAAGCTTTCTAGCTTTCTTTAGCGCGCACCAACCGTTGCCACGCGGAGCATATTCGTCGTGCCCGTGACGCCCAACGGCACGCCGCCGGTGATCACCACCCGGTCGCCCTTGGAGGCGAAGCCTTCTCGCGCGGCGAAGTCTACGGCATGATCCACCATCTCATCGAGATTGTGAACTTCCTCGGCGGTCAGGCAATGTAATCCCCAAACCAGCGAGAGACGCCGCGCAGTCTCGACCGAAGGCGTGAGCGCAATGATTGGCGCGCGCGAGCGTTCGCGGGCGGCGCGCAGCGCCGTCGAACCAGTTTGCGTCCAACAGATGATGGCGCGCGCCCGAATGGTCTCGGTCACTTCGTGGACCGCGGCCATGATCGCGTCGGCCGTGGTAGCTTCCGGAGCGCTTCTCTGAGAATCTATCAGGCTTTGGTAGAGCTCATCGGATTCCACTTTAGTGGCGATGTGATCCATCATCGTCACCGCCTCGACTGGATGGGATCCGGCGGCCGATTCCGCCGACAGCATAACCGCGTCGGCGCCGTCATAGACGGCGGTCGCGACATCTGACACTTCGGCACGCGTGGGACTCGAAGACTGGATCATGGATTCCAGCATCTGGGTCGCCACCACCACGGGCTTTCCCGCCTTACGAGCGGCGCGCGTGATCTGCTTCTGCAGCCCTGGTACCGCTTCCAGCGGCAATTCCACACCCAGATCGCCGCGCGCGACCATCAGCGCGTCGCACAATTCCAGAATATGATCCAAGCAGGCCAGCGCCTTGGGCTTTTCAATCTTGGCCAGTACCGAGGCCCGACCCGCCACGATCTTCTTCACCTCGGCTATGTCTTCGGGCCGCTGTACAAAGGACAGCGCCACCCAATCCACGCCCAGCGCGATTGCCGCGTCGAGGTCGGAGCGGTCCTTGGGTGTGATCGCGGACACCGGAAGCAGCGTGTCGGGCATGTTCACGCCCTTGCGGTCCCTGATCTCTCCACCCACCACCACTACGGCATCGGCATAATTATCCGCCCGTTTGGTGAGACGCAGCCTCACCTTACCGTCGTCGATCAAAAGCGCGTGCTTCTGCTTGATCGCCTGGAAGATTTCCGGGTGAGGGATGGGCACTTCGTCTGGATTATCGCTGTTTGCGGCCAGCACGAGCTTGATCTTCTCGCCTTCCTTGAGCTGTCTGGGACCGCCATTCAGGACGCCGAGCCGGATTTTTGGACCTTGCAAATCCACCAGAATGCCGATGGGCCGGCCCTTAGCCTCGCTCAGCGCCCTGAGATCGCCATGCATGCGTTTCAGGAGATCGTGCGGCGTGTGGCTCATATTAATGCGGAACACGTCGGCGCCGGCCTCAAACAAGGCGGCCATCATGTGCGGCGTGTTCGAAGCAGGACCGAGGGTGGCGACGATCTTGGTCTTGCGTTGGCGTCTCATGCGGCTCTTTGCGCCTAGTTGGAAAGGGTTTGTGTCCATTCCGGGGCGTTGCCAGTATCGACTTCGAAGAAGCCGCGCCGGTCGAAGCCGCGCTCTGTGCAATCCTCCCGCCCTGGAATGAGGAATTTCGCGCCGGGCGCGGTGCAGAAATGCGTCTTCCCTTCCCAGATGCCCGCCCCGCTATCGGCAGCGTAAAGATAATAATAGCGCGCTTGCAACGGTCCGTTAAGAAGCCGCGCACAGGTCCTTGGCGTGACCGTCCACCAGCCCTGGCTCGTCCAATGCGTGCCGTCGAAACGGCCAAGCGCCACTCTCGCGCTGGAATCGCTTTTGTTGCAAATATCGAAGGCCGCTTCGGCAGGCGACATGGCCAGGACCGTTGCAAATGCCAAAAACGGGATTGCGGGCAACGCGCGACGCATGATGGGCAGCATTTGGTTTCAGACGCGCCGCGTCAAGGGGCTGCTTGCGGGAAATGGAACCGCATTTTACAAGCCCCGGCACGATGGATGCGCCCTTCAAGCTGATCCCTTCCGCGCCGGAAAAGCGAAGCCCGCTTCTGTTCCTGTGTGATCATGCCTCCAACAAGGTGCCCGCCCTATATGGCGACCTGGGATTGCCCCAGTCTCTGTTTGAGACTCACATTGCCTACGACATTGGCGCAGCCGAGGTTACCGCCGCGCTGGCGGCCGCCTATGGCGCGGCCGCTTTGCTCGGCGGCGTGTCGCGCCTCCTGATCGATCTCAATCGCGGACCGGAAGATCCTACCCTGGTGATGAAGCTTTCGGACGGAAGCATCGTTCCGGGCAATCGTGGCGCAGATGGTGAAGAGGTCGTGAGCCGGCTCAACCAATTTCATGCGCCCTATCATGCGGCGATCCGCAAGGAGATCGCTCGCATCGGCAAAAAGGCTGTTCTCATTTCGATCCATAGCTTTACGCCATGGTGGAAAACGGTATTGCGGCCATGGGAAGTGGGCGTGCTGTACGGGCGGGATCAGAGGTTGGCTGTGCCGCTGATGAGACATTTGGTGGCTGCGGGTTTTAAGGTGGGTG
>DATFSP010000230.1:0-5683 GCA_035262545.1 Rhizomicrobium sp. | reverse complement strand
GAAACGGTTGATCTTTTCGCTGCTACTTGCCGCTTCGATGGGAAGCACCGCGATCGCCGTACCTGTGGCCGATACATTTTCCGACCCAACAATGGAGACGCGCGCCCGCGCTTTGCAACGGCAATTGCGCTGCCTGGTTTGCCAGGGCGAAAGCATCGATGAGTCCCAAGCACCGCTGGCCGCCGAGTTGCGCCATCTGGTGCGCCAACAGATGGCGCAGGGAAAAAGCGACACTCAGATCCGGCAATTTCTGGTTACCCGGTATGGAGACTTCATCCTGATGCGGCCCCCCCTGCAGCCGGACACTTATTTCCTATGGCTGTTGCCTTTCGTTGTGCTTTTGGGGGCAGGCGGCGTGGCTTATTGGGTGATCCGTCGGTCAAAACCGGTCAATTCCGGCACCCTATAAACCATTAAATTACTCTAATATACTAGTGAGGAACTCGTAAGAATGAGGGCGTATTCCCACATCTACGGGGTCAGGGGCGGGTGCCCGCCGGACCTTTCAGGAGCGCATGATGCAGACCGACAATTCCAATCAACCGCAGCAATCGTTTCTCCGCCACACGCGGGCGCGCCTTTTGGCGATGGGTAGCGCCGCCACAATCCTGGTGGTGGGCCTGGGTGCGTTTGCATTGCTGCCGCACGCGACGCAGTTGGCCGACAAGGCCCCGGTCCAGTTCGCGGCGAACGATACCAGCCGCGCTACTCCCCCACGCATGCTGGAGAGTTCTTCGCCTTTCAGCTTCGCCGACTTGGTAGAGCGAGTGAGTCCCGCCGTCGTCACCATTACTTCGGAGACAATGACCACCGACACGGATCTCGACGATCAGCAGGAAAATCTGCCCGAACCGTTCCGAGATCTTTTCAATCAGTTCAATCAGCAGCACCCGCAAGCACCGCACAAGGCCATCAGCGCGGGCTCGGGCTTCATCATCGACAAGTCGGGGCTTATCGTCACCAACAATCATGTGGTCGACAACGGCAAGAAGATCAACGTCAAGCTTCCTGACGGGCGGAGCTTCGAGGCCAAGCTGATTGGCACCGATCCCGCCACCGACATCGCACTTCTCAAGATTAAGTCCGACAAGCCGCTGCCCACTGTCGAATTCGGCGACGACCGGCAATTGCGCGTGGGCGATTGGGTGATCGCGGTCGGCAATCCCTTCGGTCTTTCCAATTCCGTGACCGCGGGCATCGTCTCGTCGATCGGCCGCGACATCGGCGCGGGCAACTACAACGACTTCATCCAGATCGATGCGCCCATAAACCGCGGCAATTCGGGCGGTCCCACTTTCGACCTGCGCGGTCAGGTGGTGGGCATGAACTCGATGATCTTCTCTCCCTCAGGCGGCAGCGTCGGAATTGGCTTCGCCATTCCGGCTTCAACCATTCATGACGTGGTGGCGCAGCTTCAAGCCCATGGGCACGTGTCGCGCGGTTGGCTGGGCGTCAGCATCCAAAGCGTGACGCCGGAAATCGCCTCCTCGCTGGGTATGAAAGACGCTAAGGGCGCGCTGGTCGCCGAAGTCATGCCAAATGGTCCGGCTGCCAAGGCTGGCTTCGAACAGGGCGATATCATCACCTCGATCAACGGCCAGACGGTAGAGGATAATCGCGATCTCACCCGTAAAGTGGCGCAGGTGCCGTCCGGTCAGAGCGCAACGTTCATGGTCGATCGCCAGGGTCAGGTTAAGACCTTGAAGGCCGATATCGGCGTGCGTCCCGACGACAAGGTCGCAGCCAATATCCCCAATCTTCCGCCGGGTCCCGCGGCTACCGGCAATGCCATGGGTTTGGGCCTTGCCTCTCTGACGCCCGAAGCGCGCAAGACCTACAATCTTAATGAAGGCGCGACTGGCGTGGTGATCACCAAGGTCGATCCCAACAGCGACGCCGCCGATAAGGGCCTGCAGCCTGGCGACGTGGTGCAGAAAGTCGGCAATAGGGTCGTGCATACCCCAGCCGACGTGCAATCGGGCGTGGCCGAAGCTCAAAAAGGGGGGCGCAAGAGCGTGTTGTTGCTGGTGGCCTCGGCTCAGGGCGGAACGAGGTTTGTGGCTGTCGACATCGGGGCCACGTGAGTTTGACGCAAATATCGGACGGCAGGGCTCAAGCCTTTACGTCCGGCCCCCCGCGCCGGTGGCGGCGAGTCCCCCCACCCCCACCGCCGGCGCGGACCCCTCTGGCGTGAAAGGAGCTTCACAAGCCATGCGCATTCTTGTCGTGGAAGACGATCTGGAGGCCCAGCGTTACCTGGTCCAGGGGCTGAAGGAATCCGGTCACGTCGTGGACGATGCCGCCGACGGCGATGTCGGCCTGTCGCTGGCTCTGTCGCGTCCCTATGACGTGGCCATCATCGACCGCATGCTACCCAAGATGGACGGTTTGGGCGTGGTCGCCGAGATGCGCGAACATGGCAACGCCACACCAGTGCTGTTCCTGTCCGCCTTGTCCGAAGTCGATGAGCGGGTGAAGGGCCTCAAGGCCGGCGGCGACGATTATCTCACCAAGCCATATGCTTTCGTCGAACTCCTGGCGCGCATCGACGCTTTGATGCGGCGGCGTTCGCCAGTGACGGTGAAGACGCGGCTCAACGTGGGAGACCTCGACCTCGATCTTCTCACCCGCGCCGCCAAACGCGGCGACCAGGTGATCGATCTTCAGCCTCGCGAATTCCGGTTGTTGGAATATCTGATGCGCCATGCCGGCCAGGTAGTCACCCGGACCATGCTGTTGGAAAGCGTGTGGGAATATCATTTCGATCCCCAGACCAATGTGATCGACGTGCATATCTCCCGGTTGCGCGCCAAGATCGACAAGGGCTTCGATACGCCTTTGCTGCATACCATCCGCGGCGCCGGATACATGATCCGGGCCCGATAACATGTAGGGGAGATGATGCGCACGGGCGTTCGGCTTCTTCGCTCTCAGGCTTTCTACTCCCGGACACGCAAGCAAGCCCAATTGCGCGGAATCGAATGTCGTTCCCTATCGCGGCCTAGCTTGAGTGATCAAACCGGAACGATGATGCGGTACGAGTGATGCGCGCGGGCGTTCGGCTTATTCGCACACAGGCGTTCCGCATTGTTCTCGCCTATGTGCTGCTGTTCGCCCTGTCCGTGAGCGCACTTCTCTTTTTCACCTATTGGAACACGCGGCGCACTCTGGACGCCCAGACGGACCAGATCATCGAGGCGGAAATCACCGGCCTATCGGAGCAATATCAGCGGCTGGGGCTGCGCGGTCTGGCGGAAAGCGTGATGAGCCGTTCGCTCCGCGGCGGCCAGGCGATTTATCTTCTCACCGACAGCCAACATCGTCCGCTGGCGGGAAATCTGGATACTTGGCCGGCGATCAAGCCCAACGCGGGCGAGTTCGTGGAATTCGACTATGAGCGACGCATCAGTGGCGTGCCGGAAACACGGCGCGCGCGCGGGCGGCTGTTCACGCTGGCGGGGAATTTCGATCTGCTCGTGGCCCAAGACGTCCATGACCGCGATCTCACCCAGCGTATGTTCACTACGACATTGCCTTGGACGATGGGGCTCATTCTGCTGTTCGGCCTTCTGGGCGGCGCCCTGATGAGCCGCAACATGCTGAGGCGACTGGATTCCATCAACCGCACTTCGGGCGAGATCATCGCCGGCAACATGACGCGCCGCGTTCCGGTCTCGGGCGCTCAAGATGAGTTCGACATACTGGCGGAAAATCTCAATCGCATGCTGGACCGCATCGAGCGGCTGATGAAAGGTCTGCGCGAAGTCACCGACAGTGTTGCGCACGATCTGCGTACGCCCTTGAACCGCTTGCGCCATCGGCTGGAGCAGTCCCAGGCGCGCTTATCGGCGGCAGGCTCGGACACGGGCGAAATCGAGCGCGCTATCGCGGACACGGACCAACTGATCGGTACCTTTAATGCCCTTCTATTGATCGCTGAGACCGATGCCGGCACGGCGCGGGGCGCGATGTCGCCGCTTGACCTGGCTTCTGTGGCCAGAGATGTGAGCGAATTGTACGAGCCTCTGGCGGAAGAGAAAAATGTTGCGCTCACCCTTGCGGTCGCCAGCGTGCCCATGATCGAAGGGGTTCGCAGCCTGGTGGCGCAAGCTCTGGCCAATCTGGTGGACAATGCCATCAAGTACACGCCGGCCGGTGGGCGGGTCGCGATTTCCATCGGCCAGTCTTTTGCCGGCGTGGATCTCGCGGTTGCCGATAGCGGGCCCGGCATCCCCACGCATGAGCGCAGCCGGGTAGTCGAGCGCTTTGTGCGGCTGGAAGCCAGCCGCAACTCTCCCGGCACGGGCTTGGGTCTTTCGTTGGTGGCAGCGGTGGCGCACTTCCACAATGCCCAATTGCTGCTGGAGGACAATGCGCCCGGCCTGAAAGCCGTCCTGCGTTTCCCACGCTCCGCGTTGCGTATTTCCCCTGCCACCCCGCGCGCTCAGCAGGTCCCCGCTCGCACCGCCGCCGAATAGATGCTCTAAACTTGGGTAATGCCAGATTTGCATGTCCCACCCTTGCCGTTCGATTCCGCGCGCGCGGCTCGCATCCTTGACGAGCTTTCGGGGCGCGGATTTTCCTGGAACACGAACCAGGCGGAACTGCTGCAGGGCGTATTCGGCAATAGTGGCTTTTTAGGGCGCCTGGCGCTGCGTGAGTCCGAGACTTTGGCGCGCATTTTTACGGCCGGACCAAAGCTTGCTCTGGAGGAGACGGTTGCCCGCGTGGAGGCGGCGGCGGCGTTGAACGAGGAAACAGACATCATGTCTGTGTTGCGCGGCGCCAAGCGCGAGGCAGCATTAGCCATCGCCGTCGCCGATATCGCTGGCTGGTGGGACCTGCAAAGAGTAACTCACGGGCTCACCCAACTCGCCGATGCTTCTGTCAAGGCGGCGCTGCGCTTCCTGCTGCGGCGGGCCGCCGCTCTTCATGGCATGCTGGAAGCGGATGGCGCGACCCTGGAGGCGGCGAGCGGCCTTACCGTGCTGGCAATGGGAAAATACGGCGCCTATGAGCTTAATTATTCCAGCGATATCGATCTGATCGTTTTTTACGATTCGCGTTTTCCCTTCGTCAAGCGCGGCGATAAGCGGGGCGCGGCGGTGGACATCGTGCGCGGTCTGGTCAAATTGCTTGCCGAGACGACATCGGATGGCTATGTCTTCCGCACGGATTTGCGCCTTCGCCCAGATGCGTCGGCTACCCAGGTCGCAATCTCGTTGGAAGCGGCGGAAAGTTATTACGAAAGTTTGGGACAGAATTGGGAGCGCGCCGCCATGATCAAGGCGCGGCCCTGCGCCGGCGATCCCGAAACCGGCAAGTCGTTTCAGGCGGCAATCGCGCCCTTCGTCTGGCGGCGACATCTGGATTTTGCGGCGATCGAGGATATCCACTCCATCAAACGCCAGATTCACGCCCATGGCGGCCATGGCGAGATCAAGGTGGCCGGACACAATATCAAGCTGGGGCGGGGTGGTATCCGCGAGATCGAATTCTTCGTTCAGACCCAGCAACTCATTCTAGGTGGCCGCAATCCTTCGCTGCGCGCGCCCGCCACTTTGGACGCCTTGAACGCGCTGGCCGTGGCAGGGATCGTCGAGCAAAAAGCGGCGGCTGAGCTTAGCGCGGCTTATCGCACGCTCCGCGCACTGGAGCACCGGTTGCAGATGGTGGAGGACGA
>DATFSP010000229.1:0-10144 GCA_035262545.1 Rhizomicrobium sp. | reverse complement strand
TGTTTTCCATCGCGCCCATATTGAAGGCCGAGACCGCGACGATCATGAAAATATCGAGATCGTATTCGCGGCCATAGGTCTCTTCGTCCCATTTCATCGCCCGCTTGAGCGCTCCCATCGCATAGCGCGCCTTGGCTTCGTTGCCGTGTTCGACATAGATGGCGAGCGTGATCTCGCGACCCGACATGGTAGTGAAACGATCGTGGATCACGCCCAAATCGCCTGCCACCAGGGCAAAGAGATATGACGGCTTGGGGAATGGATCATGCCACACGGCGAAATGCCGGCCGCCTTCGAGGTTGCCGGCATCTACGCGATTGCCGTTGGAAAGCAGTACTGGATATTGCTCTTTCGCCCCCTCGATCCGGACTGTGAAAACCGAGAGATTGTCCGGCCTGTCCAGGAACCAGGTGATACGGCGGAATCCTTCTGGCTCGCATTGCGTGCAGAACATGCCTCCCGCCTGATACAAGCCTTCCAGCGCCAGATTGGCGGCTGGCGCGATCTCGCACACGGTCTCCAGCACGAACCGGTCCGGCACACTAGGTATGGTGAGTGCTTTCGCGTCCAGATCGTAATCGCGCTCAGGCAGCGGGCGCCCATCCAACATGACCGAGATGAATTTGAGTTCTTCACCGCGGAGAACCAGCGGCGCTTGGGGCGTCTTGCGCGTCACATCCAGCTTCGCCGTCACCCGTGTGGCTTGCGGGTCCAGCACGAAATTCAGGTGAACCGTTTCGATCCGGAAATCGGGCGCCTTATAGTCGGCAAGATGGATGGCGCGGGGCTCTTCGGTGCGCATGGGGACCTCGTCGGGAAATGCGAGGTTAGCGGGAAAAAGCCGCGCATGTCAGTGTGTCAAACCGTGGCGCAACCGCAACGCCCGCGCGACCGTTTGGGGGTGCGAACCTAGCCAGCTCGGCAGGCAAACGCCTTTGGTACAGGTCGCCTGCTCCATTCGCTCCAGCAGATTGGCGAGCCGGCCCGGATCCTCGCCATGTGCGCGCAATTCGGCATTCGCATCGTCATCTGCCTGCTGCTCGAAGCCGCGCGAATAGGCCGCTTGCAGCAAAATGCCGGGCAGGATGGTGGCGATATGGCCCGCCTGGCTGGCATCACCCGTGACGAACGCAATGGCGGCCGGCACCAGCGACGCCTGGTAGACGCTTTGTAGGCCATGGGCATGAATCACGTGGGACATCTCATGGGCGAAGACGCCGTCGAGTTCCTCGTCATTGCGGGACATCTCGGCGAGTTGGTCCGTGATCACAACCCGGCCATCGGGCAGGGCAAAAGCATTTGGCCCGATATCAGGGGCGTTGCGGAACAGCAGCAAGTAGCGGCGGCTGTCCGGCTGCCAGCGTGCTACACGCTGGAAACGGCCAAGGATGTCGCTTTGGCGGGCAGCGGGCAGGTGCGTCGGCAGCAGGACGCGGTTGTCCATCGCCGCCAGCGTTTCGGCCGTGATGACCCGTGCGACCGCAGGGGGAGTCCTCATTGCCAGCCAATGCGCGCCGGTAGGCACGCCGTAATAACCGAGCCATGCGACGCCCGCAACGACGACTGCCAGCGAAGCCAGTGTAAGGCGCCAGGATCCTTCCATCCGGGCCAGGACGCTGCTTCGTCCTTCTAGCAGCGCATCGACGCCGTCATTGTCGCGGGTTTCGAACAGGCCGCCGCCGGGAAATTCGAGCTTACGGCTTAACACGCCTAGTCGGGACGAAATTCTTACGTCGCGCGCGGCGGCCTCGGTCAGCAAAGCGCCATTCGCAGTCACCCGCAGCGTTTCTCCGTCCGGAGAAAAGTGTGCCAGCGCCCCCTGGCAACGCGAAGAGCCGGGCGGAAAATAAAAGCCGGAAAGCTCAGAGGCCAAAATCGACATCGAAGAAGCCGGCGATTTCCTCGCCCACTGCGCTGCCGCCGGCGGGGATGGCGGCTTGGGAAATGTCGAGTTCAGCAGGTCCCACGACCGAAATGCAGCTTGCCATATAGCGGGCGCGCCGCACCCGTGCCCAGGGATACAGAAGTCCCAGTGTGACGAGAGAGACGACCAGGTTGCTCGTCACGATCCACGCCATGCGCAGCCCAGACAGGCGCGATTCGAACCAGAACGCTTTGCCCAGCCGCGTATTGTTGAGGGCAAGATCGAGCGTCCTTGCGCCAACAAATGAAGCCGCGGTGAGAAAGCCAAGCACATAGGCAGGAATTTCGACGGCCGTCACCGTACTCAGCACTGGCCGGAGCGTCAGCCACGAAAAGCCGAGCCCCAACAACGCGCCGCCGACAATGAAGCTGAGAAATGCGCCCAAACCCGCAAGATAAATGAGATAGAGCTCACCAACTGGGATTTCCGCCGAGAATGGCATGGATCCGAAACAATGGTTGTTGATGGTGTAGTAATCACGAGCGCGGTGCGCGAAGGGAAATGCGATAAAAAGCGTAATGGCGGCCAATCCTTGCCACAGAATATAGGCGGCGAACGCACCCCCATAATCGCCTTCAAAATCGAAACGGATATTGCGGTAGCTAGTGTTGCGGGCGGAAAAGCGCAACGACGACATCGCCAGCCACGGCAACGCGATGCCAAAAATCAGATACAGAAGACCGATGAATTGTTTGGCGAAGACCAGCGTCAATGAATAGATTAGGATAAGTGTAACAGCGATCGCTCGTCCCAGAAGAATGCGCAAAGGTTGGGCGTGATAATCGAAGGCATGGGCGCCGATGAAGGTATTTCCGTAAAGATAGCGCTTGCTTCTGACTTTGGCCCACGCGCTGAAAATGCCCAGTGTGACTACGGACAACGCAAGATTGACGATCCAGATTTTGAAATACTCGCCCGCCGATCCTTCAAAGCGGAATGTATGGCGCGCGGAAGATTCCGGCGTGAGCGGCTTGGTATCCATGAATTTCCCCCAGGTCCAGGGACGAACCTAGCGCCGAAAGTGAGGGGAGGCCAGAAGGGGGAATTAGGTCTGGCCTTTGACGTGGGCCAGAATGTCCTGAGCGGTGTGGGCGAGTTCGGCCAATGAATTGGGCATGTCCTCGCCCGATTTGCGGACCCACTCCACCAGCTCATTGGCGAATGCCACCAGTTGCGGCGCATTTGCGATCAGCCGCGCCTGCCGCTCGACGCCTTGCGGATCGAGATCATATTCCGCGCCGGGAACGCGCCAGCCGCCCCATTCGATTTCGCCGGTGACGACAATAGGAAAGGTGCCGGGCAGGGGGTGGCGGGCACAATCCTCGGCCGGCTGCCATTTGTTCCGTGCGCGCATGATCCGCCAGGCACGACCGCCATTGGGCGCCGCCTGGGCGACCGGTTCCTCACTCCGCAATTCCTCGGCGGCGAACTCGCGGCCCAGACCGACGTCGTAGTAAATTCTGAGAGGTTCCTCGATGCCCTTGGCCCAATGCGGCACCACGCGCTCGACCAGGGCCCACGTGCCGACGGGCTTCACATAGACGCGTTGGTTCTTATGGAATTGTGCTTTCGCCATTCGTAGGTCACCCCGGATCGGCGCGAAAAAGCCTAAGTCTTCCGTGTTAAGCTCCGGTTAAGCGCGCGCTTCACTTTATTACGTCTATCGCGTTGCGAACCGCCGGGACTGGCTTGATGGAATCACCTTGCATAAAAATATGTACCTATGAGCCGGGCAGCGGTCTCTGTTCCGCTTGCGGCCGCACATTGGACGAAATCGCCCGTTGGAGCCAAATGAGCGAAGAAGAGCGAAGGCGCATAATGGCCGAACTGCCGGCGCGATTGGCGCAGCGCCCGCGGGATTGAGGCGTCGCGAGTTCCGAGTGCATTCGCTTTGAAGAAACATCAAATGCAAAGGAACGCCGGTCTTGGGATCGCGTTGCTGCTTGGAGATTTGTCGAAGTCTGAGGCGAGGATGAGCGAGAAAGTGGGCGAAACAGTCCGCGACAGCGCCGATTACCGTTGCGAACGCTGCCACCAGACGCTGAGGATGAGTCGGGGCACCCTGATCCAGCCTTGTCCCAATTGCGGGTTTGACACGTTCGACATCGCCAATCCCCGTTTCGAACGCGGGGATGGAAGTTTGGGCCCGCATGAGCCGGGCTGAAGAAAATCATTGTTAGACAGGGCAGTACGCCGCCGCTAAAACCCTTTCAGCGTTCTTTGAAAAGTTATTCATGCTTGCGCCACATTCGGAACTGCGGCCCAACACGGCCGAATACGAAAATCTGCCGTTGGTCACGGCCAATGGCTTTCGGGAATATGACGCGCGCTGGCTGTTCGGAAAGGAAATCAATCTCCTGGGCATGCAGGCCCTCGGCCTTGGGCTTGGCAGCTATCTGCGCCAGATCGGCGTCAAGCCCAAGGTCGTGACGGGTCATGATTTCCGGTCCTATTCGCTGTCCATCAAGCAGGCGTTGATCCTAGGCCTCTTGCGCTCGGGCTGCGAGGTTCACGATATCGGTCTGGCGTTGTCGCCGGTGGCCTACTTCGCGCAATTCGCGCTGGATTGCCCCGCGGTGGCGATGGTAACCGCCAGCCATAATGAGAATGGCTGGACCGGGGTAAAAATGGGGGCGCAGAAACCGCTCACCTTTGGGCCCGACGAGATCGGCGCGCTGAAGAAGATCGTGTTGGAAGGCCTCTCCAAGGAAAGCCCCGGCGGATCCTATGTCGCGGTGCCGGACATGCGCGAGACTTATCTGGACGCGGTCACCAAGGGGCGCAGCCTTTCTCGCCCGATCAAGGTGATCGCGGCCTGCGGAAACGGCACGGCAGGCGCCTTTGCACCCGAGGCGCTGAAACGCATCGGCGCGGACGTGATCGGCATGGACACCGAGCTCGATTACAATTTTCCCAAATACAACCCCAATCCCGAGGATCTTCACATGCTGCATGCCATGAGCGCGGCTGTGAAGGAAAAAGGCGCCGAGCTTTGCCTGGGTTTTGACGGCGACGGTGACCGCTGCGGCGTCGTGGACGATCAGGGGCGTGAGATTTTCGCCGACAAGATCGGGGTGCTCTTGGCGCGGGACCTGTCGGCCCAGCATCCCGGCGCGCAATTCGTGGTGGATGTAAAATCCACGGGACTTTATCTTACCGATCCGGTGCTGAAGGAACGCGGCGTCAAAGCCGATTACTGGAAGACCGGCCACTCCTACATCAAGCGGCGCACCACCGAATTGAAGGCGCTGGCAGGTTTCGAGAAGTCGGGCCACTTCTTCTTCAATCCGCCGTTCGGCCGTGGCTATGACGACGCTATTGTGGCCGGCATCCATGTGCTGGAAATGCTGGACCGCGCGGGCGGCAAGAGACTCTCATCGCTTTATGACGGTCTGCCCAAGACCTTTGGCTCGCCCACCATGGCGCCCGAATGTCCCGACGATAAGAAATACGCGGTGGTGGATGCGCTGACGAGGGAATATTCCGGCCTCAGGGAAAGGGGTGAGAAACTCCTGGGCCAGCCAATCGCCAGCATTGTCACCGTCAATGGCGTGCGCGTCACTCTGGCGGATGGGACCTGGGGCCTGGTCCGCGCGTCGTCGAACAAACCATCCTTGGTTGTGGTGGTAGAAAGCCCCGTCTCGGAAGGCAATATGCGCGCCATGTTCGCTGATATCGACTCGCGTCTCGCCAAACATCCGGAAGTGGGCGCTTACGATCAGAAGATCTGATCGCTCTTGGCGGAAGCGTCTCATCTGACATAGGCTTGCTCTGCTCTCAGGGTGGGGATTCCATGCGGCGCTTGTTTCCAATTGTCTTGCTTTCTCTTTTAACGGTGGGTGCGCGCGCCCAAACCGCCAATCAGGCCAATTATCCGGGCCCTGCGCCCACGCCCCTGCCGCAGCCGATTCCGGCGCCCCAGGATATTCCTTACCCTGACGGAACGATCCAGCTGTCGGTGGATGGCACCCAGCCCGCGCAAGGCATCATGCGGGTTCACGAAGTTATCCCCGTGGCAAAGTCCGGGCCTCTGATCCTGCTTTATCCCCAGTGGCTTCCTGGCAATCACTCCCCGAGTGGTCCGCTCGACCTGCTCGCGGGCCTAACATTCCACGCTGGAAGCACCACGCTCGCCTGGACGCGAGATCCGGTGGACGTCTTCGCATTCCACCTCAACGTGCCCAATGGCGCCCATGAGGTGACGGCGGATTTCCAATATCTCTCACCCACTCAATCGAATCAGGGACGGGTGGTGGCCACCGACGTGATCTTGAATCTGGAATGGAATGCCGTTGTGCTCTATCCCGCAGGCTATTTCTCGCGCCGCATTCCGGTTTCGGCGGAATTGAAAGTGCCGCAAGGCTGGGGCGTAGGTACGGCGCTCGAGTCTGCAGGCAACGGCCGCTTCAAGACCACCACGCTCAATACCCTGGTGGACTCGCCGGTGCTGGCGGGAAAATATTTCTCGCGGGTCGATCTCGATCCCGGCGCCAACGTGCCGGTGCATCTGGACATCGCGGCGGATCATGCCGACCAGCTCAAAATGACGCCACAGGAACTGGCGGCACACAAGAATCTGGTACAGCAGGCCTACAAGCTCTACGGCTCGCATCATTACGATCACTATGACTTCCTGCTGGGGCTTTCGGCGCATGTGGGGGGCGAGGGGCTGGAGCATCATCAGTCCAGCGAGGACGTCACCACCGCAAAATATTTTACCCAGTGGGACAAGACCAGCGCGGGACGCGATCTTCTTGCCCATGAATATACTCATTCCTGGAACGGCAAATTCCGCAGGCCCGCCGATCTCTGGACCCCCAACTATAATGTGCCGATGCGCGGCAGCTTGCTGTGGGTCTATGAGGGTCAGACCCAGTTCTGGGGCTTTGTGCTGGCTGCGCGTTCGGGTCTCTGGACCAAGCAGCAGGCGCTCGACGCTTTCGCCGACGACGCCGCCTATTACGGCACCTTGCCAGGACGACAGTGGCGGCCAGTGGCGGATACCACCCTGGACCCAGTCATGGCCAGCCGCCGGCCGATCCCGTGGCGCACTTATCAGCGCAGCGAGGATTATTACAACGAAGGCCTGCTCACCTGGCTGGATGCGGATTCCCTGATCCGCCAGAAGACCAATGGACAGAAGTCCATGGACGATTTCGCGAAGGCCTTTTTCGGCATTCATGACGGCAGCTTCGTCACCGTTACATATACGCTCGATGATGTGGTGAAGACGCTGAATTCCGTGTTGCCCTATGACTGGGCCGGATTCCTCAACGGCCATATCGGGCTTCATCCCGCGCCGCCGCTCGACGGCATCACGCGCGGCGGCTACCAGCTGGTATATACCGACAAGCCGTCGGAACGAGACTCCTCCAGCGACACCCAGAGGAAGCGGGACAGCTTCGCATATTCGCTGGGCTTTGTGCTCGACAATAAGGGCAATGTGACTGACGTGACCTGGGGTGGTCCGGCGTCCAAGGCCGGCTTCGCACTCGGCACTCAAATCATCGCCGTAAACGGCGATGACTATGACGCGGACGGCCTCAAGGACGCCATCACCGAAGCCAAGGGCAGCCAGACTCCGATCACACTTCTGGTCAAGCGCAATGACGCATATCGCACCGTCTCGATACCCTATCATGACGGATTGCGTTATCCGCATCTTGAAAGGGTTCAGGGCACACCGGCGTTGCTGGATGCCTTGATCGCGGCGAAATAGGCACGGATCTTTTCGCCTCTTGTTCGTCACGCGTGCCCGCGTGCCTTCGCATGGGTCCCGCGCGCCGCTCTAGCCAAGGGACGAAAATCTCTCGCGACTAGATTTAGGCTGCTGCGCGCTCGGGCGCCAGGAAGCTCAGCGCCTCGCGCAGCACCTCGATGCCTGCGCCGTCGCGTGACCCAAATTCGCTCAAGTGGCGACGATACGCGCGCGTGCCCGGCAGGCCATGGAACAGGCCCAGCATGTGGCGCGTCATGCTGGAAAGACGCACACCCTCCTTGAGCTTGCGCTCCACATAGAGGCTCCACTCCGCCAGGCCGGTATCGAGGCTGCGTGGCGGATCGCCAAAGAAGCGTGCGTCGATCCCGGCCAGCAACGCTGGATTCTGATAGGCAGCGCGGCCCAGCATCACGCCATCCACATAAGGCAGGTGGTGCTCCGCTTCGTCCAGGGACTGAATGCCCCCATTGAGTATGATGGTGAGCGCCGGATTTTCCTGCTTGATACGATAGACCAGATCGTATTCCAGCGGAGGCACTTCGCGGTTCTCCTTGGGCGATAGGCCCTGAAGCCAGGCCTTGCGGGCATGAATTGCGAAGCAGGTCGCGCCGGCTTCGACGCAACGTGCGATCAATGCTCTAAGCGCGGTGTCTGGATCCTGATCGTCCACGCCGATGCGGCATTTGACCGTGACGGGGACGGCGACCGCCTCACGCATCACCGCAACGCAGCTTGCCACCAATTCCGGTTCCTTCATCAGACAGGCGCCGAAGCGGCCTGACTGCACTCGGTCGGACGGACAACCCACATTGAGATTGATTTCGTCATACCCGAACCCCTCTGCGATACGCGCGGCTTCCGCCAGCAAGGCTGGCTCCGAGCCGCCAAGTTGCAGCGCTACCGGGTGTTCGCAGGCCTCGAATCCCAGAAGCCGCATTCGGTCGCCACGCAATATCGCGTCGACCGTCACCATCTCGGTATAGAGCAGGGCGCGGCGTGTTAGTGACCGGTGCAACACCCGGCAATGGGTGTCGGTCCAGTCCATCATAGGCGCGACGCAGAATTTTCTGTTCGTGTCGGTCATTCAGCTTGGTTATTTCAAGACCTTGCAAGGAAGTCGAGGGCTTCGCCAGAATTGCGGGGCCTTCATGTTTGGGATCCACCACTCTCTCACGAGATCCGTAGGAACGGTTCGAAGGGCGAGCCCGTTTTCAATTGACACTTGGTGGAGAACCGAATGGATCGAAAAATTGCCACAATCGTAGGGGCTACGGCGGTACTGGCCACTGCGCCTGTCGCGACTCAGGCGGCCGCTCCGCCAACGGCACCCGCGGTGCCAGTCGCCGCGAACTATGCGGAGCTTCTGGAACCAATCCCTAATGCGGTGGAGCGGTTGAAAATCGCGGATGCTGAAGACGCGGCGCGTCTTGAGAAAGTCCAATTCACGCTGCAATTTGGTGACCGTCATGATCACCACCATCATCACCATTCGCGCGACTGGTACTTGTCGAATGGTTACGTATACCTTGGTGGACGGTGGGTGACTCGCGACTATTACAACCACCACCATCATCATCATCACCACCATCACCACAGTCACGACTACTGATTGTGAGGGCGTCGAACGCGCGAGGGCAGGATTCCGCCGGTCGGGATCCTAGCCCTCGTGTTCCTTTTTCTTGACAGCGTTGTACATCCGGCGATAGGTGCCATCGAAGATCGTGCGCGTGCTGGACGTCCAGTGGGTTTTGCCTGCAAGATTGTCCCGGCTTTCGGCGATCCGGCGGGAACGCAACTCGCGTTCGGCGGATTCTTCCTCAGGCATTTCTTCGAGTTTGAGTTCGGGATCGTCTGGGATGACGATCATGCTCATGAAAGGCTCGTTCTTGCGGAAGATATGGGTGGTTCCTTCGGGCGGCATCTTGAAAATGCAGAAATACATCATCGGCCACCACTCCGTGCGGATTAGTGCGGGCACGGCCAGCGGCGTGGTGTTCGTGGCGTCGGTGTAAAAGCGCGGATGCGGTTCCGTTCTGACCGCCCATCCCGGCGGCGGCAAAAGGTCGAGCGACAGCTGGTAGGAATAATAATCCTCCCCGAATGTCCGAAAGGGCGGCCACATCATGCCGCCATCGGGAGGATCGCCCCAAGCTGCTTCGAGGACGCTTTGCCCGCCCTGGCGATAGACGCGCAATTCCTCCTCAAAAGGATAAAGCAGCTCAATGCCATACCGGGCGCTCTCCGAAAAAGGCATGCAGTGCCAGGGCTGCTCATGATTGCTGTCGACACGCGGCTGGGCGTCGCCGCCCCAGCCGGGCACAGGCATCTTGATCGGCTGCGGGGGCGGGCGGCGGCCGTGAAGACGATATTTGACCAAAGGCATGGCTGATTCTTTCTCCAAACCTTTGGGGAAACGCACGTGTGGCAGCTGATATCCCTTGCGGACGGATTTCCCAAAGCCGCTATCGCGGCTGTGCACGGACGAGCGGCGGGGGCTGGGG
>DATFSP010000228.1:0-10538 GCA_035262545.1 Rhizomicrobium sp. | reverse complement strand
ATTCTTGTGCAGCACGCCGTTCGATCTTTGCCGCATCCAAGTAGGCCCATCCTTCGCCACGTTCGGCGACAAGTACCATCCGTACCAGATCGGACAGGCTGGAGGCGTACAGTTTATTCATGATGTGGGCTCGGTGAATTTCTACCGTGCGTGGCGAGATGCCCAATTCATAGGCAGCAACCTTGTTCGAGCACCCCTTGACCAGGATAGTCAGAACGCTTCGTTCACGCGAGGTAAGGAGCGAAAGGCGATCCCGTGCGTCCTTGGCTTCCCGGGATCTTCTGCGCGTGCGGGTTGCGACCTCAAAAGCATGGCGGATGCTGGTGATCAACTGTCCGTCATCGAACGGTTTTTCAATGAAATCGATTGCCCCCGCCTTCAGCGCACGGACGGCCAGTGGCACGTCAGCGTGGGCAGTGATGATGATCACGGGCAGATGCACATCGCGCCGGGCGATTTCCTCCTGGAGTTCGAGACCGCTCATGACAGGCATTCTGATATCAGCAACGACACAGCCGAATTTCGGTACCCCGTCGGCGAGAAATTCTTTGGCCGAAGTATAGGCGTCCGATCGCAGCCCGGCGCTCTCCAGCAGAACCCTGAGGGAATCGCGGATCTCTGCGTCGTCATCTACAATGAATACGCGTTGCTCTTCTATCATGCAATTTCTAGGCACAATGGAAACGCAACCGCGTGGAATTCCGGTGCGACCCAGTTCCTCGGGGCACAGACGCGCCCCCACGCGATTCTTGAAAATCATACACCCAACCCCATTCCGAGCCTACACCTCCCCACTGTCAACCAGTATCAATTCGGGACAGGAATTCAGTAGACAGATGAACTCTGTTCATGCCGATTGATCATATTTGAAGGCATTGGGCGTTACGGATGCCCTGGTTTCCAAGGTATGAAACTTCTCCAGGTCGGTCGTATCCGCGAAGCTCGCCATGGTTGCGCCGTTGGGCAGACGCGACAGAGCAACCGATATGATACGCCCGTCGGCCCGCTTAACCGTTTCCCACTCGCGAAAGGGCTCGGCCGCCGGTGCGTTCACGCCGGCGGCTACAATGCCCCAGATACCGTCCTGACCAATGCGGCTCGCGCATAAATTTGCAATCTCCCCAAGATGAGGCTGGCCGGCAAGATCCATTTCCGTCAGTCGCCACATTTGCGCGAACAACGCATTATGCAGCACAACCCGCCCATCGGTTCCGAATATCGCTACGCCTTCATCCAACGTGTCGAGCGTGGCCTTGTGGACTTTGGTGAGAAGATTGAGCGACGATTCCAGCTTCAATTTTTCGCTGATATCTTCGCACAGGATGAATATGCCGTCGCCCCGGTGCGGCCGGGTGACGAGACGAATGCTTTTTCCTGAAGGCAGATGCCAGGTTTCTTCGATGGCCTGGCCCGGGGGGGGTGCCGCCTCGATCTGGTTCTTCCGCCATTCGGCAAAATTGCGCTGTTCTGGGATGAGGCGCCTTTCTCGCAGCCGATTGAGGATATCGCCCAGCGAAGGGCGCGTATCCAACCACGCGCTGGGCAGGCCCCAAAGCGTCGCATAGGCCCGATTGTAGCGCGTGAGTTTGCGGCTTGTGTCGAAGGTGGCCATCGCCTGGGGCAAATGGTCGATCATCTGCGCGTCGCCGCTCTCGTCCCGCGCCAACTCACTGATGTATAGAACGGCATGTTTCCCGACCGGCGCGCCATGCAGTGCCAACGTGCCCCCCGGTATGCGCGCCGAGAAGGTGAATACCGAGCCCTCCCTGGCCAACGTTTCCAGCGCCCGCATGGCTTGCGGCGCATCAGGGCTCTCCATTAGAAGTTCGAACAGCAATTTACCGTTGCCAAAATAGCGTTGCTTGGAACCGAGGCGCACAACGATGGCTAACGGGGCATTGTCGAGAAGTGCGCCATGAAACGCCGTGACTGCCTCGGCACGCGCTTTATCTGTCCCAGTTTCGCGGCGAAGTTGATCAAGGCGCATCCTGAGACGGCGAGCCCAACTGCTGGCCGCAAGGGCAATTAAACAAGACAAGAAAGTAAGAAAGTTGAGGAATGATGCGGACATGTGTTCAGGACTCCGCTAGCCTTGGCGCCTGGCGCGGTAAGGCCACGCGTCCATTAACCTTAACGGAAAAGCCTCAGCACGGGACATCGCGTCTGCTTGACGGGCACATTTTCTGAGCCGCGCGCGCGTCGCCCGCGCGCCACCGCGTCCGTGCTGCTTCATGCCCCGTCTCCCCAGCCCACGCGAGAATGCGTGATGGGCCATTTTTGAGGACTATTTGGGCGAGTCAATAGTTGGGGATTCCGCGTAGGTATTTTTCCCGGAGGCCGGCTGGGACGATTACTTGGTGTGGTAGAAAAATTCGCGACAGCCACGAACTGACATAAGCATAAATACGTAGACGGAACTTTTGCGGAAGGAATGTTGCATTCCCGTGACGATCAATTCGTCTGTTCAAGGATCATCCGGACACGGCGGTTCCATCATTCCCGAGAAAATCTGTTCCAGCCAATTGAGCAGCGCGTCGGCGGCGAGCGGCTTGCGCAGGACGGTATGAACACCCTCCTTCGCTGCTCGGGCCGAGAGCGACTTGCTGTCGCCTGAAACTATCGCCGCAGGCGTTCGGACACCCTGCGCGCGCAGAATCGCAATGAGATCTAGCCCCGACATTCCTGTAAGATTTTGGTCGAGGATGATGCAGCCCGCATCTCGTCCATCCGTCGTCGCCAGAAAACTCTCCGCGTCTGCGAAATCGCGAACCAGGAAACCTTGCGCCTCCAAGAGCGTCCGCGTCGAAGCGCGCACCGCTTCGTCGTCCTCGATGACAAGGATCGTGCGCTGTCCGATGTTAACCAAGACACTCCCCCACCCGTCACGGGGCGCGCGACCTAGGCGCGACCAGCGCGGGCAGTATTAGTGCGTAAAGCTGCGGCACGCTACGAAGTAGGAGACGTTTTGCGCCCGCGTCCGCAGAATTTTGCATTAAGCGTTAACGCGGCATATACCGCGTCAGAAAGGTGCTGACGCGCGTGCCTCCGATACCGATCTTGTGCGTTTAGCCTTGTTGCATGGCTAGGCGGACGACAGAGATGCCAGAATTAACCAACAATCCTCAATTCTTCCAGGGACAAGGATTTTTCGCGGCGCTGGTCGAATCCGCGATCGACGGGGTCATTGTGACGGACTTGACCGGCATCATCCGCGGATACAATCAAGCCGCCGAGAGATTGTTCGGGCACTTACAGCAACAGGCACTCGGCCAAAATATCTCCATCCTCTTACCACCAGACCGCCTGCGGGAAGAGGAAAACCTCGCCCGCGAAATCTTGGCGGGGCACAATGTGCGTTTTGAAACCGTGTGCCGCCACAAGGATGGAAGCGAGATCCCTGTTTTGCTTTCCGCAGCGCCTATCCAAGACAACAGTGGCCGCATCGTCGGTACTGTGGCTACGGTGCGGGATTTGCGACACGAGAAGGCAGCAGGAGCGAAAGACGCAGCGCTCGAGGCCGAATTGACGCACGTAAGCCGGCTAAGCGCCATGGGAGAAATGAGTGCAGCCATCGCGCATGAACTTAACCAACCGCTCACTGCGGTGACCAATTATGTCAAGGCAGCACTGCGTTTCCTGAACCAAGACCCGCCAACGTCCATGCAGATCCACAATGCCTGCAAGGCAATGGAAAAGGCCGCCGACCAGACAATCCGAGCGGGCACCATCATTCGCTATCTCAGGGATTTTGTGGAAAAACGAGAAAGCGAAAGGGCGCCGGAAAACATCAACCAAGTAATCCGGGATGCAGTCACTTTGGGCCTGGTAGGCACGGACCACAGCAATATCAAGGTCAAGCTGGAATTGGAATCACGCATCCCGCGCCTTATGATCGACAAGATTCAAATCCAGCAAGTGTTCTTGAATCTGATCCGCAACGCCGCAGAGGCCATGGCGGGCTCGGAGAACGCCGAGATTGTCATCTCATCCTCGGCGGTGGATTCCAGCTTCGCGCAAATCGAGATCCGCGACACCGGTCCGGGCTTCGCGCCGGAAATGGCGGGTAAATTGTTTCAAGCTTTTGCCACGACCAAGCGGGACGGATTGGGTATTGGGCTGAAAATCTGCCAGTCCATCGTGGAAGCCCATGGCGGCTCCATAAAGGCTTTGCGGGACGGCCCTGGCGCTGGCTTCCAAATCCGCCTCCCCTTGGTCTGACGCGATGACGATCAAAACGCGAGTCTATGTCGTGGACGACAACAGGGCCATGCGCGATTCGCTCGCATCCCTGCTGGCTAGCGTTGGGATCGCCGTGCGCGGTTTTTCGAGCGGCAAAGAGTTCCTGACTCGCCGCAGGCACAGCGAGCAGGCTGTCTCATCCTCGATCTCTACATGCCGGAGTTGAGCGGCATCGAACTTCTGAAGATATTGCGGGCACCTGGCAACAAGATTCCCGTGATCGCGATCAGCGGCCGGCGCGATGCAATTCTTGATGCTGCGCTCAACCGCGAGGGAGTGCTGGCGATCCTCTCCAAGCCTTTCGATGATCGGAAGCTTCTGGCCCTGATAAACAATGCGCTTCAGGCAAATTGAGTTCACGGGTTAAAGAAGCGCAGGAACTCAATTATTCATGCGTGTACAGAGCGTCCGAGGCCGAGTTTCAAACTTGACTTGGCGCAAGATCACCTAAAACGCCGCAACGATCGTTCGCCGGCTCAGCCCGGCTTTCCGTCCATGCGGGGTGCGACCAGGATGGGCAGATAGATCCAGAGAAAGATGAAAAAACTCGCAATCCAGGATAGACCCGCCGCAGCAATCAATTCGCTATAATCAGCGGGAAGCAGCGCGGGGCCAAAGACGCGGAACAGGGCAGCCGCACTGATCAGTCCATAGCAGATCGCGATATTGCGGGGCGCTATCAGAGCGCGGCCAGTATGGCCCAGCGATGCCCGCGTCATGACCGCAAGGATCATGGTCGTGAACGCGCCGATTGTAAAAGCGTGGAACCATTTCTCCGCGAAGGGAGTCGCCGCCAAAAGCCAAAGAGCCTTGAGGAAGAACCCCATGGTGAGCCAGGCATATCCCAAGTGCAAAACCCAAATCAGAGGGTCTCTCACCGTGCGATGACCCTGCCATCGCGTAAACCGGATCGCCTGGGCCAGCCCGGCCACAAGCGCCAGCACACCGTCAACGGTGGAAAGTGGCATGGCCAGGTCCGCAACGAACATGGCGATAATGGAGCCGATGGAGAGAATCTCGACCGGTTTGGCTGACGACAATTGCGGCGCTGTGCCGTAACGGGCAAGCCCACTCTTGGTGAAGGCAGGAATGATGCGCCCGCCCACGATGGCGATGAGCAGCGCCACGACATCGAGCGCAATGCCGAGCCCCGCGTCGACACCAGGTATCCAGACTTTGCTGACGCCCAACTGAAAGCACAGATTGGCGAGAAAAAGCACCAGTAGGAAGACAATAAACGGCAGATTACGGAATTTTCGCGCCCGGATCAGGGAAGGCGCCAGAGCAAGTGCCAGAGCAGGAAAGAAGGCAAGGTCGATTATGGCGCCGATCTTTGGGGGCAGCAGTCCTGGCGCCATGGCGAGGCGTCCCGCCAGCCAAATCGCAGAAAGAAGTATCAAGGTCGATTTGGAATATGAGGACCGTCCCGTCCAACCGGGGACGGCCGTCAGCAGGAAACCACCGATCGCCGCCGCAACAAACCCGAACAGCATCTCATGTGCATGCCAATAAACCGCAGGAATGCCTGTCGCGGGCCAAAGATCGGGGCGAAAGAACACTACAAGCCAGACGATCATGTTGATTGGCGCATCCAACGCCGCCAGCAGGAAGAAAGGCCGGAAGCCATAGCCGAACAGCACGCGCCATTTGGACAAGGGACGATGCATTTGCAGGGTGATTGAACTCACAGAACCAAAGTCTCGACTAGTGAATGTGGAGCAGCGTCTTCGCGTCTCAGCCGGATAAGGTGCGTGGCGTCAGCCAGGCTTTTCTGGTCGGCCGAATCTTGCGACCGGAGGGGCACCGCAGTGCGCGCCGCGGTAACCGCGCGCATAAACGTGTCCCGTTCAGCGCAGCCGGCCAGTGGTGCGCCAGCCCGCATGATCCGCCAGTCCAAGGCGTTGGCAGGATTCGCACCACCCAGCCCCGCCAGAAGCGGTGCAAGAAAAAGCCGCCCGGTGATCATTGCCGAGGCTGGATTGCCCGGAAGGCCAAGCACGAGTGCGTCTCTAATGCGGCCGAACCAGACGGGTTTGCCCGGCTTGATCGCCACTTTTGAGAAGATAAGGTTCAAGCCAAGAACAGAGAACGCGCGCTTGGCGAAATCCTTCTCCCCTATCGAGGCGCCGCCGATCACGACCACCAGGTCGGCTAGCGCGGCGGCTTCAATCGCCGCTGTTTGAAGTTCGGAAAGATCGTCGCCGCGACGCAATCGAGTGGCGACGATTCCGCCCCAGCGGTGGATTAGCGCCGCGATGCCGTACGAGATGCTTTCCGGGATCTTGCCTTGCATGCCCATCCCGTGCCCAGGGTCGGCCAATTCATCTCCGCAGCACAGGATGGCGACTCGCGGTTGGCGAAATACTTCAAGCGCGGCGAGGTCAGCGGCCGCGATGCCGACTAGGCGCTGGGGGCTGAGAATGCTGCCGGCCGGAACGATGACGTCGCCTTTTGCGAAATCGGAGCCAGGAAGCCGCAGATGCCGCCGCGCAGAGAGCGGCGCCCGGAACAAGGCCACTCCGTTTTCCTCATGCACCTCCTCCTGGATGATCACACGCTCCGTGCCCGCGGGCGCTGCCGCTCCAGTGAAAATGCGCACGCAGGCGCCAAATGGAAGATCACCGGCAAAAGGTGCCCCGGCAAATGACTGGCCGGCGACCGGCAGCGAAGTCGGCAACGCTGATATGTCGAAATCGCGCACGGCATAACCGTCCATTGCCGACACAAGCACGGCCGGCGAAGTGCGCTGCGCAATCGCGGGCGCAGCCAGCGTGCGGCCATCCGCATGGTCGAGAGCCACGTATTCGGTGCCGAGTATCCTCGCCTCGGCGGCGATCAGCCCGCATGCATCGTCGAACGATGTAAGCGGCACGGCGTTCGTGCTTGATTTGGTAATGGAGTTTGCTATGGCCATCGTTGCTTTTTAGGGCGCTGAAGGTTGCAAATTCCCCGGTCGGGCCGCCTGCAAATGCGCGCCGAGCTTGGGAACATTCTCGATTTCAATCTGCGTGCCAGACGTCTTCACGCCCCATTGACCAAGACGCTTGAAGGCTCGCGACAGGGTGGCGGGTGTCATGCCCAGATGTGCCGCCAGATCCTGCTTGGTGCAGGGAAGCGCTAGGAAGGCGGCGCCAGCTGAGCTGCCGGCGCTATCCAGCAGATAGCGCACGACCCGGGAATCCGCGTCCCTGGATTTTGTCTGGGTCAGATGGCGCATCAGCAGGCGCCAATGCCGCGCCAAGATCCTGTTCACGGCGATGGAAAGCGGCAGTTCGCTTTGCACGAGGCGGCGGAAATCGCCGGCCGGTATCATCATTACCAGCAAATCGGTGACTGCTTTCGCTCCCACCATGTAAGGCAGGTCCAGAAGTGCGGGGGGCAGTAGAATAAAATCGTTCGGGCCAACGAATTCGGCGACTATTTCTCCTCGCTCCTGGTCGCAAACCAGCGAAACGCAACCCTCTGCCAGCGCATATATATAATGGCAACGCTCGCCTGCGCAGAAGAGGTGTGAGCCCTTTCCAATTCTCTGTATGCCGGAAAGTTCCGCGAGTTTCCTCAGAAGTGGTCGCGGCAGCCCGCATAAGTCGGCAATTCGCGAAAATTGGGCAAGCTTGTCGGTCGTCATCGGGCTGACCTGGGAAAGTCCAATCCAGTGTCGCGCCTTTGGATCCGGCTCGCCTTGATTCAAATCAACGCATCTCTTGTCCGGAAGCAATAGCTTTCGCCAGTCGGGAGCCAATAGGGGTAACCGGGCCCGACAGCTAAGGGCGTTGACATGCTAGCAGCCGACGCAATATCGCAAACCAAGGGAAACGCCGCGAAGTACAGGGCGCTGGGTCTTTCCACAGCCGCATTTACGGTCTGCTTCGCAGTGTGGACCCTCTTCTCGATCGTCGGAGTCAAGATCAAACAGGAATTGGCGCTCAATGATTCCGAATTCGGGCTTCTGATCGCGACTCCGGTTCTGACGGGCGCCCTCAGCCGCATCTTTCTGGGGATTTTGAGCGACAGATTTGGCGGCCGCCTTGTGTTCAGCCTACTTATGCTGACGACTGCTGCCGCGGTTTACTCGGTTTCAATAATCGACAGCCTTCCGCTGTTTCTCCTTGCCGCATTAGGCCTCGGCTTCGCCGGCGGTTCGTTCGCAATCGGTGTTACCTACGTGTCGAGTTGGTTCGAGCGGGCGCGGCAGGGCACGGCGCTGGGGATTTTTGGAGCCGGGACGATTGGGACGGCGATCACCACCGCTGGCGCCCCTCTGCTGGTCAATAGCATTGGCTGGCGCGAGACGGTGCAAATCTACGCGCTCGTGCTGGCGGTCACGGCGATCCTCTTTTATCTGCTGGCACAGGACGATCCCAAAAGTCTGGCGCGCGCTGCCGGGACCGCCAAGCCGCGCAAACTTTCCGAGGAGTTGTCACCGCTCGGCCGTCTCCAGGTCTGGCGTTTCTCGCTCTATTACTTCTTTGTCTTCGGCGCCTTCGTCGCGCTTTCGAGCTGGCTGCCACGCTATTACATGGGAATGTATGGCCTGACATTGGCCAGGGCCGGCCTTCTCACCACCGCCTACGCTCTGCCCGCGGCCGGTTTTCGCGCACTGGGAGGCATGATTTCGGACCGCATAGGCGCTCGCACTGTGATGTATCTCACCTTCATTGTCTCCGTCATCGTCTGCTTTGTGCTCTCCTATCCGACCACAGACTATGTCGTGCACGGCATCAAGGGGCCGATCGCCTTTTCGTTCGGAATTCCTCTTCAGATGTTCGTCACGCTCACCATCATTCTGGGCTTCTTCATGGCCATTGGCATGGCCGCCGTCTACAAACACATACCCGTCTACTATCCCGCTTATGTAGGCGCGGTGGGCGGTTTGGTGGGCGCGATCGGCGGCTTGGGCGGCTTTGTGCTGCCCATCGCGTTTGGCGTGATGAACGATTTCACCGGCGTTTGGACGAGCTGTTTCATGCTGCTGTTCGTCCTGGTCGGCCTGGCATTAGCTTGGATGCATGGTGCCATCCGGCTGATGGAACGGGCCAAGATCGCCGCGCTCAAATCGCTTCCCGAACTTCCCGAACTGGCCGAATTGCATCAAGCCGGCCGAATTGTCACGAAGTAGAAGGGTATCCCATGAGCCAGTTCTTAGACCGGCTGACTTTTTTCAAGAAATATGATGGCACTTTTGCCGAGGGCCATGGCATCACCACCAAGGAGGACCGCCAATGGGAAAATGCCTATCGGCAGCGGTGGTCGCATGACAAGATTGTGCGCTCCACCCATGGGGTGAATTGCACCGGTTCGTGCAGCTGGAAGATTTACGTCAAGGGCGGAATCGTCACCTGGGAGACGCAACAGACAGATTACCCGCGCACTCGCCCTGAACTGCCCAATCACGAACCGCGCGGCTGTTCGCGCGGCGCCAGTTATTCCTGGTACCTCTACAGCGGCAACCGTCTGAAATACCCGATGGTCCGCGGCGCCCTGGTCCGCCTGTGGCGCGAGGCGCGCAAGACGCTCACCCCTGTGGCCGCGTGGGAATCAATTGTCGAGGACGAAAAGAAGCGCAAATCGTATAGCGCACGGCGCGGGCTGGGTGGCTTTGTCCGTCTATCCTGGGACGAGGCCTATGACATCATCGCCGCGGCCAATGCCTATACCATCCGCAAATATGGGCCGGATCGCGTTGCCGGTTTCTCGCCGATTCCTGCCATGTCTATGGTCTCCTATGCCGCGGGAACGCGATATCTTTCTCTGCTGGGTGGCGTTTGCCTCAGCTTTTACGACTGGTATTGCGACCTTCCGCCCTCTTCGCCTCAAACATGGGGCGAGCAGACGGACGTGCCCGAGAGCGCGGATTGGTACAATGCCGGCTTCCTGATGCTGTGGGGATCCAATGTTCCCCAGACCCGCACACCGGACGCCCATTTTTACACCGAGGCCCGCTACCGCGGTGCTAGGAGTGTGGTGATCACGCCCGATTACAGCGAGGCCGCAAAGTTCGGCGATTTATGGTTGCATCCAAAGCAGGGAACAGATTCCGCACTCGCCATGGCGTTCGGTCATGTCATATTGAAGGAGTTTCATGTCGAACGGCAAACACCCTATTTTGCCGACTATTGCCGCAAATATAGCGACATGCCTTTCCTGGTGCGGCTGGTGGAACAGGACGGCCGGTTTGTCCCGGAGCGTTTTCTGCGGGCCAGCGATTTCATCGGCACACTGGAAGAAAGCAACAATCCAGAGTGGAAGACGGTTGCGTTCGACGAACTGACCGACAAGGTCGTGGCACCGCGAGGCTC
>DATFSP010000227.1:0-6813 GCA_035262545.1 Rhizomicrobium sp. | reverse complement strand
CACGGGTGTTGAACGCGGCGACCTTTGCCTTCATGACCATCATCTCCTCGGGCATCTCCATGTATGCCATGGGGCTGCTGCTCAACCTCGTTCTGGGATGGCAATTCGACTTGAGCATCTGGCTATGGGCGGGTGTCGTCCTTCTTTATGTTTTCATGGGCGGCCTCACCTCCGGCATCTACAATGAAGTGCTGCAATTCTTCCTGATCGTGTTCGGCTTTGCCCCGGTCGTCATTCTGGGATTGGTCGATATCGGCGGCTGGCCGGGCCTTGTCGCCAATCTGGCCGAAATATCGCAGCAGCGGGGTTTCGCGGCGGACGCTCTCACCACCGTCTGGCGCCACACCGGCAGCGCCGCGGCCAATCCGTTGGGCGTGGGCTGGTTCGGCATCGTCATGGGCTTGGGCTTCGTTCTGTCCTTTGGCTATTGGTGCACCGATTTCCTTTTGGTGCAGCGGGCGATGGCCGCTCATTCGCTGTCGGCGGCGCGGCAGACACCTCTGATCGCCGCCATCCCGAAGCTGCTCTTTCCCGTGCTGGTCATTCTTCCAGGCATGATCGCCATGGGCCTGACGCACCGGGCTGGCGGAATTGCCTTCCCGCTGAAACCGGACGGATCGCTCAATTACGATCTCGCCATGCCCTTGATGCTGGCGCGCTACCTGCCGACCGGACTTCTTGGGCTGGGGATCACCGCGTTGATGGCAAGCTTCATGTCCGGCATGGCGGGCAATGTAACGGCGTTCAACACCGTGTGGACCTATGATCTTTATCAGGCGCACATCCGGCCCAACGCCGCGGACAAACATTATCTGCATGTGGGCCGGCTCGCTACCGTCGCCGGCGTACTGCTGTCGATCGCCGCCGCCTATCTCGCCGCCCGCTTCAACAATATCATGGACCTGCTGCAGCTGGTCTTTGCCTTTGTGAACGCGCCGCTCTTCGCCACCTTTCTGCTCGGCATGTTCTGGAACCGGACGACCGGCCATGGCGCGTTCGTCGGCCTTCTCAGCGGCACCATCGGGGCGGCACTGCATCACGGCATGACGATCTCAGGGCATGGCGTTCCCGGTATCAAGGGCGGCTGGATCTTTGTCGCGCACACCTATCCCAGCGAAATGGCGCAGAACTTTGCCACCGCCATCGTGGCCTGGACCGTTTGTTTTGTCGTGACCGTGGCGGTGAGCCTGGTCACGGCGCCGCGTCCTGCCGAGCATTTGCAGGGGCTGGTCTATTCCCTGACTGTGCGGGAGCGCAAAGAACCAACGGCCTGGTATCTCAGCCCCGCGCTTCTTGCCCCTCTGGTACTGGCGGCTGCTCTCTGTCTCAATTTTATTTTCTGGTGAAAAATGGGACTCGATCTTCGCGTGCCTATTGGTGTCCTGTTCAGCGCTCTCGCCCTGGTGTTGATCGTCTATGGGCTTATCAGCGACCCGGCGATCTATGCGCGTTCGCTTGGGTTCAACGTCAACCTTGGTTGGGGATGCGTCCTTCTGGTGTTCGGTGTGGCCATGCTGGCTGCCAGCCAGCGCCGGCCGAAGAAATAGGAATTGCCATGGGAATCCGCCAATTGCTTGTTGCACTCTTGTCCAGCCTGGTGGCTTTGACCGTCGCCTCCGCCAGCAACGCCGCCGAGTCCCGTCAGGAAAGCTTCGGCACAATGCCGGATGGCCGCCCCGTCACCGTCATCACGCTGGTCAATCGCAACAAGTTTCAGGTTAGGGTGATTTCGCTGGGTGCCACGCTTCAATCGGTTCTGGTGCCCGACCGGAACGGAAAATTCGCCGATATTGTGCTCGGCTATTCCGACCTCAAAGGCTATCTGGGGAATTCGAGCTATTTTGGCGCTACCGTGGGCCGCTATGCCAATCGCATCGCCAAAGGTCGCTTTACGTTAGACGGAATGACCTATCAGCTTCCCATCAACAATGGCGTGAACAGCCTTCATGGGGGAGCCGTGGGATTCGGACAGGTCCTGTGGACCGTAGACGACATGAAGTCGGGGCAGGAAGCGTCGGTGACTTTGCGCTATGTGAGTCCCGACGGCGACCAGGGCTATCCTGGGCAACTAACGGCGACCGCGACCTATTCGCTTAACGAGCAAAACGAATTGTCGCTCGATTATCGGGCCACCACCGACAAGCCCACCATCATCAATATGTCCAACCACGCCTATTGGAATCTGGCAGGCGAGGATTCCGGGCGCAGCATTCTGGGTCTGCTGCTGACCATGCCGGCAGACGCCTACACACCAGTGGATGATACCCAGATACCGACGGGAGAGATTCGTTCGGTCACCGGCACACCTTTTGATTTTCGCCAACCTAAGGCGATCGGCCGCGACATTCGCGGGCGCGACAATCAGGTGCTGATCGGGCGGGGTTATGACCACAATTGGGTGATCGCTAGACAGCCCGCGGCGAACCTACGCCTAGTGGCGCGGGTCGAGGATCCCATCTCCGGCCGGGTGCTGGAAATGTCATCCACGCAACCGGGATTACAATTTTATTCCGGCAATTTTCTGGACGGGTCGGTCGTTGGCAAAAACGGCCATGTCTACCGGCAAAGCGACGGCCTGGCGCTAGAGCCGCAATTGTTTCCCGATACACCCAACCGGCCGGAATTCGGCTCGGCACGGCTTGATCCCGGCAAAACCTACGAAAGCCACATCATCTATCGCTTCACGACAAAATCGAAACCGGAGGCGTCACCATGAGCATTCGCAAATGGCTACTCTTTGGCTGCGCGGTCGCGGCGGCCCTGGCGCAACCGGCGATGGCGCGGGCTCGCTGGACGGCCGCCGAAGCCAACAATTGGGACGCACACCAGCCTTGGTTCTTGGGTGCGAACTATCTCCCGTCCAACGCCATCAACGAGTTGGAAATGTGGCAGCCGGAAACGTTTGACCCGAAGCGGATCGATCAAGAATTCGGCTGGGCTCAAGGACTGGGCATGAACGTCATGCGCGTTTTCCTTCACAATGCACTTTGGGACCAAGACGCGGAGGGTTTTAAGCGGCGAATGAATGAGTTCCTCGCCATCGCGGCCCACCACAATATAAAAATTATGTTCGTACTGTTCGATAGCTGCTGGGATCCCGACTATCAGCTAGGGCTCCAGCGAGCGCCCGTGCCTGGGGTGCACAATTCCGGCTGGGTGCAGGCACCCGGCGGCAAGATCCTGGACGATCCCGACAAATACCCGGCACTCAAGGCCTATGTCACCGGCGTGGTTGGCTCCTTTGCTCACGATCCACGCGTTTTCGCTTGGGATGTCTGGAACGAGGCCGACAATCCCGGCGGTGGAAACTACCAAGACAACCCGCGAGATAAATTCGAACGGGTCCAGGCGCTTTTACCGGAAGTGTTCGACTGGGCACGCAGCATGGATCCGATGCAGCCCTTGACTAGCGGCGTCTGGCACGATGCGGATTGGTCGCCAGCCGCCTCGCTGAATGCGATAGAGCATATCCAACTCGACCAGTCAGATATCATTTCCTTCCATGATTACAGCTGGCCCGAAGAATTTGAAACCCGCATCAAGCAATTAACCCCTTACGGCCGGCCCATCATCTGCACGGAATATATGGCCCGCGGCATGGGCTCGACGTTCGACACGATCACGCCCATCGGCAAACGATCGAATATCGGCATGATTAATTGGGGCTTCGTCGCAGGCAAGAGCCAGACGACTTTGCCCTGGGATTCATGGGTCAAGCCCTACACGTACAAGGTTGATCCGCAGCCGATCTGGTTCCACGACGTACTTCACCCGGATGGTACGCCATACCGCCAAAGAGAAGCGCAGATCTTGCATGCCCTCTCCGCAGCCCCCAAGGGCATAGTACCCCCTTTCGACTAAGCGCTGAGATTCCCACATACGCGCAATGTAAGCGCCCGGGAGGGCTGAGCGCCGCTTGGGCTTGGCACCAACCTCAGGGCAGACTCTAAGCGCTCGCTGTGCACCCTGCGCGACAATTTTCAATGTACGAAATGGAACGGAGCTATACCTCGATTATTGAAGTGCCTACGATTGTTGGAGTGCCTACAATGTTAGGGAGGTTGAGCAACACAATGAGACAGTCCCTACTCCCTCTTCGCCAAGCTGCCGCAGCCTTTGACCAGAGCATTCGCGCCGACCTCTTGGCCGCGAGAAAGCTGTTGGGCGCAGCGATTTTCATCGCCGCATGTGCCGCCACGTCCGCTCCCGCCGCGGCCCAGCCAATTTGTATTTCCACCCGCGACATTGCGAGCACGCGGGTGCTGGATGGCGGCAGAGCGATGGTGTTCCGCATGCGGGACGGTTCGGAATGGCGCAATGATCTCAGAACTCGTTGCAATGGACTGACGTTTAATGGCTTTTCTTGGACGATCCGCAATCCCGGCAGGAGGGTCTGCGCAAATCAGGATACGCTTCGCGTCATGCGAACGGGCCAGACCTGCGTGCTGGGCAATTTCACCCAGGTCAGGCCGCCACGTAGCGAACAGCGAACCCAGCAGTAACGCGGAGAGAAAGCCTTCAAACGTCGCTGCCGCCCTCACGGTCGGGACCGAACTGAATGTTGGCTGCTTGGCTCTACTTTAGCGAACGCCGGTCAAGCATGCTCTGTGCTGCCGGATGTGCTTGCCGCCAGCTGCAAGCTCTCTCCAGCCAGTTCCGGCAGCGTGCCAGTCGTGGCGCTAATGGCAGGACAGCCAACTGGCGTTTCAAATCGTCACCTTCACTCGTTGGCCGATGCTCCGAAAATCCTCTTCTCCAATATGCGCATGATTGTCTTGGGCCAAGCACTTGCCGGACCATTGGACCAAAGCCCAATGGGACGAACTTACACCATCGGTATCGTGCCTTAGGGGTCGGCGTCATAGCCGATCAAAGGAAACCATAGGCAAAGGAGGACTTATGGGTGCTCAGGGTCTTATCGCGTGGCTTATCATCGGCGCGATTGCGGGCTGGCTGGCTGGCCAGTTTGTTAAGGGAAGCGGGTTTGGCCTTATCGGCGATATTGTTGTCGGGATCGTCGGTGCTTTCATAGGTGGATACTTGGCCGGTCTTCTTGGTATCAGCGCAGGTGGCCTGATTGTCTCCATCATCACCGCAACAGTTGGGGCGGTCATTCTGCTTTCGTTGATACACCTGATAAAGCGCGAAGTGTAACTGGCGGTACGGCGCTCGGATCAGCCAACGGGGTTCATTGCCTCCATTTATCGGGGTCATAGATCCCATGGAGAGTGGATACCCTTGCTTCGGATTTGGCGCGTACTTTCCAAAACGCGTGGGCGTTGGATGCGGGCATGACGCGCGATCCGCATGAAGCGATTGTCGCGTTACGCGGAGAGTTTGGTGTCAGGTGCGGGTCAAGACTGCGATGGCTTTGCCGACAGCATAGCCGATTGCGGCCAGAAGGCCGACAGTCACGCCCGCAGGGGAGAGATGGATAAGCGCGAGCGCGGACTGCATCATGTAGGTTCTCCTGGTTCAATATAGGGCGTTGGCGGTGTAAAAGACGCCCACGCAAGGCCAGTCGTGACACCAACGATGAACCGGAAGGCCCGAGGGTGATCATGTCGGTGCCCCTCGGAACAGCATGTAAAACTCGATCAGGACAATGAGGTCGAATGTCGCGCGCAGGGATCATCCCGCATTTCGGCGGCGCGGTGGCCGCGCGTTATTGGGCGGGGACGGGGCCCTCCACGCCCTTCGGGGTAGGTTCCTGAATGGCGCTACGCGGCCTGCCTACGCGCGAGCGACCAACCCGTTTGCGTCTTCGGAGTGTATCTTAGCGTGACGGAGTCCCTGTCAGGGGAGGGCGGCGACATGACACGCGCGTACAAATTCGTCGCCTTCACTCAAGGGCCGATGCTCCGAAAATCCTTTTCTCCAGTATGCGCATGATTGCCTTGGGCCAAGCACTCGCCGGACCATTGGACCAAAGCCCAATGGGACATACTTACACTGTCGGTATCGTGCCCTACCCCGGTGGCGTGCCTCGCGCGGACGTATTTGCCCGAAAAGTCCTGGTCAAAGCGCCGTCTTCCGCCATCCTCACCGAGGAGGTCAGCCATGGCTGCGCGCGCGACGCACGAAGCAGGCTCCACGATTTGTCCCTGCTGCCAGCCGACGCTTCGAGATGCAGAGCGGCGGATCACCCTTGAGCTTTCCCGCCGCGGCATGCTGGCAGGAACGGCAAGCGCAATTGCCGGCCTTGGCTTTTCGTCCAGAGCGAACTCAGAAGCGGTGCCGTCCACTGTGTTCACGAACTTCCGGCTGTTCGACGGCACATCCTCCAGCCTGCGCGGCGGCCTTCATCTGTTGATCGAGGACGGCCGGATTGCGGACGTCACGGGTGGCGCGCCCGGCGCACCCCAAGGCGCGCGGCTGATCGATTGCGGCGGCAACGTACTGATGCCGGGGCTGATCGACGCGCATTGGCACGTGATGTACGCCGGCCTGTCGATAAAGGAGCTGATGGCGTCCGGCGCCGACATCATCATGAAGGCTGCCAGCACCGAAGCCGAGCGGACATTGATGCGCGGCTTTACGACCGTCCGCGACCTTGGCGGGCCGGCGTTCGAGTTGAAGAAGGCCATCGATGCAGGACAAACAGTCGGCCCGCGCATCTATCCCAGCGGGGCGATGATCACCACGACCGGCGGCCATGGCGATCTGCGCCCGGTGAGCGACCTTCCCCGAATTCCTGGCGGCGCAATGAGCGACATCGAGCGCGAGGGGGCCGTGGCGATCGCCGACAGCCCCGACGAGGTGCGCCTGCGCGTGCGCGAGCAATTGTTTCTTGGCGCTTCCCAGATAAAGCTG
>DATFSP010000226.1:0-2146 GCA_035262545.1 Rhizomicrobium sp. | reverse complement strand
GAAGCCGATGTCCGTGTCGCAAGCAAGGGCCGCTACATGGCGCACTTCGCGGGGTTTGGCTCGAAACTTTCGCGCATGGAGATCGAGATCGCTCTGGATGGCGCGGGAGCGGAAGCCCACTTGTCCGGCGTTTGCGTGCTGGGCGGCAAGAGCCACAGTGACGTCACCACCCGTGTCATCCATCGTCATGGCGATACGAGAAGCAGCCAGCTGTTCAAGCATGTTGCCGGTGGCCATGCCAAAGCCGTGTATCAGGGCAAGGTGACGGTGGCCAAGGGCGCCAATGGCAGCGACTCCATTCAGACCGCCAAGGCGTTGCTTGTTGGCGAGAGCGCCGAGGCCGATCTCAAGCCGGAACTGGAAATCTTCGCCGATGACGTCAAATGTGCCCATGGCGCGGCAGTGGGCGACCTGGATGCGGACTCGCTGTTTTATCTGCGCGCCCGTGGCATTGCGGAAGCCGAAGCCCGCGCGCTGTTGCTGCATGCCTTCCTCGAGGACGCCGTGGCGGAAATCGCCGGCGCCGACCAGCAGGAGCTCGTGCGCTGCGAGGTTTTGACAGCGCTGAGGGCCGTGGCATGAAACTGGGTCAGATACCGTCTGCTGCGGAAATTGAAAGGAGCGCCTTCGATGTTGATCGGGCGCGCGCCGACTTCGAGATCCTGTCGCGCCGGGTCTATGGCAAGCCGTTGGTCTATCTCGACTCCGGCGCCAGTGCCCAAAAGCCGGGGGCTGTGCTGGATGCGATGCGGGACTTCGCCTCCAGCCAATATGCCAATGTCCATCGCGGCGTGCATTTCCTGTCCGCGGCCGCTACGGACCGCTATGAGGCGGCGCGGCGCACGGTCAGGAAATTCCTCAACGCCGCCTCGGAAGACGAGATCGTATTCACCAAGGGCGGCACCGAGGCGATCAACCTGGTTTCCTATTCCTGGCTCGCGCCGAAGATAGAGGCTGGCGACGAGATCGTGCTGACGGTGATGGAGCATCATTCCAATATCGTTCCCTGGCACTTCCTGCGCGAGCGCCATGGTGCCGTTTTGCGCTGGGTCGATGTGCGCGACGACGGCTCGCTCGATATCGAAGCGCTGGATGCCGCCATTACGAACAGGACAAAGCTGGTGGCCGTCACCCATATGTCCAATGTGCTTGGCACGGTGACGCCTCTGAAGGACATTATTGCCCGCGCCCACGCCAAGGGCGTGCCGGTGCTGGCCGATGGCTGCCAGGGCGCGGTGCACGAGATCGTGGACGTGCAGGCGTTGGACATCGATTTCTACGCCATCACCGGCCACAAGCTTTACGGTCCAACCGGCATCGGCGCGCTCTATGCCAAGCGGGCCCATCTGAAGGGCATGCGCCCCTTCAATGGTGGCGGCGAAATGATCCGGGAAGTGTCGCGCGATCGCGTCAGTTACGCCGATCCGCCCGCCCGCTTCGAGGCCGGCACGCCGCCGATCATCGAGAGCGTCGGCCTGGCGGCTGCGCTGGATTACATGATGGGCTTCGACCGCCAGGCGGTTGCGGCCCATGAGCACGCCCTGCTCGCTTATGCCCGCGAACAGGTGCGCCAGTTCAACTGGCTGAGGGTGATAGGCGACGCCCCCGGCAAAGGCGCAATCCTGTCATTCGAGGCGGACGGGATGCATGCCCACGACCTCGCCACCATATTAGACAGGGAAGGCGTGGCGGTCCGCGCCGGGCATCATTGTGCCCAACCCTTGATGGAGCGGTTCGGCGTAACGTCGACGACACGGGCCAGCTTCGCACTCTACAACCAGCGCGCCGATGTCGACGCGCTGATTGCGGGCCTGGCCAGGGCACGCGGGATATTCGGCCATGGATAACGCGCTCAAGGAACTTTACCAGGAGGTCATCCTCGACCATTCGCGGCACCCCCGCCATTACGGGGTGCTTGAGGGCGCCAGCCACAAGGCGGAAGGCTACAACCCGCTCTGCGGTGACCGTGTCACCGTCTATTTGATGCTTGGTGAGGATGACCGAGTTGCCGACATAAGGTTCCAGGGCAAGGGCTGCGCCATAAGCCAGGCTTCGGCTTCGATGATGGCCGACCTGCTCAAGGGACGCACGCACGCCGACGCGGAAAAGCTGATGGAAGGCTTTCTCCAGCTGGTGAAGGGCGAAG
>DATFSP010000225.1:0-13393 GCA_035262545.1 Rhizomicrobium sp. | reverse complement strand
CTCGAGACGCCCAGCTTGGACCAAGCCTTCTACGCCCAGCGGGAAGGCGAATGGTCGGTCAAAGTGAAACGCCGCGACCAGATTTCCATTATTCGCTATCCCTTCAATCCGCTGGATGCGGTGGGTTGGAAGGGCAATCTCGCGCCAGTGAAGCTCAATTGGCGAGACATCCGGCCGGTTGCCAGCCATCGCTATCATCTTCCGCCCAGCGTGCATTCGACTTTCGTCGCCGACCGATTCGTGGTCTGCACATTTGTGCCCAGACCGCTCGAAAGCGATCCTGGCGCGCTGAAGGTCCCCTTCTTCCATTCCAATGACGATTTCGACGAAGTGATCTTCTATCACGCAGGCGATTTCTTCAGCCGCGACAATATCCGCCCCGGCATGGTGACATTCCATCCTAGCGGATTCACCCATGGGCCCCATCCCAAGGCGTTCGCCGCAGGCGCCAAAGGTGCCAAAACCATGACCGACGAAGTGGCGGTGATGATTGATACGCGCGATGGGCTAGACATGGGGCCGGCGGCAGAGGCCATGGAAGACAAAACCTATGCCGACAGTTGGAAGACGAAATGAAGTTGGCCTCGTTGAAGGGAGGCCGCGATGGACGCCTGATTCTGGTGTCCCGCGATTTGACCCGCGCCGCCCCTGCGCCCGCAAGCGCTTCGACTTTGCAAGCTGCGCTCGATGACTGGGACCGGATCCGGCCCGATCTCGAAGCAGTTTATCGCGCCCTGAATATCGGAAAGGCAGAGGGCGACTTCCCATTTGCGGAAGAAGCTTGCGCCAGCCCCCTCCCGCGCGCCTACCAATGGGCCGACGGCTCGGCCTATCTCGCCCATGTCGAACTGGTGCGCAAAGCGCGGGGCGCCGAAATGCCCAACAGCTTCTGGACCGACCCTTTGATGTATCAAGGTGGTTCGGACGGTTTCCAGGGACCGCGGGACCCCATCATCGCGGATGAAGCTTGGGGCATCGATTTCGAAGGTGAAGTCGCGGTGGTCACGGGCGATGTGGCGACGGGCTGCTCTCTGGCAGAAGCTGAAAGATCCATCCGCTTGATGATGCTTGTGAACGACGTATCATTGCGCAATCTGGTCCCCGGTGAATTGGCCAAAGGCTTTGGATTTTTCCAATCCAAACCCGCCAGCGCTTTTTCGCCGGTGGCGGTGACAAGTGACGAACTGGGTGGTCATTGGCGGGATGGCAGGCTGCATCTGCCGCTCTTGGTTCAATTGAACGGTAACCAATTCGGCGCGCCCGATGCCGGCACCGACATGGCATTCAATTTCCCGCAATTGATCGCCCATGCGGCCAAGACCCGCGCGCTTGCGGCCGGTTCGATCATTGGCTCGGGAACGGTGTCCAACCGGGACGGCAGTGCGGGCTCGGCCTGCATAGCGGAACGGCGCATGCTGGAGCAGATCGAAAGCGGCGCGCCCAAAACGCCATTCCTCAAATCCGGCGACCGTGTCAGGATTGAAATGAAAGATGAGGGAGGGCGCAGCATATTCGGCGCCATTGAACAGGATGTCCGTGCCGGCTGATCTTTCGCTTTACGGCTATTTTCGCTCCTCGGCGGTCTTCCGGGTGCGGATCGCGCTGAACCTCAAGGGCCTGAAGCCCGAAATGCATTTCGTCCATCTGCGAAAGGATGGGGGCGAGCACCACAGTGAAGCCTATAAGCGCATCAATCCTCAGCAACTGGTCCCCTGCCTAGTGAGCGGTGGCCAGGCCATCGGTCAATCCTTGGCCATCATCGAATATCTGGACGAGCTCAAGCCCGAGCCGCCTCTGCTGCCCAAGGACGCCAAAGCCAGGGCGCGGGTCCGGCAGATCGCGCTGGGCGTGGCCTGCGATATCCATCCCCTTCCCAATCTCCGTGTCCTACAATATCTCAAGAACCGCCTGGGCGCCGATGAGGACGCTCTTCTCGAATGGCAGCGCCACTGGATCGGCGAAGGTTTTTCCGCGCTCGAGCGGCTCTTAGCCAGTGATACCGCGACTGGCAAATTCTGCCATGGTGACAGCCCGACCCTGGCCGACATCTGCCTGGTGCCGCAGATGACAAATGCGCGGCGCGTCGAATTGGACCTCAAGTCCTATCCCACACTCCTGCGCATCGAGGAGGCTGCATGCGAGCTTCCTGCCTTCGTAGCCGCGCGGCCGGAGAATCAGCCCGATGCCGAGTAAGCAGCGGCTCATCTTGGACAATTTCCTGCCCTATCGCCTGTCCATCGTGACCAACCGCGCCTCTGCTGCGATCGCTCTCCACTATTCCAAGCGGTTTGGCCTCTCCATCCCCGAATGGCGGGTGATGGCTGTGCTGGGCGAGACGCCTGGTCTGTCGGCGCGACAGGTCGCGGGGCGCACAGCGATGGACAAGGTTCAGGTGAGCCGCGCTGTCCAATCGCTGCTCGCTACCAGGCGGCTTATGCGCAGCATGGACAAGAATGACGGCCGCGTTGCGCGGCTTTCGCTCTCCGAGCGCGGTCTTGCCATTTATCGCGAAGTCGTGCCGCTGGCTCTGCAATTGGAGCGGGAATTCCTCTCCGTGTTGACTACCAAAGAACGGGCGGCATTTGACACCACGCTGACCAAGCTTTCCTCCAGCCTTGACAGGCTGAGGAAAGCTTAAGTCTGCGCGATCATTTCGCCTCCGCCACCGGCAGCCAGATGGCACTCGCCTGCGAACCGCCGCGGAAAATCGTCTGAGTGGCCGCTTTATAGTCTTGCGGCTGAGCCAGAAAGATGTTCGGCACGAAGGTCTGCGGATTGCGGTCATAGAGCGGGAACCAGCTCGACTGGATCTGCACCATGATACGATGGCCGGGCAAGAAAACATGATTGGTGGGTGTCAGGGTGAATCGGTAGCGCTGCGGCTTATTTGCCGGAATGGCGGTGGGATGGGCAAAGCTCTCCCGATAGCGTCCCCGGAAAATGTCCATCGAGATGGGAAGTTGATAGCCCGACATTTCGGGGCGCGCTGCCAGCATGTCGGGGTTAACGTCGATCAGCTTGACCACCCAGTCGCTGTCCGTGCCGCTTGTCGCAGCGTAAAGATCGGCCACCGGCACGCCGCTGATACGCACGGGTGAGGTGAGCGCCTCGGTCTCAAACACCAGCACGTCGGGGCGATTGGCGAACGGCCGCTGGTCTGTCGTGAGCCACGATTGCCAGCGCGGCGTGTCGGAGAAACGGACCGGCCTGGGCAGATAGGGCACCGGCTTGGCGGGATCGGAGATGTAGGAATCCGAACCGGCTGCGGGTGCAGCGAAAGACAGGCTGGTGTTTGGCGCCATATAAAGCGGCGTGAGCGGCGCGGCGCAGCCCTTGTCGCAGGCCAAGGGCCACTGCTCGAACCGGTCCCAGTGATTTGCGCCGATATTATAGATCATCGCCCGGGGCGTCTCGGGCTTGGGCGCGTCTTTCAAATAATGGTCGAAGAAGGGCTTGAGCACTGTGAGGCGCCATTGCAGGCCCGTGTCGCCGTCGAATTTGAGTTCGCCCAAACTGGAGCCGTCGTAATTGGCGCCGCTGTGCCGCCAGGGGCCGATTACGAGATAGTTATTGTCTTCGTAGCCGGCTTCTTTCAGCGCGGTCCAGCTATGGATCGCGCCCCACATATCTTCCTGATCGAACAGGCCCTGTTCCCACATGGTGGGCACATGCGAGGGATGCTGCACCAGAAGCTTGTCCAGCGCCTGCCCTTGCCAGAATTCGTCATAGGCGGCGTGCTTCACTTCGCGCTGGTAGTAGGGATACTGCTCCAGGCCATGCGCTTTGGCCCAGTCATCCACGGAGCCCGCGCGCAAAAAACCGTCATAATCGTCGTAGACTTCACGCGGGACGTCGCTGCCATCACCACGCACACTGGATTCACCGGTGATGTAGTCCAGATTGTTTTGGCGGAAAGCGCCGTAATGAAACCAGTCGTCACCCATCCAACCGTCAATCATGGGGCTTTCCGGCGCGGCCACCTTGAGCGCGGGATGCGGATCGAGCAGCGCCATCACCACCGTGTAGCCTTCGTAAGAAGAGCCCACCATGCCTACGCGCCCGTTGCTTTCCGGCACATTCTTGACCAGCCAATCTATCGTGTCCCAAGCATCGGTGGTTTCGTCCGTGTTGGTGGGGTTAAGCGGCCCGCGTACCGGGCGGGTCATCACGAATGGGCCTTCTGATCCGTATTTGCCGCGGATATCCTGGAAGACACGGATATAGCCTTCATCCGTCATCCATTGATCGCTGTGGGCCAGTGAAACATCGCGATAAGGCGTGTCTTCCTGCTGGGCGCGCTTGGCGGCGTTATAGGGCGTGCGTGTCAGTACGATGGGTGCATTGTGCACACCTTTGGGAATGATCAGGACGGTGTAAAGCTTGACCCCGTCGCGCATGGGGATCATCACCACGCGCTTCTCATAGTCGTAATTGGTGTTGTTCTTGACCAGTTTGGCGGGGATGTCGTCAAGATCAGGTTCGGTCACTTGAGCTGCTGCCGGTGCGATCAAAAGAAACGCCAAAGCGGCAACCAAGAATCTGGGATGTATCAAATTTTTTCTCCAATATTAGGTCTGACCGGCCCTGTTACTTAATTCCGCTCCGACGCGCCGCTGCCCACCCCAAGTTCTTTGGCCAGGAATGCGGCGGTGGCGATGTCGGCGCGGGTCCACGATTCCCATCTCAGGAAGCCGTGAATCTCGTTGGGCAGAATCAACTCTTCATAGGGCACATGATGCGCCCGGAGCCGTGCCGCCAAATCCACCGTCTGCTGGAACTGGACGTTGCGGTCGTCGTCGCCCTGGATCAGCAGCACAGGCGACTTCCAATGCGCCACATCGGCATCAGGAGAGGATTCGAACGCTACTTTCATGGCCTGATCCAGGTCGCCCTTCTCATAGCGCGAGCCATTGACGCCGCCCAAGCCCAGTTCGGCGCCCAGGTCGGTTTGCAGTTCGCGCGACCAATCATGCACGCCCATCAGGTCCACACCGGCCTTGAACATATCGGAATTGCGCGCCAGTGCCATTCCGGTGAGATAGCCACCATATGAACCACCCCAGATGCCGATGCGCTTGGCATCCACATCCTTCAGCGATTGCAGGAACTTTGCGCCCGCTTGTACGTCTTTATATTCTGCTGCCCCCTTGGCGCCGGCATGATCGGGATGCTGGAAAGCGCGACCGTAACCGATGCCCAGACGGTAATTGACCGAAAGCACAACAAAGCCGTGCGCGGCCAGATACTGATTCACCGCATAGCCGTTGGCGTAATAGTCCATGTAATGCCAGCCTAGCAGCATCTGACGCGACGGCCCGCCATGTACGAAGATGATTCCGGGCTTGGGGCCCGTTCCATCACCATTGTCGAACAATTGGCCGTGAATCGTGAGACCGTCCGCGCTTTTGAAACTCACCGATTTCGGCGCAATCAGCGCATCGCGGGGAAAATCCGCCGGCAATCCGCCACTGTTCAACTCGCGGCGGGCCTTGCCGTCAATGCCGACGAGCCCGATGCCGTTGGGCGCCTTGGCGCCCGCGTCAATAAAGGCGACATGTCGGTCGTCGGCCAATACGGGTTTCACTTCCAAGCCTTCGCCGAAAGTGACCGCGGCGGGCTGGGCCGCATCAGTGGCGACACGGAAGATATGACGGCGGTCGTCGTCATCCTTGGTGGTCCCGGTATTGGCGCTATAGATCATGAAACGCCCATCTCGGCTTTCAACCACGTCTTCGACCATGAAAGGGCCCGGCGTCAGCAGGAGCGGCGTTCCACCGCTTGCGGGCACGGAATAAAGATGCGGCCAATTGTCGAGTTCGGCCAGGAACACGAGACGATTGCCCGCCCAATGCAGATTGGCGCCCCCTTGGGTTTGCGGATAAGAGCCCAGCAAGGTGTCGGGGCTTTGCCACGCCAAATGACCTTGGCCGGTTGCCGTATCGGCGACCCAGATCGACCAAGGGTCGGGCGTTTGCGTAAGGATGGGTTTGGGGGCTCCGCCAATGCCGGGTCGGCGGACAAAGGCGACCTGCTTGCCATCCGCCGACCAGCGCGGCATGGACGCCTTGTCGGTAGAGGGCGCAAGCCAGGACAGATATTTGTCCTTCACGCGATAGATTCCGATCAAGGCATGGTCATCGCGATCGGAAACAAACGCGAGCGTGCTGCCATCCGGCGACCATTGCAGGCTGCCGTCCTTGCCGTGATCGAAGAACAGCTTTTGCGGTTTGCCCTTACCGTCCAGCGAAACAGTCCAGACTTGGTGCTCTGCAACATAAGCGAGCTGGCCGCGCGAGGATATTTGCGGCGCGTCGCCTTCGGCGATCTTGACCGGTGCGCCGCCCGTCAAGGAGGCGAGCCAAATTGTCACCTTGGGTTGATCGGTGGACGAATCGGGGTTGGGCGCTAGATCGCCCGGCGCCGGCCAATTGGCGTCGTGGTCGCCGCCGCGGACATAGACCAGAATTTTGCCATCCGGCGAGAAACTGGCCTGGGTGATTTCCTGCCCGTCATCGCTCTTATATTGGGTAACCGGCCGCGGCATATAGGCCGGGGCATCGGCAACCCAGACATTCCTTGCGCCCTGCAGGTCGCGGACAAAGGCAAAATGGCCGCCCTGTTGGTTGGCATCGAGTTCGCTGATGAAGGGATAATCGCGTACCTGTGCCATCGTGAAATCCGGCGCTGCGAGCGCGAAAGATGGCGCCGCAAAAACCGCGATGCCCGCAAATATCGTTCGCCAATGTCCCGCCATCGTCTTGCCCCTGGGGCCGCTTCGCGAAGAACCATAGCGATTGGGGATGGTCCTGACAAAGGCGTCGCATTCGCTACATGTACTCTTTGCGGTAAGCTCGTTCCGCACATTAAGAGTTGGGGACGGCATGATTCACGGTAACAGGCGCTTGTCAGGGCTACTTTCCTTGTTTCGCGCGCCCGACGGATCGAGCTATATCCGCGTATTCCTCCTCGTCTCGTCGCTCTTTCTGCTCTGGGGGTTCTGCAGCGGACTCCTGGACAACCTTAATAAGCATTTTCAGAACTCCCTGCTGCTCAGCAAATTCCAGTCGGGCTTCGTGCAGAACGCGTTCTACATGGGTTATTTCCTGATGGCCCTCCCCGCCGGATGGATAGCCCGGAAGTTCGGCTACAAAAGCGGGATCCTTACCGGCCTGGTCCTCACCAGCATAGGCGCCTTCTGGTTCATTCCCGCTGTTCGCATCGACACCTACTGGGCGTTCCTGACGGGCCTTTTCATTGTCGCTTCGGGCCTGGCTTGCCTTGAGACGGTCGCCAATCCCTACACTACCGTGCTGGGCCCGCACGCCAATGCGGCAATCCGGATCAACCTGGCGCAGATGTGCAACGGCCTGGGCTGGATTTCCGGCATGTTCATCGGCGCCCATGTGATCCTGTCGGCCACCGCTGAGGTGAACACCAAGAATTCCGATCTCTATATCCCTTACATGATCATTGGCGCGGCGGCTCTACTCCTGATCGCGGCATTTGGTTTCTCCGACATACCCAATCTGCGTGCACACGAAGAAACGGAAAGGGGCGACGATGATGAAGCGGCTCTGCCGCTTTCCCGGAGAAGTCACTTCACGATGGGTGTGGCCGCGCAATTCCTCTATGTCGCGGCCCAGACCGGCATCTTCAGTTTCTTCATCAACTATTCTGTGGCCAATATCGCGGGCCTTAGCGACCGCGCGGGCGGCAACTTGCAGACGCTTGCCTTTGCCTTATTCGCCCTGGGACGTCTGACGGGAAGCGTCGTGGTGGGATTGATCAGGCCGCAATCGGCGCTGATTCTCTATGCCGTCATCAACGTCGCGATGATGCTGGCTGCCTGGCTGGTCGGCGGCACGACCGGCGTGATTGCGGTGATGGCGAGCTTCTTCTTCATGTCCATCATGTTTCCCACGATATTCGCGCTTTCCATTGACGGAATCGGCCGGCAGACCAAGCTGGGATCCTCCGTGCTGGTGATGTCGATCGTTGGCGGCGCGGTCATGACGCCCATCATGGGCCTGGTCGCGGACCGGTTTGGCATGCGGATCGGCTTCGTTATTCCGCTTCTTTGCTTCGGTTTTGTTGCCGTTTACGGCGCCGCGTGGCGAACTCTCAAAGCCAGGGATGTGACACCGGCCCTGCTGGCCATCGCTTCTTCCAGCCGCTAAATTGAAGTTATAGCTGATAAATCTAGGGGACCCGTCTATGCGCCGCATCCTGAGCACGCTTACGAGCCTGACATTTCTGCTCACGCCCGGCCTTGGCTTTGCCGATTCGCCCAAGGCTCAACACGCCGAACTCAATGGCGCGGAAATTTCCGGCAATTACCCGGCGCCGGTCGAGGCGGAGCACAGCATGGCGGTGAGCTCGCAGCGCGACGCCACCAAGGCGGGCGCCGACATTCTGGCGGCTGGCGGCAATGCCATCGACGCGGCCGTGGCGATCGGTTACGCGCTGGCGGTCACCCATCCCTGCTGCGGCAACATCGGCGGCGGCGGCTTTGCAACCATCCATCTTGCCAACGGCAAAGACACCTTCATCAATTTCCGCGAGAAGGCACCGGAGGCCGCGACCTCCACCATGTACCAGGACGCCAAGGGCAATGTAATTCCCGGTCTCTCGCTCTTCGGCTACAAGGCGGTCGGCGTACCTGGCAGCGTGATGGGCTTTGAACGCATGCTGAAAGAATATGGCACCATGAACCGGGCCCAGGTGATGGCGCCGGCCATCAAGCTGGCCGAGGATGGTTACATTCTGCAAGACGGCGATGTGCGCATATATGCCGAAGGCAATGCCGCCTTCGCCAAACAGCCCAATGTGGCGGCGATCTTTCTCAATCACGGCCAGCCCTGGAAGACCGGCGACAGATTGGTGCAAAAGCAATTGGCTGCCACCCTGAAAGAGGTTTCCGCGCAAGGCCCCGACGTCTTTTACAAGGGCGATATCGCAAAACGCGTGGTCGACGCGTCGAAGACTAATGGCGGCCTCCTCACCACGAAGGATTTTGCCGATTACACAGTGACGGAAGGTGCGCCGCTCAACTGTGACTATCGCGGTTATCACATCATCTCTTCGCCGCCGCCATCATCCGGCGGCACCTCGATGTGCGAGATTTTGAACATCTTGTCGGGCTATCCGATGGGCAAATATCCCGTCCATTCCGCAAAGAGCGTCCATTATATGGTGGAAGCCATGCGTCATACCTATGTGGACCGCAACTTCTCGCTGGGCGATCCCGCCTTCGTGAAGAATCCCATCGACAAGCTGCTATCCGCCAAGCACGCCGCCGACATCCGCGCCAAGATTGATCCGGTCAAGGCGACACCGTCGGCCGAGGTGAAGATCGGAGTCGCGCCCCATGAAAGCGCCCAGACCACCCATTATTCCGTAGTGGACAAGGACGGCAACGCCGTCTCAGTCACCTACACCATCAATGGCGGCTTTGGCGCGGAGGTCATCGCGGGCGATACGGGCTTCTTCCTCGACAATGAAATGGATGATTTCACGTCCAAGGTGGGCGCGCCCAATATGGACGAGTTGCTCCAGGGCGACAACAATTCCATCCAGCCCGGCAAGCGACCGCTTTCCTCCATGAGCCCCACAATCATTACCAAGAACGGCAAGATTTTCATGGTGACGGGCAGCCCAGGTGGTTCGCGCATTATTACCATCACGCTGGAATCCATCCTCAACGTGATCGACCATCACATGAACATCCAAGCTGCGATCGACACCCCGCGCATTCATCACCAATGGATGCCCGACACGATCTATGTTGAGCAGGACGCCGTGACACCCGAGGTCCGCAAGGAATTGGAAGGCGACGGCTATCATTTTACCGACAATCGTCCCTGGGGCGCGGCCGAGGGCATCATCATCAGCACCAAGAATGGCAAGCGGGTGCTTTATGGCGCCAATGATGGACGCAGTCCCGCAGGCGCGGCGATCGGAAACTGAAGGGACCAGAGTTTCAGAAGCTGAAGGTGAGGCCAATGGTTTCGGCCGTCATATGCGCCAACGGCGTCTGAAAACGATAAGCGGCGCGGATCCCCCAGACGGGCGTAATGTCATATTGGAGCCCGGCGTCGGCGCGCAGACCTGAGGCCCAATGGGTGAATGTGCCTGTGGTGTCCGTAGTCTCGCCGGTCAGCACGAGGCCGCCAGCATCCGCATAGACTTCGAAGCCAGTACGGCCCAACGGCAAATAGAGTATCCCCACCAGATAGGCGCCACTGAAAGGGATGTTGCTATAGGCGCCTTCGTACCCGCCTTCGACGCCCAAATATTGTCCCACGCGATAGCCCAAGCCGGCATCAGCGCCCGGGACTGTATCGTTCGGCTGATGAAGATTGTTGAAGCCCGCGGCGGCATACAACTGTGCGAAAGAAGGTGAGGCAGCGAAGATCTGCGCAACTGCCGCGATCCAGATGGCTGTTTTCATGGCTTTGTCCCTTTGGGCCACGCCGGACTTATCATCAACATCACGCGTATGCCTCTATTCCGGGCGGTTGGCCACCGCCGGGGGCCCGCCAACTCGAAATTTGGGTGCCTGTCGTAAATTTACCAGCTTTCGCCGCGATCGGATTACTGCTTATTTAGCGGCTCTTCTGTTTGGCCCTCCATAAATTGGTCTGGTATCGAATCGCATTGATCATGAAACGCACTCTGATTGCCGCCGCCGCGGCCCTGCTTTTGCCGTCGGGGGCCGCCGAAGCCGCCCCCTATGTGGGAGTCAATCTCAACGCCAACCTCCTTGATGTTAATCAAGCAAACACAACCACTTTTCCGCAGAGCACGATCGGGGGCGACTTTCACGCCGGCTACCGCTTTGACAATCTGAATCTAGCCGGCGAACTCGGCTATGGCACAAGCCGGGGGGAACAGACGCCGGATAATCTCCGCATCAACATGCTGACGGGGGACGCGCTTTATTATGTGCCGATCGGCGGTTTTCTGAACATCGTTCTCTCTGCCGGCATGGCCGAAGTGAATTATGGGGATAGCCGGGCGACCTATTCCGTCGTTCAGGAGAATGGCCAGACCAAGTCGATCCGGACGGGAAATACCATCTTCCACGGCACCGAGTTCGATTGGCGCGTGGGTCCAGGCTTCTCTTTCGCGTTGGCCGACGGCTATGAACTCCATCTTATTACCCGCTATCAGCCGCTCTCGATGGGAGATCGAAACAATTATTCGCTCTCGCTCAGTTTCGGGATGAATTTCTATTTTTGACCGACGGCCCACTGGACCGCGCTTTCCTGCTCAAGCGGCTTGAATTCGCTGTGGATAGCGCCTCGGGATGGCGGGCGATTTTTGTGACTAATGTGCTTGGGGGTTCGACAAGTTACGTCACGCGCGCGCGTCTGCGAAAGCGTGCATCATCCCATTTGCGCATCGCCAGCACGTCGCGCAAGGAAGACGCTGCCCGCCATACATCGGCAAAGCTCAGATAAAGCGGGGCGAAGCCGAAGCGCATAATGTCGGGTGCGCGGAAATCGCCGATGATGCCTTCCGCAATCAATGCCTGGACAACAGAAAAACCGTCGGGATGACGAAGCGAAACATGACTTCCCCGCGTCTGGGGATTGCGTGAAGTCACGAGCGCGAGCCCAGGGCATAAGTCCGTCAACTCGATAAAGAGCGAACAGAGATCGCGTGATTTCTGAAAAAGAAGGTCGCGAGGTGCTTCGCCTAGAAGATCCACACCCACTTCCAGCGCGGTGACGCCCAGCACGGGCGGCGTTCCGCTCAGGAAACGGTTGACATCGGGTGCGGGATAGAATTCGCCGGCAAAGGCGAATGGCTCGGAATGTCCAAACCACCCGGTAATGGGAGACTTCAAGTCCTTCTGCAGGTGGCGGGCGACATAAAGGAAGGCGGGCGCGCCCGGTCCGCCATTGAGATATTTGTAGCCGCATCCCACCGCGAGATCGGCGCCGGTGCCGCCGAGATCGACCTCCACTGCGCCCGCACTGTGACTGAGATCCCAGATCACCAATGCGCCGCATTCATGGGCACGCCTCGTGATGCGCGCCATGTCATGCTTATGCCCGGTTTTGTAATGGACGTGGGTGAGCAACAGGACTGCGACATCCTGGTTGATGGAATCGGAAATTTCCTCGGTGGCTACGGCACGGAGCGACAGCCCCGGCAACAATGCCGTGATGCCTTGGGCGATATATAGATCAGTAGGGAAATTCCCCGCTTCCGACACGATGATCTTGCGGCCAGGCCGCGCAGCAATGGCGGCCATCAAAAGCTTGAAGAGATTGACTGAGGTCGAATCCGCGACCACGACCTCACCATCACTCGCGCCGATCAGGGCAGCAATCTTGTCGCCCACGCGCCTCGATGCTCCCACCCAATCATGATCGTTCCAGCTGCGGATCAGGCCAACGCCCCACTCCCGCCGGATGACATCATCCAAGCGCGGCACAGTGGCGCCGGGCAATGCGCCCAGGGAATTGCCGTCGAGATAAATCACGCCGGGCGGCAGCGCGAAGCGCGCACGGAAATCTTTGAGTGCGTCCTTCTCGTCCAGCTCCCGAATTGAGAGGGGGACATCTGCGCGCGTCATGTCAGTCCTGGCCGATCAGGATGGGGCGAATTGCGCCCAGCCCATAAAGCGCCATCAGGATGGCGTAAAAACCCGCGACAAAACCAATGGGCACATACATCTGCAGCATCGTCGCCATGATCAAGGCGATGCCGCCAATGAATAGGAGAACAATCCAGCTCGCCCATGGATACAACGGCATAGGAAATTTGTGAACGGCCACGGGAGAGCGGCCGCGGAATCCTATATGGCTGATGATAATGCTGACCCAGGTGCCCATTAGCAGAACGGCGGAAGAGGCAATGATGTATTCCAGCACCTTTCCGGGCGCGAAATAATTCAGGATCACGCCGCCGAACATAGCCGCCGCTGACGCGCTGATGCCGCGGACGGGGACGCCGCGGCCATCCACGGAAGAAAGAAATCCCGGCGCGTGACCCTTTGCCGCCAGCGACCGCAGTGTCCGCGCCGCAGCGTACAGTCCGCTGTTGCACGAGGACAGCACCGCCGAAATCAGGACCACGTTGATGATCGCGGCGGTCGCCGGCAATCCGATGCGCGCGAAGACCAGCACGAACGGACTTTCCGTCGGCACGATCTGTCGCCAGGGGATCAATGCCATCACCACGGTGAGCGAGCCGATGTAGAAGATCAGGATTCGCGCGATGACACCATTGATCGCGCGCGGCAAAGACTGCTCGGGCCGTTCGGCCTCGCCTGCGGCAAGCCCCACCAATTCGCTACCCCCGAACGCGAAAAATGCAATCGGCAAAGATGCAAGAAAGCCCCGAAGTCCGGTGGGAAACAGTCCACCGTCGCTCCAGATGT
>DATFSP010000224.1:0-8342 GCA_035262545.1 Rhizomicrobium sp. | reverse complement strand
CACCGGCGGCGGCTGAGAATTTCACCACGCGCGCCCGCTCGAAGCCATTAAACCCCTTGTCTAGCAGGGCTAGCGAAATCTCGCGCGCGCGATCGGCGCGGAAATTGGCGAACAACAGCGAATCGCCATCGGCCATGCCGGCATAATCGCCCAAGACCGCGGGTACCACGAACTCGTCGCCGGCTTCCCCGGCATATGACGCGTCAAGAGCGGCGAATATGTCCGACTGACGGGGCGCGTTCGCGTCCACCAGCGCATCATAGGCTTTCTTCACCCGGTCCCAGCGTTTGTCGCGGTCCATGGCGTAATAGCGGCCCGACACGCTCGCCATCCTCACGCCGGGCGCGCCTTCGATGTCCCTGAGGAATTTCTCAATAAAGTCCTTGGCGCTTCTGGGCGGCGTGTCGCGCCCATCCAGGAAGGCGTGGACAAACACGGGAAGCTTGGCCTCGGCAAGTATCCTGACCAGCGCCGCCATATGATCCTGGTGGGAATGGACCCCTCCCGGCGAAAGCAGGCCCATCAGGTGGACGGCGCCGTTGGCCGCCCGGGTTTTCGCGATTAGTTCCCGCAAGACGGGCCGGCCGCCGAGCGAACCATCTTCAATCGCCACATCGATTCGGGGCAGGTCCTGCGCCACGACCCGGCCCGAACCGATATTCATGTGTCCCACTTCGGAATTGCCCATTTGGCCATGTGGCAGGCCGACCGCCCGGCCCGAAGTGGAGAGCAACGCATGCGGACAATCTTTCAGCATACGGGTGTAGTTGGGGGTGCACGCCTCAGCGATAGCGTTGTCTTGCTTGTCTTCCCGCCAGCCCCAGCCATCGAGGATGCAAAGCAGGGCGGGACGGGGCGAGGGCATCATCATTCCTTTGGTTGAAGCCTGGCGAGAAGATAAGAACGGCTGCAGGCACTGTCCACGCCGCTCGGTTCTAAGTCTGAACCTGCAAGCCTTGGTCGCGGCTGAATTTGTCGCCCTTCGCCACCTTTGCCGCCCCGCTGACAGGCAGGTGCCGTGCCACGGGCTATGCGGAACGCCCCGGTATATGTGTCAATTATTAGAAATTTAACGCCGACCGGCGGACAATGGTTACCGGATCTTCGCTGGATTTGGCCCATGCTCGCCGACCGGCCGCGTTGCGATTTCTGCGGCCAAAATTCCCTCCACTATTCCTATCTGCTGGAATGCTTCACGAGGGAGCTGACGGTCTATCTCTGCCGTCTACATCACCGCGCAGACTTTCAACGTCAATGGCGATCTTTATTTCTAAGGAATGAATACCTCCTATGACCAGCGGCAAGACAATTTTGATCGTCTCGGGCGGTGTCGAAGCGGCTGACGCGGCCAAGCGTGCCAAGGAGATGGGACTGAATGTTGTCGTTTCCGATCTTGATCCAGAGGCGCCCGGATTTGCGTTCGCCGACTCCTGCCTGATCGCTGACATATATGGCTCGGAAGAGACCGCGGCGGCGGCCGCGCGTTACAACCGCAAAATCCGCAAGATTGACGGCGTGCTTTGTGTTGCGGCCGACGCGCCCATCACCGCGGCCATAGTGGCCGACCGCCTGAACTTGCCCGGATTGCCGGTCCGAGTAGCGGAATTGGCATGCGACAAGCTGGCGATGAAAAAGTGCTTTCGCGACGCAGGCGTGGCCGTGCCGTGGTTTCGCGAAGTCGCCACCCCACAGGAATTGCAGCGCGTTGCGGTGGAGCGCGGCCGCGACCTTGTGATCAAGCCTGTAGACGGCAGAGGAGGGCGCGGCGTGCAGCGCGTAGCCAAAGTCGAGGACCTCGCCAAGGCCTTCATGCTGGCGCGATCCTATTCTCCCACCCAGCGCGTGATGGTGGAGCAATATCTGGAAGGTCCCCAGGTCTCTACTGAAAGCCTGGTTACCGGCGGGCGCTGTTTCACGCCCGGCTTCTCAGACCGCAATTACGAATATCTGGAGCGTTACGCTCCATTCTTCATTGAGAATGGCGGCGATCTGCCGAGCCAACTGCCCGAAGAAGTCCAGCATAAGGTGCGGGACCTGGTGGCGCGCGCCGCAAAAGCCATGAGCGTCACCGAAGGAACAGTGAAGGTCGATATCGTAGTGCATGACGGCGAGCCCCATGTGATCGAATTGGCGACGAGGCTTTCGGGGGGATTTTTCTGCACCAAGGAAATCCCCTTGAACACGGGCGTCGATTTTATCGGCGCTGCCATCAAGGTTGCGCTCGGAGAGGAAGTGACGGAGGAGGAGGTCACGCCCAATCACTTTGTGCCGGTGGTGCAGCGCTATGCCTTTCCCACGCCGGGCAGGGTGACCGCCATTAAAGGCGCGGAAGATGCGCGTCGTGTCGCCGGTGTTGCTGATTTGGTCGTCACCGCCAAGCCTGGGGATGTGATACCGAAGGCCAGTGACAAAAGACCCCCCGGCGCAATGGTCCTGGCGACGGGGGAAAGCCGCGATATCGCGCTCAAGGCTGCCAATGACGCGCTATCTCTGATCCGGATTGAAACCGCGTGAAATTCGCCACTTCGCGACACTGATGTAAGCGCCGGGAGCGCGCTGCGGATCTTTGTCTTTTCACAGTCATCGCGCGTCGCCATTGACTTCTGCTGAGTTGGCAGAATGCGCGGGTCCCGTCGGCCCGGAGCTTTCTGGCTATGCGCACGAAGAAATTGCCGCGCGCGATCCCGAATGGATCGAGCGCCCTCGCAATTGATGCCCCACGCCGCGGCCGAATTGGCGATCTTCGCGTCGAACCGGCAGGCTGCCGGGTCCGGATCAAAGGCAGGCGAGTAGTGCCGCCTGATTTGGTTCGGCAGCAATGCGGATTTCGGCAAAGGACAGATCCTTGAGAGATCCGGCGGTACTGGGGCTAATGCAGATGGCGGTCAGGCGATCGGTGGAAATACCGGACTTCTTCACGCAGTCAGCAAATAGACCGGCGCTTAGCGGAGAGAAAAACAAGGCCGCCTGAACATCGCCGTGGCGAATGGCTTGCGCCGCGTCGCCGGGCAATTGCTCCACTTTTTCCATGCGATAAAGCGTTTGCCGCTTTACGGCAAAACCTTGTGTCCTCAGTTTCTCGCATAATGCGTCGCTTGCTTCTTCTCCGGCCGCATGCAGCAAAAGGCCGTCGCGGGGATCGGCCCAATTGGCAGTCGCGGCGGCCAGGGCCATGGCATCACCGTCCGCAGTCCGTGCGCGGACAAAGCCTTCTCTCTCTGCGGCTTCCGCGCTTTGCGGACCCACCGCGAAAATGGCGATATCACGGTTCGAGGTGTGTCGCGCCAGCGCCCGGACCCCATTGGCGCTTGTGACCAGAATGGCTTGAACGCCGGCAAGATCTAGAGGCGCGCCCTCGAAAAATTGGACAGCCAGCAGAGGGGCTAACAGCGCTTCATGACCCATGGTGGCTAGGCGGCGGGCGATCTCCTCGCCATCCCGAATGGGCCTTGTGACCAGAATCTTCACCCGTTCTTCCTTGCTTTGGCCGCCCCTCGTCTGATTTAGAGGAGACGAAGGATCTCCCTTGGACGATTTGACGATATTAGGCCTGGAAACCAGCTGCGACGAAACCGCCGCTGCCGTGGTCACAGGGTTGCCGCCCGGTCCGGGCCGGATTCGGTCCAATATTGTCTTCAGCCAGAATGAGGCGCACGCGCCGTATGGCGGAGTTGTGCCGGAGATCGCCTCCCGGGCCCATCTGGAAATATTGGATGACTTGGTCGAGCAGTCGCTTTCGCAGGCAGGCATCACGCTGGAAAATGTGGATGCCATCGCCGCCACCGCAGGCCCCGGTTTGATTGGCGGAGTGATGGTGGGCCTCACCACTGCAAAAGCCTTGGCGCTGGCGACTGGAAAACCCCTTCTGGCGGTCAATCATTTGGCCGGACACGCGCTTACGGCCCGGCTTACCCATGGCGTTACTTTTCCTTTTTTGCTGCTCCTGATCTCTGGCGGCCACTGCCAAATCCTGGCGGTGGAGGGACCGATAAAGTTCCGCCTTTATGGCAGCACCATGGATGATGCAGTGGGGGAGGCCTTCGACAAGACCGCAAAGCTGATCGGTCTGCCCTATCCCGGCGGTCCGAATGTGGAAAAGCGGGCAGCGAGCGGAAATCCACACGCCTATGCCTTGCCTCGGCCCTTGTTGGGCCGTGGCGGCATGGATTTTTCTTTTTCCGGCTTGAAGACAGCGGTGCGTCAGCTGACGGCGCAGAGAGAGGTGCAAATCGATGACGTGTGCGCGTCATTCCAAAAGGCGGTGATCGATATCCTTTGCGATCGGACCGCCCAGGCCATGGGCCAATTTCGCGGGGATTTTCCCAAGGCAGCGGCGCCCGTTCTGGTGGTTGCCGGCGGTGTGGCCGCCAACCGAACGATTGGCGAAAGCTTGAAGCATTTGGCGGAAAGTCACAGATTTGAGATTCGGGTCCCGCCGCCCGCTTACTGCACAGACAATGCGGCCATGATCGCCTGGGCTGGGCTCGAGCGGTACGCCCTGGGTGGGCGCGACCCGCTCGATGTCAGTCCTCGAGCGCGCTGGCCATTGGCGTCATTAGACGGCCGCGGCCAGAGTGGCAAGGATCAGGACGGCGCTTAGGAAAGTGACCGCCCCGGTCACTTTGTCGAGGATGGAGACGCTGGGACTAGAAAAAATAGCCATGGATGGCTCCCTCAAAACAGACCCGGAATTGGGTCTTATGCTGCACTGCGATATAAGTAGCGATGAGAGCGCATTCAAGTGAATGATTTACGACCTAAATGTCAACGTCAATCATTGGTGAATGACGATACTACATTGATGTATAAGACTTATTCGGCGCGCAATAATATTCCATTAAGTCGGTACGCACTTGCAGCATAAAGGGATTGCAATCCGTGAAAATCGCCACCTGGAACATCAATTCGGTGCGGCACCGCATCCACCTCCTGACCCGGTTTTTGCGAGAGCATCAACCGGATGTCCTGTGCCTGCAGGAAACCAAGGTCGTAGACGAGCTTTTCCCCAAAGCCCCCCTGGCCAAGTTAGGCTACGTCCACCAGGCAATCCGCGGTCAAAAGGCGTATCACGGAGTTGCCGTGCTCTCGCGGACGCCCTTCAAAAGGACCGGTACCCAGGATTTTTGCCGCGAGGGTCATGCCAGGCACATGGCGGTGACGTTCGAGAACGGTCTGGAGCTTCATAATTTCTACGTGCCGGCGGGCGGAGACATTCCCGACCCCAAAAAGAACGAGAAATTTGCCCACAAATTGCATTTCCTCAGCGAGATGGAAAAAACCTTCACTGCGCGCAAACTCTCGCGCAGAGAACCGCTGATGCTGGTAGGCGATCTCAATGTGGCGCCGCTGGAAAATGACGTCTGGAGTCACAAGCAGCTTCTGGACGTGGTAAGTCACACGCCGGTGGAAACCCGTCTTCTGGGTGAAGCTCAGGCGGCGTTCGACTGGACCGACGCCACCCGTGCCTTCATTCCGGAACATGAAAAAATCTATTCCTGGTGGAGCTATCGGGCCCAGGATTGGGAAGCGTCGGATCGCGGGCGGCGCCTCGATCATGTGTGGCTGAGCCCAGGACTCAAAAGCGCGCTCAAATCGCAATGCATCCTCAAGAAGATGCGCGGCTGGCAGAAAGCCTCGGACCATGTGCCGGTACTGGTGGAGATAGATCTTTGAAATTGGCGCTCTTGCGCCATGGGCCAACGGCATGGAATGCGCAAGGCCGCATCCAAGGCCGGACGGACATCCCTTTGAGCGAAGAAGGCCTGATGCAGGTGCGGGGACTTCTGCCGCCCCTGTCCTTCGAAGCCGCACGCGCCTACGCCAGTCCAATGCAGCGCGCGCGCCAGACCGCTGAAGCGCTGGGGTTTATCGACCCCATTTTGGATCCGCGCCTGATGGAGCAGAATTGGGGCCAATGGGAAGGGTTGAGTCGTGCCGAGATTTTGGCGCGCGATGGCAAGGACGCCTTCACACGAGCCGGACACGGACTCGAATTTCGTCCTCCAGAAGGCGAATCAACGGAGGAGTTACACGCCCGCGTGGCATCGTTTCTGAAGGATGTGGCGCGCGCTGAGCGTGACGCCATTGCCGTAGCGCATCTGGGCGTGCTTCGCGCCGCCTATACTTTGGCGAGCGATTGGGACATGAGAACGCCGATGCCGGCGGAGCTCGATGTTTCCAGAGTCATGATCCTCAGCTTGGCGCGCGACGGCGTTCCCGTCATTCATGCGTTGAACGTGGAATTGCGGGTTAGAATCGAGCCTGTTTAGCCGGAATGTTTTTGGCGTGAACAGGAAAAGAGCGATGGCCGTAGCGGCACTGCGGCCGATCCGGACTTTGTCCTCCGGCGCCGCTTCGCACGAACCGCAGCGGCTCTCGATATAAGAGATCCCGGCTAAATCCAGAAGGGTTTGACTTTGCTGAATCTCTTCCAGCGTCTGAGTGCCTGTTTGGCGATATGAGGCCGCTGTGCCCGATACCAGCCCGCCACCAGACCCGCCGCAAATCGCTCGCCCGGCGCTATCCGCTTGCTCTCGGGTTCGCGCAGCAACGTCGCCATAGTGGCGCGGACATGGGCGATATCGTTGATGGCGCCCAAATGTTCCTGAAGTCCGCGCAATTCGCGCACATACTGCTTCACTTTGCGCTTGGGATAGAGCGGTGCCAGGAATTCGGCGGTGTAGCGCAATTTCTTGAGCGCGATGCGCAAACGATGCAAATGGACTTCGTCGGCATCCTGGGCCTTGCGCCCCCGCTTCAGCGCGCGCGCCTGTTGCCGGTCGAGCAAGCGCCTTGCCACCCTGGACAGTTTCGTGTCGCGCGCCAGCGGCAACCGCGAATGGGCCAAGGCCGCGACATCCTCCGTGAAGAGCGCAAAATCTGCACCCGCGACGGACTCGGTCGCCTCCTTCCAGGCCCTGTCGCGCATGTCCTCCATTCGGGCACGGAGGTTAAGGAACGCATCGCGCTCCCTCTCTTCTGCAGGCGCTTCGAGAAGCTCAGTAAGAAAAACGTCCAGATCGCGGGCAGGGCCCAGGCGGCTGCACAGGATCTTGGCGCGGCCCCGCAATTCGCCCAGCCACGCTTGTTGAAACTCCTCGCCGAAGGCCTTGAGCAGCACTTCCAACCGGCGGAGAGCAACGCGCAATTGATGCAAACCTTCGACCGAGCGGCCTGCCCGCAGGGTGGCGACGTTCGCGGTCAATTGCGCCAGACAATCCGACAGGGTGGCACGGAACACGTCTTCCGGACGCATTGTGCGGTTGATCCTGGCGGGGCCCGCCTTGACCGGCTGGGCAGGCCCTAAGCCTTTGCGCACAAGCGAGTGGATGGAAGCGGGGCGGGGATCGTCCATGGGCAGCGAATTTAGGGCAAATGCCTGCCATTGCAACGGCTAGGACGCGCGCCCCGCTAACGCAGGCCGGCAGCGCTTATGTACGCACCGGAATGTGCGCCGCCGCTAGCGCGGCCTTGGCCTGCGCGATACTGGCTTGGCCAAAATGAAAGATCGAAGCTGCCAGGACGGCACTGGCATGACCTTCGGTAACGCCGTTGACAAGATCGTCCAACGAACCCACCCCGCCTGAAGCAATCACCGGCACGGGAACCGCATCGCTCACCGCGCGAGTCAGTTGGATGTCATAACCCGATTTGGTGCCATCGCGGTCCATGGAAGTCAGAAGAATTTCGCCGGCGCCATAGTCCACCAGCCTTCTGGCATGCGCGACCGCGTCGATCCCCGTAGCGCGCCGCCCGCCATGAGTAAAGACTTCGAAGGGCGGACCATTGTGATTATGGGCTCCCTGCTTGGCGTCAATCGCCGCTACGATACATTGACTGCCAAATTTCTCCGCCGCTTGGCGCACGAATTCGGGGCGCAAGACTGCTTCGGTGTTGATTGAAACCTTGTCTGCGCCAGCCAGAAGCAGCGCGCGTATATCATCCAAGTTGCGCACGCCGCCACCCACAGTCAGCGGCATGAAGCAAACCTCAGCCGTGCGTCTGACCACATCCAGCAACGTGCCGCGTGCTTCGTGACTTGCGGTGATATCCAGAAAGCAAAGCTCGTCGGCGCCGGCCGCATCGTAGACGATCGCCTGCTCGACCGGATCACCGGCATCGCGCAACTGCTCGAAATTGATGCCCTTGACCACACGGCCATCCTTCACATCGAGGCAGGGAATCACACGCACTTTCAGCATTTAGGTCAGCCCTATCGCCCTTTCGCCAAGGCGGCGATATTCATCAGCGCGCGGCCGCACACGGCCTGGGCAGGAACCGCGGTGGTACGGCTCAATGCTTCCGCTTCAAGCAGCATGTCCAGGGCGCTGGCCAATTTTTCC
>DATFSP010000223.1:0-2758 GCA_035262545.1 Rhizomicrobium sp. | reverse complement strand
TCTCATATACCGGTGGTATCGTTATTAGCCCGGCGAGCAGCGGTAGGGCGGACAGGTCGTCATTCCACCCTACGAACTTCTGAGCGCGCACCTACTTCGCAAACGCGGGAAATACCGGCAATTTTTCGACATCGCGCGCGTCGTGCTGGATGATGACCGTGGCCTTGAGATTTTCCGCGATCCTCTTCAGGCGCTGGATCGAGGCCACGGTCTGGGCGCGGTCATAGTTGAACGAGGGCACGCCGTCCGAATCGAAGTTCTCACGAAAGTGGGCCGCATCGCCGGTGATGATCACGGGGCCCATCTGCGGCAGTTTGACCAGCAGGCTGGAATGGCCCGGGGTGTGCCCCGGTGTGCGCAGCATGATCACCGTGCCGTCGCCGAAGACGTCCTTGTCGAGAAGTTGCGGCTCGACCTTGCTTTCACCTTTGATCCAGCTCTCGAACGGCTTGACGTTCGCGCCTTCAGGCGGCTTGGGGCTGGAGATAGCGTCCCATTCCCTGGCGCCAATCAAAAGAGCTGCCTTCGGAAATGAAGCAACCTGGCCGGTGTGATCGGCGTGATAGTGGCTGATGCCGACGTATTTGATCTGGTCGGGTTTGACGTCGATCTTGGCGAGGTTATCGACCAGGCTCACTTTTGGCGCGACGTTGGGCGCTGTCATGGCATGGCCGGTGTCCCACAGCATATAATCGTCGCCATGTTTGATGAGATAGCAACTGAAGACGAACTGAATCCTTTTATCGCCGTAGGCAAAAGTATCCGAGAAGCGCTCGTTGACGGCGATCGGCGCCTGCGGCGTGCCGCAATCGATGCGGGCCAGCGATAGCTCCGACATCGCTTGCGCAGGCGAGGCGATGCCGGCGAACAGACTGGCGCCGATGGCGAGCATGGTCAGTATTCGATTCATTGTTTCTTCCCCTGATAAAACGGTAAAGCGCGATCCTTTTGCGCGGTACGCGTTCAAAGCATTCAGTGCCCCGAGCCCGGGGTGAGAGCATACACAGAGGTGAGAGACGGCGGAAAGTCTGTTTTCTTTGACCGAATGCGAGCCTCGTGCGCGGTTAGCCAGATCGAATGGTGATTTCTTCGAGGGGAATCGGCTTTGGTGGTCCAGCGTTGGCCCGGCCTGACCGGCATCGCGAGAGCCAACGTGCCCGCTTGAGAAATGGCGATGCCAAAGCGTCAAGCGGAGAAAGGCTGAGGCGCTGGTGCGGATGGCAATCCTGTGGCGTCCACAAAGGCGAGGTTGGCTCGGCATGCGCCTGCGATGGGGGGCGAAGTCAGATGGGCTAACGCATCCTCCCCGCGGCACGCTCGGTTGGGGATTGCGGCCCGCCGTTAACGGTCTCTTAACCATCGCAGCCTAGCCTGCCGTTACTTTTCGGTTAACAGACCGCCCGGTGCGTTCCAGGAAAGCAGCCGATGCCTGTTGAAACACTGACATATGCGGAGCTTGGCGTCCGCCTGACAATCTCGACGAAGGCCGCCCGTTCGCTTGCCAAGCGGCTCCACTTGCCGCGCTCACTTTCGGATGACGGCAAAGCAATGGTGAGCGTGGATCTTTCGGAAATACGGCATACGCCAAGGTCACCAGGTCGTCGTGGTGAGGCGGGCAACGTCGCTCTGGAGGTAAAGATCATGGCGCTGCAGGCCGAGATCGCGCGGCTCCAGACAACGGCAGCGGGTCACCGGGCCGATTTCGAGCGTGAGCGCGAGCGCGCCGATCGGCTGATGGTCGAGCTGCTGCAGGCGACTGCCGAGACCATGGCGGCCAGGGAGGCTGCGGCGCGGCTTGAAGGCCAGTTGATGGCCGGTGGCCGAGGTGGCCCGATCGACAGTCACGACCAGGCTGGACGCCGCCGACTGGGGCATCTCGCCGCGGAATTGGTGGCAGCAGACCGCAAAGCCCATAGGTAGGCGTCCATGTCCTCATCCCCCGCTCGCAAGAGAAATCGTGAGGCAAAAATGGCCAACATGACCGATATTCGCGAAATGAAGGCGCGCATTGTCGTTCTTGGCGTCGGTGGCGCCGGCGGCAATGCCGTGAACAACATGATCGCGTCCGGGTTGCAGGGCGTCGAATTTATCGTCGCCAATACCGACGCACAGGCGCTCACCACGTCGAGGGCCGAGCGCGTCATCCAGATGGGCACCAAGGTCACCCAAGGCCTCGGGGCCGGCTCGCGGCCCGAAGTGGGGCGCGCCGCAGCCGAAGAGGCCGTTGAGGCAATCCAGGATCATTTGAGCGGCGCACACATGGTGTTCGTCACTGCCGGCATGGGCGGCGGTACCGGCACCGGGGCTGCGCCCGTGATAGCCAAAACTGCGCGTGAGCTTGGCATTCTCACGATCGGCGTGGTCACCAAGCCATTCCACTTCGAGGGCCAGCGCCGCATGCACTTTGCCGAGGCAGGCATCGCGGAACTGCTCAAGGCGGTGGACACCCTGCTGGTTATCCCGAACCAGAACCTGTTCCGGGTGGCCAACGAGAAGACCACATTCACCGATGCCTTCGCCATGGCCGATCAAGTGCTTTATTCGGGTGTGGCCTGCATCAGCGACCTTGTCGTCAAGGAAGGTCTGATCAATCTCGATTTTGCCGACGTTCTCACCGTCATGCGCGAGAAGGGCAAGGCCATGATGGGCAGGGGCGAGGCTTCCGGACCCAAGCGCGTGCTCGATGCCGCCGTGGCGGCGATTTCCAATCCATTGATCGAGGATCCTTCGATCAAGCGCGCCAGCGGCCTCATCATCT
>DATFSP010000222.1:0-8918 GCA_035262545.1 Rhizomicrobium sp. | reverse complement strand
GCTGAAATTCGAGGAATGGGACGCGATGCGGCCCCAGTCCGTCTATGTCTCGGCGACGCCGGGGCCATGGGAATTGGAGCGCACCGGCGGCATCTTTGCCGAACAGGTAATTCGCCCTACGGGCCTAATTGATCCCCCGGTCGAAATCAGGCCGGTGGAGACGCAAGTCGACGACCTGATCGCCGAGTGCCGCGAAGTCGCGCGGCGCGGCTATCGTGCCCTTGTCACGACGCTCACCAAGAAGATGGCAGAAGACTTGACCGAATATATGCATGAGCAAGGCGTCCGTGTCCGCTACATGCATTCCGATGTGGAGACCCTGGAGCGGATCGAGATCATCCGCGACCTGCGCCTGGGCGCATTCGATGTGCTGATCGGCATCAATCTCTTGCGCGAGGGGTTGGACATTCCCGAATGCGCCCTGGTGGCGATCCTGGATGCGGACAAGGAAGGATTCCTCAGGAGCGAGACTTCGCTGATCCAGACCATCGGCCGTGCCGCCCGCAATGTGGACGGCAAGGTGATCCTCTATGCCGACAAGGTGACGGGATCGATGGAGCGCGCCATGGCCGAGACCACACGGCGGCGCGCCAAGCAACAGAATTACAACCAGGAGCACGGCATCACTCCGGCTTCTGTGAAGAAGAACATCGCTGACATCATGGGTTCGATGTATGAGCGCGACCATGTCACCGTGGATGCGGGCGTCTTGGAAGCGGCCGAAGGCGAACGCGCCTTCATCGGCCACAATATCAAGGCCATTATCGCCGACTTGGAAAAACAGATGCGGGCCGCCGCCGCTGATCTGGAATTCGAAACGGCAGCACGGTTGCGCGACGAACTCAAGCGACTTCAGACCGTGGCGCTTACCATCAGCGACGATCCTTTTTCCCGGCAATCCGATGTGACCCGCGCCCAGTTCGAAGCCGAGATTGCGCTGTCGGATGAGGCGAAGCCCTCGCGTCCCGGCAAGCAGAGCAGCCGCAAACGCTTGCAGCGGGCTGGAAGGCCCAATATGCCAAAGACTTTCGGCTCACGGTCGCGATAGCCATTCATCCTCATCCCAAGCTTGTCGAAGGATGAGAATTGAACCCTCTTTCTACGCGTTCTTCATGCGACGACAAGCTCAGCATGAGGAGTTAGGAAACACGCATGTCCCGCGCCTTTATGAAAGAATCCGCCGAATCCGCGCGCCCTCCTGAACGCATGGTCGAAGAAGGCCCGAACCCGGTGACCCCGAAAGGCATGGCACAGATCGAAGCGCATGTGACGCGGATTGAAGCCGCATTGAAGACCGAAACCAATGTCTTGCTGCGCGAAACCTTGGAGCGCGACCTGCGCTATTGGTCCCAGCGCCAACTCACAGCCGAAGTGGTGCAGCTGTCATCGGATGGCACCGTGGCCTTTGGCTCGACCGTCACCATTGGCCGCAAGGGTCGCAAACAAACCTTCCGCATCGTGGGAATCGACGAAACCGATGCCGCCAATGGACTGATCAGTTTCCGCTCGCCGCTCGCGCAAGCTGTCCTCGGCGCGCGCGTCGGCGACGTGATCGAGGCGAGCGAACCTTTGGGAAAGATTGAGATCGTGACGAGCGGAGGTTAGTACCGCTACATGCGCACTGCCGGATATCTGTCCCGGATATAGAGGTCGAAATAGCGGCCCTTGGATTCGGCCCGCATCAACTCATTCCATTCGCGCCGCGGAACTGCGTGATAGCGATAGACATAGCCGCTGACGAACTCGATCTCCAGCACTGCATGAGCATCGTCATAGCCCGCGGACCGCATCATCGACGATACGACCGGCCGGCGCGCAATCCTGGGCAGCGCACTCTTGGCCGCATTTGAGCGAGGGTTTATTGCCATGACACGCGAACTCTTTGCGCTTTCGTCCGGCACGATGAGTTTAATACGAATTTTCAATCGTGAGCGAATTGCCGCGATCGAAGGCGGTTGCGCGCAAGAACCCCCGCAGTCTTCGCGTCTTTCCACTGTAAACAAATATCCTTCCCTGAATGAGGTTTCCTCGATCCATTGCCAATAGGTCGGCTTGCGCGTATTGTCGCGGCCGCTGGAGATGAGACCCGTCACAGACGAAGCGCACCTGTAGAAGAATCCTGCCCGCCTTCTGTGCGCGCCTGGACGAGACAGTCACTCCCTTCGCCTTAGACCGACCAACCTCCACCCGCTCCGGCATTCCGCCGGAACGGAATTTTTGTAGGACGTAGTTATGCCCATCGGAACCGTAAAGTTCTTCAATACCTCTAAAGGCTTTGGCTTCATCGCGCCGGAAGGCGGCGGCAAGGACGTGTTCGTTCACGCCACCGCGGTGGAAGCCGCCGGCATGCGCACCTTGACCGAAGGCCAAAAGGTCTCGTTCGATATCGTGCCCGACGCGCGCGGCGCCAAGGCGGCGAACCTCAAGCCCGCCTAACGGCCGTTGAAAACGGAAACAAGCCGGTGGCCCTTTCGCGCCGCCGGCTTTTTCTTTTTAGCGAATGATCTACTGCGCGGTCGCTCTGCTTTGCGATGACTGCGGCATGGTGATGGTTACCGTCTTCTGACCTCGACCGCTGGTCGTGAAACTAGCATCGCCGGTGCGTGCTCCGTTTGCACCGGGAATGGTCGCAGCGACGCTATATTCGCCGGCGGGAAGTTTCATCAGCACCCAGGGCGCGTCACAGTCGGTTTCGATGATTGGCTTGCCGCCCTGCATCACCGAGACATGCTCCTGCGCAAGGTCCTGGCCCATTCGGTCGGCAAAAACCAGCTTGACCTGATAATTGCCCCACGCGGGATTGTCCTTGGCCGAGCCCACGCCGGTGCAAACGGTCTCGACTCCGCCGATCGTCACCGGCTGGTCCTGGACCGCGAGCGCGCGTTCGGTCAAAGCAGGCAGCGCCAGCGCCGTGCCGGCGGCCACAGAGACGACAATGGCAAGACTGGAAATACGCATGACCATCTTCTCCTGTCGCCCTTCGACAGGTTTCATCTGCTTCAACCCGCGCCGCCCTCTTGGGTTCCCTTTAGCCCGGCGATAGGACCGGCTACACTGGTTCCATGAGAGGAAAATTCCTGTTTTTTGGCCTTCTGACCCTGACCGGTCCCGCCCTATTGCCGTCTACTCCAGCTTGGGCGCGACCCCATGCGGTAGCCCATCTCAAAGACTTGGACGGCAAGCCGGTAGGGATCGCCTCATTCTCCACAGTCAATCGGGGCGTGCTGATCGAGTTCGACCTTTCGGGTCTGTCGCCCGGCCCACATGGCATTCATTTGCATGTATCGGGCAATTGCGATCCCAAGACCGGATTCACCAGCGCGGGCCCGATCCTTCAGGTGGGCCCAGTGATCCGCAAACATGGCTACCTTGCCGACGGCGGACCGGAAGCGGGCGATTTGCCCAACCAATTTGCAGGCGCCGACGGCAGATTGCATGCCTCGGTGATCGCAAACGGCTTTGCCTTAGGCAATGGCAAGCGATCCATCTTCGACCGTGACGGCGTCGCCATCATCCTAGACCAGCGCGGCGACGATTATCGAACCCAGCCCTTGGGCAATGCGGGCAGCCGCATCGCCTGCGGTGTTGTGGTCCGCACCGAAGGTCCCTTGCCTCGCCCGCTCATTCCCGTGAAGGCACATTGATGGGTCTGGAACGGCCGGTCACCGAATTGGCCTTGGCCGAGATGATCGACGCCACGGCGCTGCGTCATGCGCTCACGGCGCTGGCCAGGACAAGCGCCGACACCGGCTCGCTCAGGAAAGATGGGTTGGGCCTCATCAAGGCTTCGTTCCTGGCGGGGCGTGCGCGGGTGCGCCGCGCTGTGGAACAGGAGGGCCTGCCAGGATTGGCGGCATCACGCGCCCTCTCCGCGCTGCAGGATGCCGTAATCCAAGTGATCTACGACTTCGCCGTCAAGCATGTCTATTACGCACAAAACCCCACCACCGCCGAGCGCCTCACCATAGTCGCAACGGGCGGCTATGGCCGCGGTGAGCTGGCGCCGGGCTCGGACGTCGATCTTCTGTTCGTGCGCCCCTTCAAACAGACTGCGTGGGGCGAAAGCGTCATCGAATTCATTCTCTATATGCTGTGGGATTTGGGCCTGAAAGTTGGCCACGCCACCAGAAGCCTGGGCGAATGCGTGCGACTGGCCAAACAGGACATCACCATCCGCACCGCACTTCTCGAGGCGCGCTTTCTCTGGGGCGACCGGGTGCTCTATGACGATTTGCGCAACGCCTTCTGGAAAGAGGTGGCGACAGGCAACGGCCAAGATTTCGTGGAAGCCAAGCTTGCCGAGCGCGACATCCGCCATGCCCGCCAAGGCGAAAGCCGTTATCTGGTCGAGCCCAATATCAAGGAGGGCAAGGGGGGGTTACGCGATCTCCAAACGCTCTACTGGATCGGCAAATATCTCTATCACGTGGAGGACGCGTCCGACCTGATCAGACACAGTGTCTTTACCGCCGACGAATACCGCATATTCCAAAAGGCCGAGGCCTTTCTCTGGAACGTGCGAGTGCATCTCCATTACTTGCTGGGGCGGCCGGAAGAACGGCTGTCCTTTGACATCCAGGCGGCCCTTGCCGCGGCCTTGGGCTATCACGACGAGATCAAGCCACGCCGCGCCGTGGAAGCATTCATGCGCGCCTACTTCCTGGTGGCCAAGGATGTTGGCGATCTCACCCGCATCTTCTGCGCCGCGCTGGAGGAACAGAATCGCAAACCGCGCCCATCTCTGGCACGGATGCTGCCGGGATTCCTCAAAGCGCGCGTCCCCGAAGACGATTTCTATGTCGAGAATGGACGGCTCACCGCCGGCGCGAACGCCTTCGTGCGTGATCCGGTCAACATCCTGCGCATCTTCCGCCTGGCGGACGAGAAGAATATTGACATCCATCCTCACGCGCTGCGCACGCTAACCCGCTCGCTGGACTTGGTCACGGAATCGCTTCGGCAGAGTCCCGAAGCCAATCGCATATTCCTTGAGATACTCGCCTCGCGCCACAATCCCGAATGGGCGCTGCGCATGATGAACGAGGCGGGCGTGCTGGCCCGCTTCGTGCCGGAATTCGGTCATGCCGTTGGGCTGATGCAATTCAACATGTACCACCATTATACGGTGGACGAACATTTGATCCGGGCCGTGGGCCATGTCGCCACCATTGAGCGGGGTGAACATCGTGAGGAAAACCCTCTCTCCAGCGAGGTGATCAAGCGTATCCATTCCCGTGAAGTGCTCTATTGCGCTATCCTGCTGCACGACATCGCCAAAGGCCTGCCGGGCAATCACAGTGAGGTGGGTGCTGAAATCGCACTCCGCTTGTGCCCACGGCTGGGGCTGCCGCCCGCCGACACCGAGGCGGTGGCCTGGCTGGTCAAGAACCATCTGGTAATGAGCGACACGGCCCAGCGCCGCGATCTCTCCGATCCTCAGACGGTGAAGGATTTCGTTGCCCTGGTGCAGACACCGGAGATGCTGCGCATTCTCCTCGTCCTGACAGTGGCAGACATCCGCGCCGTCGGGCCGGGCGTGTGGAACGGCTGGAAGGGCCAACTCCTGCGCGAACTCTATCATGCCGCGGAGCAGATGATGGCAGGCGGCGAACAGACACCCGCCCGCGCCGCTCGAGTGGAGACGGCCAAGATGGCGCTGGCCGGACGCCTGGTGGATTTGCCGGAAAAGGAACGCCTGGGGCTGCTCTCGCGCCACTATGACGGCTACTGGCTCGCCTTCAATACAGACGAGCAGGAGCGCCACGCCCGCCTGATGCTCAAGGCCGACCGCGCCGGAGATCTTCTTACTCTGTCGGCGGAACCCAACTCATTCCGGGGCGTGACGGAAATCGTGCTTTACACTCACGACCATCCCGGACTGTTCTCGCAATTCGCCGGCGGCATCGCCATGGCGGGCGGCACCATCGTGGACGCCAAAGTCACCACCACTTCGGACGGCTTCGCGCTTGATATCTTCTCGGTGCAGGAGGCGGACGGTTCGGCCTTCGACGATCCCGAACGGCTCAAGCGACTCGCAGCCATCATCGAAAAGACCGTCACCGGCGAGGTCTGGCCGCGCCGTGCGCTGACCGCCAAGCGGCCGCTCAGGAACAAGACTCAAGCCTTCACAATCACGCCCAAGGTGCATTTCGACAACGACGCCTCACAAATTGCCAGCGTAATCGAGGTGGAGGGACTGGACCGGCCCGGCTTTCTCTATGACGTGACCCAGGCATTGTTCGAAGCGGGGCTCTCCATCTCCGCCTCAATGATTGCCACCTATGGCGAGCGGGCGGTGGACGTTTTCTATGTTCGCGACGGATACGGCCACAAAATCCGCCACCCACAGCGCATTGCCGATATCACCGAACGCGTGAAAAAAGCACTCGCCGAGAACCCTTGAGGCCGGGGACCCGAGAAGGCATAACCCCAGGCCAAAGGGAAAGATATGACTCACAAGCCGCTGGTCTTTTCGGGAATGCAGCCCACCAACACGCTGCATCTGGGCAATTATTTGGGCGCGCTCAAGAATTGGGTGCGCATGCAGGACCAGATGCCTTGCCTGTTCTGCGTGGTGGACATGCACGCCATCACAGCCGATGCCGGTTATGGCAAGCCCCAGGAACTGGTTCACGCCACCCGCGAAGTCGCCGCTGCCTATGTCGCCGCCGGCGTCGATCCCGGGCGTACGCCCATCTTCAACCAGGGCCAAGTGCCCGAACATGCCGAACTGGCCTGGATCTTCAATTGCGTTGCGCGGCTGGGCTGGCTGGACCGCATGACCCAGTTCAAGGAGAAATCCGGCAAGCACAAAGAGCGCGCCTCGGTGGGGCTTTATACCTATCCCGTGCTGATGGCCGCCGACATTCTCGCCTACAAGGGCACCCATGTGCCGGTGGGCGAAGACCAGAAGCAGCATCTGGAGCTGTCGCGCGACATCGCCCAAAAATTCAACAATGATTTCGATGCTGCCGATTTTTTTCCATTGCCCGAGCCCGTGATCACCGGCGTCGCCACAAGGGTGATGAGTTTGCGCGACGGTACCAAGAAAATGTCCAAATCGGACGAAAGCGACATGTCGCGCATCAATCTCACCGACGACGCCGACACTATCGCCAACAAGATCCGCCGCGCCAGAACCGATCCCAATCCACTGCCCTACAGCAAGGAGGAACTAAAGGGCCGGCCCGAAGCTGAAAACCTTCTTAACATTTACGCCGCGCTAGCCGACCAGGATCGCGACCAGGTGATACGAGAGTTCGCTGGCGGACAATTCTCTCAGTTTAAACAGTCGTTGGCCGATCTCACCGTGGCCAAAATCGGTCCCGTAACCAAGGAGATGCGCCGGCTCCTGGCCGATCCCGCCGAGGTCGACCGCACATTGAAATCCGGCGCCGAGCGCGCTCGCGCCATCGCCGCGCCTGTGATCGAAGAAGTGCGGCGCCTCGTGGGCTTCGTCCATTAGTTTGCTGCGTCGAAGCCCCCGAGCTAGGGTCGCGGCATGGCGCTTGACCCGGTCATCCTGTCTCGCCTGCAATTCGGGTGGGTGATCGCCTGGCACATTCTGCTGCCGGCTTTCACGGTCGGCTGCGCGTCCTATATCGCGCTGATGGAAGGGCTCTATTTCGCCCGCAACCAAGAAATCTACCTCCGCATCTCGCTGTTCTGGACGCGCATTTTCTCCATCGCGTTCGGCATGGGCGTGGTCACTGGTGTGGTGATGCCGTTTCAGTTCGGCACCAATTGGAGCCGCTTTTCCGACGCCACCGCCAATATCATTTCTCCGCTGCTGGCCTATGAAAGCCTGATGGCGTTTGCGCTGGAGGCAGGCTTTCTGGGTGTGCTGCTGTTCGGGCGCAATCTGGTGCCGCGCTGGGCACATTTTTGCGCAGCGCTGCTGGTGGCGTTCGGCACCTTGCTGTCGTCATTCTGGATTCTCGCCACCAACAGCTGGATGCAGACTCCGGCGGGCTACAAGCTGGTGGATGGCCGTTTCTTCCCCGTGGACTGGATGGCGATCATCTTCAACCCCTCCTTTCCCTATCGCCTGATGCATACGGTCACGGGCTTCTATGTCACCACCGGTTTTGTGGTGATGGCGGTGGCGGCGTGGCTGATCCTCAAGCGCCAATATGCTGCCGAAGGCCGCACCATGATTACCACCACCTTGAGCCTCTTGGCGGTGCTGGTGCCGCTGCAGATTTTCCTGGGCGATGCACATGGCCTCAACACGCTCAAATACCAACCCGCCAAGCTGGCCGCGATCGAGGCGCATTGGACCCGCGAAGCGCGCGCACCCCTGATCCTGTTCGCCATACCCGACCAGGCCCAAGCCACCAACCACGCCGTGCTGGAAGTGCCGCTGTTGGGGAGCTTGATCCTTACCCATGATGTGAACGGCGTGGAGCCGGGGCTGAAGGATTATCCGCCCAGCGCACGCGCGCCTGTGATCTATCCCTTCTTCGCCTTCCGCATCATGGTGGGACTAGGATTTCTAATGCTGGCGCTGGTAGCACTGGGCTGGCTGCTTCGCCTCACCAACCGCTTGTTCGACAGCGCCTGGTTCCTGAAGCTGCTAATGGGTGTGGGACCCATCGGCTTCCTGGCGGTGCTGGCGGGTTGGACCACGACCGAAGTGGGCCGCCAACCCTGGACCGTCTATGGCCTGATGCGCACCACCGACTCGGTGACGCCATCCTTGAGCGGCGGCGATGTGATCGTCTCGCTCTTGGGTTATGCCGTGGTTTATCTGATCGTCTATCCCGTCGGTGTCTGGTTCATGCTGCGGGCGGTGAAACGCGGGCCGGTGCCGATCGCCGTGCCGGTAAGCGGCGGACGCCCCGCCGCGCCGGTGAAAGCGCCGCCCGGTTCCGACACGGTACCGTTATGAGCATCGTTCCCGTCTGGACGGTGATTCT
>DATFSP010000221.1:0-5972 GCA_035262545.1 Rhizomicrobium sp. | reverse complement strand
TCGGCAATGTCGAGAATATCGGGCTCGAAGCCGCCGGCATCAAAGTGGACCGCACCCATGTGGTGGTGAACCAGTGGGGCGAGACCGGCGTGCCAGGCGTGTGGGCGATCGGCGATCTGGTGGGCGCGCCCTGGCTGGCGCACAAGGCCATGCATGAAGGCGTGATCGTGGCCGAGAAGATCGCCGGCGTGAAAGGCGTGCATCCGCTCAATACGTCGAACGTGCCGGGCTGCACCTATTGCTGGCCGCAGGTGGCGAGCGTGGGCCTGACCGAAGCCGCCGCCAAGGCGACGGGCAAGAAGATCAAGGTCGGCAAATTCCCCTTCATCGGCAATGGCAAGGCGATTGCGCTGGGCGAGCCGGATGGCCTGGTCAAGACCGTGTTCGATGCCGAAACCGGCGAGCTGTTGGGCGCGCATATGGTTGGCGCGGAAGTCACCGAACTGATCCAGGGTTATGTCGTCGCCAAGACCGGTGAGCTGACCGACCAGGAATTGGGCCACACCATCTTCCCGCATCCCACGCTCTCCGAGATGATGCATGAAGCGGTGCTGGCGGCGGACGGCATGGCGCTGCATATTTAGCCGAACCGCCAGCCTTGCGGGGGGGCCATGGGTGGCGAAAATCTAACCGGGGTTTGGCAGGGGTTGTTCTCTTACACAACGGCCCTTAGAGCCGGCCAGTTCAGCGCTACTTTGATCGAAACTGCCCATCAGATTACTGGCTCAACGAGCGAGATATGGGCGTCAGGCCCTAGGGCAGGAGAAACCGTTCTCGCTATGGTGTGCGGTCATCGAAGCGACAAAGCTGTGAGCTTTATCAAACGCTATGAGGGACCGGAAAAGCCCAATCATTCTGTCGTGTACGAGGGGATATTGGATGATGATTTTCTGGAGATCGAGGGTCGATGGTTCATTCCGGGAAGTTGGGCTGGCCGTTTTTTGATGATTCGCTCTGGTGGTCGCCAGTTGGAAGTCGCGCGTGAAGCTTTCGAGCGAGTTGGCAACTAGAGTAGCCGTCTTACATCCTCGGCGATGGCGTCGGTATCGGTGGTGTCGGTGGTGACCAGACGGATTCGGCCCGCTGGATCGAAAAAAAACACCGCGTTGGAATGCATAACTGTGTAGGGCGGTTTAGCATCCACGGAATAGGCCACGCGATAGCGCCGCGCCACGTCCGCCAAATCCTCGTCGCTGCCGCGCAGGCCGTCAAACTGCGGAGAAAAGGCGTGAACATAGCGGTTTAGCACCGGCGGCGTGTCGCGTTTGGGATCGACCGTCACGAACAGAAGGCGGACATCCTTGCTGCCCACCTTGCTGAGCACGCCCGCCATGTTGGCCAGGGTTGCCGGGCAGATGTCGGGGCAATTGGTGTAGCCGAAATAAAGCACCACCACCTGGCCGCGATAGCTCTCGCCGGTCACCGGCTTGCCATCGCTCGCGCGGGTGAGGCGGAAATCAAGCCGTGGCATCGCGCCCGAAATATCGGTCATGTGGAAGGGCTCGCGGCTGCACGCCGTGAGCGTGAGGACAAAAAAGAGCGCCGCATATCGCATGCCGCGTCCTTATCACGCTTTGGCGTGCCGGCGAACGGCGCGTAAGGTCACGTGATGACGCGTATCTCACCCTGGGTCTGGTATGGCGCGCTGCTGGTTACGGGAAGCGTGATCTCCGCTGTCAGCCAAGTCTTCCCCGCGCATCTGCCGGTGTTCTTTCCCTGGCAATTTCATTGGGTGGAATTCCTGTCGACCTTCCTGACTATGGCCTGGTTCTGGCGCGGCTTGCGGGTCCTGCCGAAAGACCGGCAGCCGGCGCTTTGGCGCAAAGTCTGCTTCGTGCTGGGCGTTATGTCTTTTTACATCGTGCTGCAAACGCACATCGATTATTACGCCCAGCACATGTTCTTCGTGCACCGCTGGGCGCATTTCGTGTTGCATCACGCGGGCGCCTTCTTGATCGCGCTGGGAATGAGCGGACAGGTTCTGTTCGCCGGGATGCCCGAATTCCTCAAGCCGCTGGTGAAGGCGCGTCCAGTCCAAGCGATGCTCGATGTGATGCAACATCCTGCAGTTGCGCCGGTGCTTTTCGTGGGACTGCTTTATTTCTGGCTGATCCCCGCCATACATACCCGCGTGATGCTGGACGAGAACCTCTATGAGCTGATGAACTGGACGATGGCGATTAACGGTGTGATGTTCTGGTCGCTGGTGCTGGACAGCCGCTCCAAGCCCCCGGCGCGGCTGTCGCACCTGATGCGGGCGCTGATGATCCTTCTGATCGAGCTGCCGCAAATGGTGCTGGGCGCGATCCTCTCGCTGTCCATGACTGACTTTTATCCGGTTTACAACATCTGCGGCCGGGTGTTGGACATGACCGCGCTCAATGACCAGCACTATGGCGGACTGATTATCTGGCTTCCCGGAACGCTGACCAGCTTTGCCGCCATGATCGTCGTGCTGGTGACGATGCGGCTGAACGAGGAACGGATCGAGCGCGAGAAGGCGCCAGCTACTTGACCGCTTCCTCTTTTTCCAACTCGGCAAAACTCACATGACAGTGGCCGCCATGTTTCTGGAAATAGCGCTGGTGATAATTCTCGGCGGGCCAGAAGGTGGGGGCGGGCTCGATCTGGGTGACGATGGGCCCCTTATAGCGGGCTGATGCCTTCGCAGCCTCCAACCGCTCGCGGGCGATCCGTGTTTGCTCCGGACCATGGGTGAAGATCACCGACCGGTACTGGGTGCCGTGGTCCGGTCCCTGGCGGTTGAGTTGGGTGGGGTTGTGCATCTTGAAGAATAGGTCCACCAACGCCGCATAGGAAATCCTGGCGGGATCGAAGGTCACTTCCACCACCTCCGCATGGTAGGTGTCGCCTGCGCAGACCTGCTTGTAGGTGGGATTGGAGGTTGTTCCTCCGGCATATCCGCTCACAGCGTTAGCCACGCCTGGCACCTGCAGGAAGAAATCCTCAACGCCCCAGAAGCAGCCAGCGCCGAACAGTGCCTTTTCCATGTCTGTCTCCTTACCCCCGTGCATGCAATTTATCATGGGTATGAGCTCTTGTTTTTTCGAGTTATAGGGCTCCATGAAAATCGTCGTTATTGGCGCCGGGATCGCCGGATTGGCCATCGGCTGGCGGCTGGCTCTGGCGGGGCAAAAGGTCATGGTGTTGGAGCGCGCCCAGCCCGGACGCGGCGCCACCTGGGCGTCTGCGGGCATGTTGGCGGTGACCGCGGAACTCTTGAATGCTGGGAAGGAGGAAATTGAGTTTTCCAGACATTCCAACAATTTATGGCCCTCCTTTGCCAAGGAAATTGAAGAAAAAAGCGGTCGGTCTATCGAGTATGACCGGGGTGGTGCGTTGCTTCTGGCGGAAGATGCTCTGGCATTGGATCGTCTGGCCCGGCAGGTCGATTTGCGCTCCGATCTGGAACTGGTGGACGCGACGCGGCTCCGCGAGATTGCGCCCCTGGTGAGCGGCGACGTGGCTGGCGGACTGTGGTCGGCTCGCGAAGCGCGGGTCAACAACCGGGCCCTTGGCGTGGCCATGGCGATCGCGCTCCAGCGAGCGGGCGGAATTATCAAGACCAATGAGGCGGTGGTACGCATCGAGCGCCGGGAAAACCGCGCCGCCATCGCCCACACACCTTATGGCCTTTATCACGCCGACGCCTTTGTTCTCGCGGCGGGGGCCTGGAGCGGACTGCTTCAGAAGGAGATCGCCCCCATTTTTCCGGTGAAAGGGCAGATGATCCTTTTGTCGCCGCCACCCGGTGTAGAGCCGTCTCGATGCGTGATCTGGGGCAACGGGATTTATGCCGTGCCGCGCAAGGATGGTTTGTGCGTGGGCGCGACGGCTGAAGAGGTGGGGTTCGACACCGCGCTTACCCCAGAGGCCCGCGACACCCTTCTTGGTGCCGCGAAAAAACTCATGCCTTCACTCAAGGACTGGACGCTCGCGGATCAATGGGCAGGTCTACGTCCCAAAGGACCTGACGGTTTGCCGCTTCTGGGTCCAACGTCTGTGGAGGGGCTTTGGCTTGCCAGCGGCCAGTACCGCAACGGCATCCTGTTCGCGCCCGCCATCGCAGAAACCATGTGCCAGCAAATCCTGGGCGGAAGGGGTATTGCCGCGTTCGACCCGAGGCGATTTTCTTCATGAGCTTTGCTCTTCACCCGCGGCTGGAAGCCGATACGCATTTCGCAACCGATTGGCCGCTTTGCCGGGTGCTGGTGATGAACGACTCACGCTATCCCTGGTTGGTGCTGGTGCCACGCAGGCACGGCGTGACAGAAGTGACCGGGCTAGCGGCTTCTGATTGCGGCCAGTTGATGGAAGAGATTGGCCGCGCCGGCCGTGTGGTTCAATCTCTGGCCGGTGTCGCCAAACTCAATATCGGAGCCCTGGGCAATCTGGTGCCCCAGTTGCACGTCCATGTGGTGGGCCGCCACCAAGGCGATCCTGCCTGGCCGGGGCCCGTGTGGGGCCATAGTCCGGCCACACCGTATGTGCCCGGACTGTTAGCCCGCATCCTCGCGCCGGTAAGGGCTGGTTAACCATAAGCAGTAATCTTCTAAAGCGACGGCCAGGAAAAGTGCCTAGCGGTTTTCCGTCCGGCCGCGCGACGAAGCTAAGTCGACGGCCAGGAAAAGTGCCTAGCGGTTTTCCGTCCGGCCGCGCGTCGAAGTGTAAGTAGACGGCTAGGAAAATGCGTAGCGGTTTTTCCGTCCGGCTGCGCGACCAAGGATGGCTTGATGCAGGTTACAGCTCCTGGCGACACCAACGCTGTCGTTGCCGCGCGCAAGAACGCGGCGGCGGCCACAGGCTCGGACTTCAACTATCTGGTGGGCACGGCGATGCGGGAATCCTGTCTCAAGACCAATGCCCAATCCGCCGCCTCTTGGCGGCCGGGCGAGTTCTTTTCCGGAGACGGTCCAGGGACGAGTGGCTTGTCATTTCGGCTCGGGGTTGCTCGACGTTTTTTCGTCGTCGCGGGACGAACAGACCTAGCGCAGAATATCCGCCACGCGCGCTTCCAACTCACGCGCCAAGGTGATAGCCACCTTGTTGGACACGTCCGTGATCTTTTCGCGATGGATGACCTGAATGGCGTCCACGTGCGCGCCCACTAGGGCCAATGAAAGCTCCTTCCCATCCGGCAGGTCGTGGAGGAGGGTTGCGAGCGACCCGGCCACCCGCGCGATCAGGGGAAAGTTGAACGTTGCGGCCTGGCCCTTCATGTCATGGGCAACTCGCAGCAAGGCAGCCCTCGACGCGACATCGGGTTTGCCCGCGTACAGCTGACGCGCTTCGGCCAAGCGGCGAACTTCGTCCTGAGCCCATTCGGCGAAGTCGCCCTTGAGCTGATCGATCGCCTTCTCGGCGCGGTTCATCGCTGCACGACGCTCCGTTCCGTCATATTCGGGCAGGTTGCGGCGCCTGCGACAGGGACCCAAATACGATTTGGTGCGCACATCGGGCCGTGGGCTTCTGATTACCGCAGTCAGCCCCTTTATCAAGGTCTTGACCGAAACGCGCTTGTCAATGAATTCGTTGATGCCGGCGTCGCGCGCCTCCTGCACTCGCGCGGGCCGGGTATGGCCGCTAAGCATGACCAGCGGCACGAGAGGATCGGGTGCATGTGGATCGGTGCGGATCTTACGGGCGAGTTCGATGCCCGACGTGCCTTCCATCATCCAGTCGAGCAACACCACATCGGGATTGTGCTCGCACAGGAGCGTCCAGGCGCGCTCGCAATTTTTGGCTTCAAATATCTGAAGCGCGCCAAAAGCTCGCAAAATCGTGAGGACGAGCTTGCGCATATGGGCATTGTCGTCCACCACAAGGATTTTCAACTTGTCAAAGCGATGACCGCTCATGGAAGGCCGGCGCTCAAACTTTTCTGGGCGGCGTAGCTTACTTAAATGGGCGTTAATTCTGTCTTATTGTCCCCCCGGGTCTTCCCTGCCTTA
>DATFSP010000220.1:0-3140 GCA_035262545.1 Rhizomicrobium sp. | reverse complement strand
GCAGTTCAATCGCAGTTCCATCCGGTCCGCGCGTTCCTCGGCCCACCGTCAACGTAGCCCATTCGCCCACGCCATCTGCCGTTAGAATGGCGGCGGCGCGCACCGGCGCGGTGAGGAATGAGGCCGCGGCATGGGAACGGTGATGCTCGGCAAACAGGACCTTCTGCCGCGGCACGCCCAACTGGGATGAGATGATGCCACGCACCCACATTTTTTCACCCAGGCTGTTCTTCATGGCATTGGGAAAGGAGCGCCAGGAGTGGGGGAAGGCTCGCAGCGCTGAGGTCAGGATCCGGTCGAATTTGAGCATCGGGCGCTCGTAGAACACCACCGCATCGAGATCCGCGGGTTCGAGGCCGCCCTGCTCCAGGCACCATTCGATCGCGGTCATGGGAAAGGCAGCGTCGTTCTTTCGTCTGGAAAGCCGTTCTTCCTGGACCGCGGCCACCGGCATGCCATCGACAATCAGGGCCGCGGCCGCGTCGTGATAGTGCGCCGATATGCCGAGGATCTTCATCTCAGTACTGGCTGTTGAGCGGGCGCTCCGGCGGAGAAGGCACCCAGCCCTGTGGCTCATGCCGCTCGGCGCGTTTGGCCATGGCGGCATATGGGGGAAGAAGAATGAAATATTGGAGTGTCAGGATGCCTGTCCCCATGACCCCGGCAATCGCCGCCATGGCGCGCAAATACGCTTTCCAGAGCCTGCCCAGCCGCGCCTTCCACAAGAACAGGCCATGGCGTTGTGGCGCCACGCGGGTCAGCTGGGCCAGCGTGTAGCTCATGTGGAAATTTTCGTCCTTCAGCACCTCCTTGAAAACGGAGCTGGTCAGCGGATCATCCCTGAGGGCGTCGACATAGGTCGCGAACTGTCCGGCTGCCGATTTCTCCGACAGATGGAGAAAGGCGAGCAGGTTGGCGCCGGATTCGTGATCGACTCGCAAGCCATCGAGCCCCCGTTCGCCCGGAGAGACCCAATTGAATTGAAGAGGTGCCGAGGAACGGTCCTGGAGGGAGCGCATCATTGCCGAGGCCCGCATGCGGAACAATCCGGCGTGACGACCTTCGTCCACGGCATGAACCGTGTAGAGGCGGCGAAGCACAGGGTCATCCGTCAACTCAGCCGCACGGACAAGATCGCGTCCACCATTCGCCTCGGTTTCCGCAAAACTGAACAGCTTGCGTGCGCAACGCTGCGGGTCCTGCCAAATCCAGCGATGCAATAAAAGCAACATCGATGACCTGCCGATTCACTGGACCGTGATGGTTCCATGCATGCCCATCATTTTGTGCATGAAATGGGTGCATTCGGCCGCGAACGTCCCGGCGCGGCCGGGAATGAGTGTGATGTCGGCCGACTGGCCGCTCTCTAGGGCGACCAGACCCTTCTCCACCTTGGCCTGGTCTTCGGGAGCGACATCGGAAGCCGCAAAGAACTCCGGTGCACTGAAATTGTGATCCTTGGTGCCGTTGTTGACGAAGTGCAGATGATAGGTGGTCCCAGTTGTCAAATTGAGCACGCTGGGCGTGAAGGCGTAATTGGTCAATGTGATGCTGATCGAGTTATCGGTTTGTGCCAGGGCTCCACTCAAGAACGCCAGAAGGAGGGCTGACAGCGCAGGGAGGAATGCGAATTTTTTCACGGTTGGAATGACACTAGCCCGTTCCGGTCTCCTGCTGTTTTAGACGTCGCCCAGGGCAATTTTATTCCAACCACATCCCCATTTCACACCGGCTTGGCCGGAAGCCTCTGTAAAGACGTCGGAATCCTGGAAAGTGTGCCAAACCCGAAGGGAGCGATCCGGGGCGCCAATACCCGGCCCTTGCCCGCGCTTATCGGCAGTGTCCATCGAGACACCTGGGTTTGCGCGCCCCGCTGGTGCGCGCTTATTCGAGAAATAACACGAAAGGCAGCCGGGAATAAAATTGCGAAAGGCAGCGTCAGTAACTTGCACCCAGTAACCCCAACCCCACCCGTCCGCCTTCCTGTTTCCTGCTCTATCTGCCGGTACGGTCGTCGGATTCGCCATGAGGCGCAGCTGAAATGCCAGAAGTCTTCATCAATCGCGTTGCAACCGTGAACCCGCCTCACGACGTGCACGATATTTTCCTTCGCTTTGGCCGGTCGATGCTGAGGGGCGACAATCGCCGTGTCGCTCTGTTCGACCGCATGGCTGACCGCAGCGGCATCGCCCACCGCTTTTCCTTCCTCAAACCCAGTATCGGCGGCGAGGTGGTGGATAGCGAAGGCTTTTACACCCCAGGCGCATTTCCCGACACCGCGATGCGGATGAGGAAGTTCGAGGCCAGCGCGCCTGGGCTCGCGGTCGAGGCGGTGGAGAAACTCCTGGATGGCGAGGATCGTAGTCGCGTAACCCATGTCATCGTCACCAGTTGCACCGGATTTTCCGCACCGGGTATCGATCTTGCGCTGGTGGAACGCTGCCGTCTGCTGCCATCGGTAGAGAGGACGATGGTGGGTTTCATGGGTTGCTATGCTGCCATCAATGCCCTGAAGCTGGCACGGCACATCGTGCGCTCCGAACCCAGCGCCCGCGTTCTGGCGGTGAATCTCGAACTTTGCACCCTTCATCTGCATGAAACTGCCGATATCGACGAAATTCTCTCCTTCCTGCTGTTTGCCGACGGTTGCGCTGCGGCGCTGATCTCCGCCGACCGCAAGGGTGTCGCGATCGAGTCTTTTCACGCTGCGCTGGTGCCGGGCACCAGCGAGTTGATCCGCTGGCACATCCGCCAACAGGGATTTGACATGGTGCTTTCCGGGGCGGTGCCCGGCGCCATCCGCAGCGCGCTGGCCGGATCGCGCGATGCGATGTTGGGTGGTGCCAATGATGTCGAATTGTGGGCGGTGCATCCGGGCGGTCGGACCGTGCTGGATGCGGTGGAGCACGCTTTTGGTCTTCCGCCCGCGGCGCTCGCGGCTTCGCGTTCTGTGTTGAACGATTATGGCAATATGTCATCGGGCACGGTGATGTTCGTTCTGGACCGCATCATGCGCAGCCGTGGCGAGGGTCGCGGCTGCGCCATGTCTTTCGGCCCTGGCCTGGTGGCCGAGGCCATGATGTTCCACATGGCGGCGTGAATTGTCCGCGAGAGGCCGCATTCTGGAGGTTTTCTGGTAC
>DATFSP010000219.1:0-3184 GCA_035262545.1 Rhizomicrobium sp. | reverse complement strand
TCTAATGCGTGATAGGCCTTGGCAGGATGCCCCTCAACATGCCGCAAGTTCGCCTTCATCGCCGGTTGACGCCTCGTCATACAAAAGGTTCCGGGCGAAATTAAGTTTTTGCCCCTTCCGGATCGATAGGGAAGACGCAGGGGGAGCCGCAGGAACTAGCTGTGGCATTCCCATTCCCCGGTCGTCACATGATCCTGGGTGGATTCGGATGATACGCACGCGATCAAATCAAAGTGGTCACGATCACGCTGAATAACGCGGCACTTGGTCGCCGAGCCAAGAACACCCCGCATGGATGGTGTTGAACGTGGGTGTGCGTCGGGAATTGACGAGGTAGAGAGGCCAGCAAACCAATAAGCGCCGTCGCCAAGGGGACAAATGCATTCGTTTCGCGGCGACCCGCCGACGAAACATTAAGAAGGTACCTCCAGGCCAAGCTCCGCGAAGCTTCCGAGTGGCGTCTTCTTGGCCTGCACGGCGCTCTTTCGTCACGTCCCTCAAACACTAGTTTTTCGAAGGGGCCGACGCGGGCGTCGACGCCGGCGCCGGCCGAGTTTCCGGCATCAAGGCCCACATGGCAACGAAACCGAGCGCCGCTACTGCCGTCAACCCAAGGAAGGCGACCGGGCTAGAGAAGCGATCGCTTAAATATCCTGCATAAGTCGGACTCACCGAAGCGCCGATTCCCATCATGGTGCCGACAACTCCCTGGCCGAGATTGAAATGCCCGCTGCCGCGCGTCACATCGGCGATCACAAGAGGTACCATGACGGCGAACACCGCGGCAGTCACCCCGTCCAACAATTGTACCGCGACTAAAGCATAAGGGTTGGTCAGCGTCGCAATGAAAAAGCCCCGAAGTGGGAGCGCCGCAAACGCTGCGAGGAGCAGCGGCCGCCGTCCCCACGTTTGTGCCTTCCGTCCGACCCAGGGAGAAAAGAGTGCGACGATGATCTGCGGCCCGATCATGGATGCCCCTATCATCCAGTATGCCCGTTGGCTGGACCGCATCGTCAAAACGCTTGCCATGAGCGGGAGCATCGCGGCGTTCCCGAGATGGAACAACATGACGCAGACCGCGAAAATCGCCAGCGGGCGTTTTCGCGCCAGTGCCAAGATTTCAACCGCTGGCCTGCCGGCCGGGCGCTCGCGCGGCCCGCCGTGGGCGCGTTCAGGGTCGATTTCCCGCGGCGAGATGTGCCGAAGCATCAGCAAAGCTGGACCGAGAAATGCGGCGGTTACGAAGAAAACGGCGCGCGTCGACAGGAGGTATTGGCACGCCACCATTGCGGCCGTCGCAAATACGTTGCCGATCGAGGCAAAACGGGCATTACGGCCGAGCCGGTCGCCGATGGCTTCATGTCCGACCAGGCCAAGGCTGATCGCTGCCATCGCCGGCCCGAGCACGCAACTTGCTGCGGCATGCAGCACAGCTGCCGCCAACACCACGATGAAGATCGGCGACATTGCGTATGCAAGGGCACTGACCGCGATCGCCGCAACGCTGAGGCCGGCCACGAGACGCTCCGAGCGAGCACTGTCCACAAGCGCGCCGCCAGGCATTTGCCCGACCAGCGAGACGATGCCGCCGACCGTGAGGACCAGACCAATATCTAGCTGTGTCCATTTTTGCTCGGTCAGGTACTCCGCCAGAAACGCACCAAAGCCGGTTTGGATGTCGGCGACGAAGAAGACAAACCAGTCCAACCCCAGTGCGCTGCGCCGTGTGGGACCGGCAGATGGTTCGTTCTGCATGGGCCCGCCAAGATCTGTTTAGCTTTTCCGGTTCATCCCGGCACAGTGGGTGGGGCCGGGCGATCGAGGGAGCGCGGCGGTTGCTGGCAGGCAACTGGCGCCCGCGGAACTGTTTTCAAAATGGGAGCGATTCAAGGCTGCCTGACGCACCCAAAACCACGACCGGTTTGTCTGCCTTGTACTCTGGCGCCCCCTGGACCTGGTCGCGCGTCAAATCGAGGCCGATGCGCTCGACGTTCTTTGCGTCGGGCGGAAACCGCAGTGCATTCCAAGCCACCGCGATCTTGCGGCTGCCGACGCCAAGAAAACCGCCGAAGTCGATGATCGCCGCGCGGACTTGTCCGCTTCGATCCACAATGACGTCGATGATGCGCCCCATGTTCTCATTGGCCCCGCCTCGGACCTCCCTGCCCAGAATGCCCTGAACCTCCTCATGATCGAAGACTGTTACCGTGGGCTCTCGCAGGTTCGGACCCTCGTGTTCCCGCGAAAGGGCGCTCCTTTGCTGCAGCAGGGGACTTCCCTGTCCGGCTGAATGAGCAGCGGCAGTGGTAACCAGCATGGCAGCTATGACGGCACGACAAGATCTGCGCATGTGACCTCCCCGCAAGTTTCACGGTAGTTCAACAATAACGCCAGGACGGCGCATCATGTTTCACCACCATGGAATATTTATGATGCGGTATTTTGCGCGATCGGCCGCACGCGCGGTCGAGCCAGTTTGGACCGGACGTGTTAAGGTCCACGCAACGCCGCCCCGCATCATCGCGACGGAGTCTCGTCCTGGCCGGGTGGTTATCAGCCGCGGACACTCCTCGGGGCCAACCGGCAACGCGACCACGCGTCCGACTGGGAACGCGTTACTTCAAAGCACCAGCGTCACTCGGAGAACGCCACGAAACCGGTCCGGAAACGCCAACAGGCAGCCATCGAAAAACCGACGCCGAAACGGCCGCCCACGCTCGACGAGATGCTGGATGAAGCTCTCGATGAAACCTTTCCGGCGTCCGATCCAGTGGCACTCACCCCACCGCCGAAGGCCATCCAGACCCCGCAAGGGGCTAGGAAACCGGCGGCGAGAAGGGGAACCTGAGGCGGGTTGGACTGCCCCCGTGCCGTGATCGCCTGGCTTGACCGGGCGATCTAGCAACCCCCGACCGATCGTAGATACGCCGGCTGTCAGTTTCCTAACACAACGAAATCCAGTCGCACGCGCTCGACGGCGCAGCGCTTGGGCTTGCCGCGCTACGGGGCAAGATCAAGCCTGCGAGTTCCCGCGGTCGTCGCGTGAAATAGCGAAAATCATCGCGAAACTTGGGAACTTTTTTCGATTCGCCGGGTTTTGGCTTGGATGAGAGCGGGCGGCGCACCGCGCCTGCTTGAAGATGCGGAAACACATCAGGGCCGTGCAAATTCATTGATATTTGGT
>DATFSP010000218.1:0-5268 GCA_035262545.1 Rhizomicrobium sp. | reverse complement strand
GATCGGCAGCGCGTCGAAGAATTCATTGGCGATTACTAAGAGCGGCGCATCGCGGACATCGAAATGCGAAGTCCAGCGCATCCGCGCGCTGGTGTTTTTCAGTTTCGCGCGTTGCTGTTCGCGCAGCACGGGACTGGCTTCCACCAGCACCAGTTCCACCCGGTCCAGGAATTCCGGCATCCGCTTCAGGACGCGCAGGGCATCCGCCAGCAACGTGCCGCGGCCCGGTCCCAGCTCGACGAGATAGGTGTGCTTGGGTTTTCCCTGGTCGATCCAGACCTGAGCGCACCATGCGCCCAGAATCTCGCCGAACATCTGGCTGATCTCAGGCGCGGTAATGAAATCGCCTTTGCCGCCTATGGGATCTTGGGTGGCGTAATAACCCGCATCGGGATCGTGCAGAGCCAGAGTCATATATTGCGCCACTGAGATCGGGCCTTGGGCCGCGATCAAGGCGGCAATGCGCTCGGCCAGTGCGGTCATTTTTTTGGCTTGAACGCGATGGCGAAAAGTACGCTGGCGCCTAACCAAACCGGAATCGACAGAGCCATACCCATGCTGATGGGGCCCAGGAACGGCGCGTCGGGCTCGCGGAAGAATTCGCTGATAAAGCGGAATGTGCCGTAACCCAGAAAGAAGATAGCGGATATCAAGCCGGGCCGGTTCTGGGCACGGAAGACGCGGAATGCCACCTGCACGATGATAAAAAGAAGAATGCCTTCCAGCGCCGCTTCATAGAGCTGACTGGGATGACGGGGCAAAGGTCCGGCACGCGGGAACACCATCGCCCAGGGCACGTCGGTGGTGCGGCCCCACAATTCGCCATTTACGAAATTGGCAATACGGCCAAAGAACAGGCCGAGTGGCGCGAAGGCGCAGGCCAGATCGGCGATGGGCATCATTTTGAGCTTATGTTTGCGGCAGAACAGCCAGACAGCGATCACTACGCCCAGCAGGCCGCCATGGAAGGACATGCCGCCTTCCCAGGCTGCTATCAGCTTCAGGGGATTGGTGACGAAGGCGTAGGGCAGGCCGCGGCAGAAATCAGCATCGGGCGAGACGCTGCAGAGGCCCACACCATAGATCAGGTCCCAGCCGAGCCGTCCCCCAAGGATGACGCCCAAGGTGCACCAGACCACCAGATCGCCGATCTGATCGGCTGTGGCTGGGGCGCGGCCATTGAAGGGCGGATCTTTCCACAGGCGAGGCGTATCCACCGCGCGGCTAATGCCCCACCAGGCGAATAGCAGGGCGCCGATATAGGCCAGCGCGTACCAGCGGACGGCAAAGGGTCCGAGATGGACCAGCACAGGATTGAAATGGGGATAGGGAAGGATTGCGAGAAACATGGTGTGCAACTCGCGCTGCTTCGCCCATTGTGTCAAGCCGCCGGCTTCTCCATATAAGGAAAAGGGAGATGACTATGGCGCAGACCGACAATCCGTTCCTTGATGGAATGGCCAAGATGTTTACCGACGCGGCCGGCATGGCCCAGGGGGTGCGGGCGGAAATCGACACATTCGTGAAACAGCGGCTCGAGCGGCTGGTGGCAGACATGGACTTTGTGCCGCGCGAAGAATTCGAAGCCGTCAAGGCGATGGCTGCCAAAGCGCGCGCCGAGAATGAAACGCTGGCGGCCCGCATCGCCGCGCTGGAGTCCAAAATCGTGCCCTGAGCGCTTCGATCCGTCCGTCTCAAAGCTGTGGAATCTTCTTCCACGCTGCGGATGAGGAGACGGGGACTCTTGTGCCACCGCAAAATCTTGTGCCAGTTTGGACTTCGACTGCTTCGTTTTGTGGCCTGGAGTCGACATGACCGTGATTCATCAGGACGATTTCGCCTTAGCCCCCCATCCCATCGACCTGCTCGAGAGGACAGTGGAGAATAACGGCTGGAGCTTCGAGCGCGCCGGCCGGGACGAGTTGAACCTGTCGGTGGCCGGCAAATGGAGCGACCATCATTTCAGCTTCTCTTGGCGCGATGACCTCAAATCGTTGCATCTCACCTCTACCTTCGACATGCGCGTGACCGACGATGTGCGGCGCCAGAATGTCGCCGACCTCTTGATGTATGTGAATGCGCGGCTGTGGATCGGCCATTTCGATCTCTGGCACGAGGATGGAGCGATCGTTTTTCGCCATGCGATGATTTTTCCCGGCGCCGAAGCCAGCGCCTCGCAATGTGAGGCCTTGCTGAATCTCGCGCTGGAGGCGTGTGAACATTATTATCCGGCATTCCAGTTCGTGCTGTGGGGCGGCAAGAGCGCGGAAGATGCCGTCGCCGCCGCCGTGCTGGAGTGCGCGGGACGGGCGTGAGCGGGTCCCTTCTTCTGGTGGGCGCCGGCCGGATGGGTGGCGCGCTACTCAAAGGTTGGCTCGCCGGCAAATCCGATTCGGTCATCGTGGTCGAGCCCAATCCGTCGCCGGATTTGAGCGCCTTGGCCAGGAAGAAGGCGGTTGTGCTGGTGGCATCGCCCTCAGACGTGCCGGCCCGCAAAATCTCTGTCTGTCTAGTGGCACTCAAGCCGCAAATCCTGAAACATGAGGCGCCGGCGCTGGCGCGTTTCGCGCGTGGTAGCGCGCTGATGATTTCGGTGGCGGCAGGCACTCATACGAGCCTGCTGTTCAAGGCGTGGGGAAAGAAGGCGCGAATCATCCGCGCAATGCCCAACACACCGGGCGCCATCGGCCAGGGGATCAGCGGCTTGTTCGCCGCACCCGGCACTACCAGCACTGACAAGAAATATGCCGCGGCGCTTCTCTCCGCCTTGGGCGAGATCGTCTGGGTGGCGGAAGAAGATTTGATCGACAGTGTCACTGCTTTGTCGGGCTCGGGGCCCGCCTATCTGTTCCTGATGGCAGAGGCGATGACGGAAGCCGGCGTGGCGGAAGGCCTGCCACGCGATCAGGCCGAGAAGCTTGCCCGCGCCACTGTCGCGGGTGCTGGCGCCTTGCTGGCCAAAGACCCGTCTCCGGCCAGCGCGCTTCGTGAGGCCGTCACCAGTCCCCGCGGCACCACCGAAGCGGCGCTCAAAGTGTTGATGGCGAAAAACGGGCTAATCCCCTTGATGAAACGCGCCATCCACGCCGCGCGCAAACGGGCCAAAGAACTACGCTGATGCAGGGGTCGGCGTTTCGCTGCGCGACCTCGCCCTACTGATCGCGTTAAATTCCTTCGCCCTGCCCGCTTGGCTCTTCTCACGGCCGGGCTCGCCCCGGCCCACCAGCAGCGGAGATATTAAAATTAAACCGGCAGCCGGATCGTCGCCTTCAGGCCGCCCAGCGCGCTTTGGTCCAAAATAATATCTCCGCCGTGCGCGCGAGCGATATCGCGAGCGATGGCCAGGCCCAGGCCCGAACCGCCGGATTGCAGATTGCGGCCCTGATCCAGGCGATGAAATGGCCGGAACGCCTCCTCGCGGCGGCTTTCGGGAATGCCGGGACCGTCATCTTCCACGGCGATCTCGGCATGGCGGCTGCTTTTGCTCAGCGTCACGGCGACTTGGCGGCCCGCTTTCAAGGCATTGTCCACCAGGTTGGTGACGCAGCGGCGCAGCGCCGCCCGTTTCACGCTCATATGAAGATGAGCAGGCGCGACGACCCGGACGCGATCTTCGTCTGCGGCGCGCGCCCTCGCCGCTGCTGCCGCCGTGTCGCGCACCAGTTCACCCAGATCGCTGTCCTCGGATTCTTCGCCGCCTTCGCCTCGTGCGAAGGCCAGATATTCGTCCAGCATATGCTCCATTTCGGCGATGTCGGCCTCGAAGGCGCGGGAGTCCGCATCGTCATGCATCATCGCCAGCGCCAGCTTCATCCGGGTGAGGGGCGTCTTGAGGTCGTGGCTCACGCCCGCCAGCATTTCGGTACGCTGATTTACGTAACGCTCAATTCGCTCGCGCATGGTGATGAAAGCTTGGGCGGCGCGGCGAACTTCGGTGGCACCATAGGGCTTGAAATCCAGCACCGGGCGGCCCTTGCCGAACATGTCCGCCGCGCGCGCCAGCCGCTCGATCGGCCGCACTTGATTGCGCAGAAACAGGATCGCCACTGCCAGAAGAATCAGACCCGATCCCGCCGTCCAGAGGATGAAGATATCGGGCTTGGACACGGTGATGCGGTCCCGCGGCACCAGGATCTCCAGCACGCCATCCTTCACATCCACTCTGATGTCGAAATCGTCACCAGCCCGGCTGGTCTCGAAATGCCGCTTGGGGCCCATGCGATTGGCAAGAATATCGTTCAACGCCATGTCGATGGTGCTTGACGGGGGCGTGAGCGGCGCGGCAAGTCTTTCGCCATCACGAAAGGTAAGGCGGTAGCGCAATTCACGGGCAGACAATGCACGTAGTCCGTCGCGCTCCAAGGTGGGAGTGGAATCTTCCAGCGCCACCAGGAAGGCCACGTCGGCAGCCACGTCGCGCGCCATGCGGCGGGTGGTGGTGTCCAGGTCACGTTCGAAGAAGACATAGGTGACTACGCCCTGGAGCAGCACCATCGGCGCCACGATGATAATCAGCGAACGGCCGAACAGACCGCGGGGCAGAAACCGCTTTATGAAGCCCCCCTGTCTCATCGACACGGTCTGACGATCCGGCAAAAGGACATAGCCTCGGCCCCAACGCGTTCGCATAGAGGCATCAAAAAGCGGAAACTCGGTTCAACCACGGTCAGGCAACAATACATAGCCAACTCCGCGCACGGTCTGAAGATAGAGCGGCAGTTTGGGGTCTTCCTCGATCTTACGCCTCAGCCGCGTCACCTGCACATCTATCGAGCGTTCCAGGGCCACGCCCAGCCGGGCGCACAAATCGCTGCGCGAAAAGGGATGACCGGCATTGGCGGCGAATAATTGCAGCAGCGCGCTTTCCGAACTGGTGAGTTTGACGGGCTTGCCGGCGCGGGTGAGGCGCGACGCCGCGGGATCGTAAAGCGCGGTCCCCATTCTGACCGGACGAGTGGCGTTCTCGATCACCGGCGTCGCCCGGCGCAGCAGGGCATTGATGCGCAACAGAAGCTCGCGCGGCTCAAAGGGCTTGGGCAGATAATCATCCGCGCCCAACTCCAGGCCGGCAATACGGTCGGCCGGATCGCCCCGGGCAGTGAGCATCAGGATAGGAAGCTGCCGAGAGCCCTGGCGCACGCTTTTGGCCAGCTCCAGCCCGGATTCGCCCGGCATCATGACATCCAGGATCAGACAGTCGAAGGCGATACTTTTCATCAAGGCGCGGGCATCCGCGGCATGGGCCGCCGCGCTGACGCGGAACCCATT
>DATFSP010000217.1:0-17310 GCA_035262545.1 Rhizomicrobium sp. | reverse complement strand
TATATTCCGGGCTTGGTCACGTCGCCGTCCACCGTGATCTTCTGACTGGCGGCATCCTTCACCGTCACCGTGACGACGGGGTTCTTGATGTATTTCTGATCGAGCTCGGCGGCGATCCGCTGCGAGAGTTGTGTGGTGGTGAGCCCTGCCGCGGAAACACGGCCGATGAAAGGCATGGAAATCGTGCCGGAACTGTCCACCTGAATCTGAGCCAGGCTCAGCTCGGGAACGTCGAACACGTCGATGCTGAGCATATCCAAGCTGGAGATGGTGTAGTCCGCAGGCATGGTCGTGACGCTGTTGAGCGCGGGCCGCTCGGCGATCGGAACGCCGGGTTGAGGCGGCGGGGAACTTTGCGTCGGGTCGGCGAGCGCGGAACTCGCAGAGAGAAGGTTTATTCCGCCGAATTGCAACGCAACCAGAAGAGCAGCCAGATACGCATATTCGCGTCTACGTAAGTTCATTGCCGTGCCTTCAAGCTAATGCATCCTGAGCCCTCGAAGCGGATCGTGTCTCGCGGGAAGGCAACAATGTTACCGGCGCCCGATAACTGGGTCCTGTGACAAAAGTAGGCCACAAAAGTCCTGGAAAACGCCTGGAACCTCGGAATTTCCGTCACTTCACGCGAGGCAGCGTCAGACGCTCTCCCATGCGTCGTCCGAAAAGGCGCCTCATGCGTGTCACTGGAAGTGATTTGCACTTCACCCCCTCTCGCGGGTTGACTCAGATGGCGGGATTGCTTGGAGTGGGGTTGCTGTCAGCGCGTGGGGCTCGCGCCTGTTGAGGACCATGAGGTATAGCCGATGACGCTTGAATCCCAACCCAATAACGCAAGTGGAAGCAATAATCTTTTGCCCCTGCACCTGCTCTCTAAGAACGAACTGATGTGGTGGCCCTATCAATCGCTGTCCAAGAGCCTATTGCAGACGCATCACAATGCTTCCGCACTCGTCGAGATCAACCGCAGACTGGCTGACGAGATGCGCAACATCGCGCGCCTCGAGCAGGATTTCCTGTTCGAATTGTCCGAACGGATTCTCGTTCGCAAGGTGAAAAGCGACAAGACGCAGGCCGCCGTGATGCCGCCGGAAACCGTGGACGAGATTTTCGAGAGTGCGATCTCTGGTCTGCGGCAATTCAATCAGGCGGTGGTGGACGCCCAGGTGCGCTCCATCGAAGCGTTTCATCGTCATGCGCTGGACGCGATCTCCCAACAAAACCAGCTGAGCGAGCAGGCCAAAGCCGCCGAGTGAGCCCGGGCGAAGAGGTGAGACTCAATTTGTTTTGAGCCCGAACGCCGCGAATTTGGGCGAGCGGCAGAGGAGCGTGCGCCCGGGTGAGCGCGGCGGGGGGAGCTGCCACTTCCGGGGATAATATCCCCGGAAGCGGCAGCAGCAGGTTTGAGCTAAAGGGCTTCGAAGGCCGTTACTGTGCCCGGCCTTCGGGCCGTGAGATACCGCACAAAGCGTCGACCGCCTGGCCAGGGTCGTCGCTGGTGGCGATGTCCGACAGCGAGAGTATGCCCACCAGCCTCTTGTCCCGGTCAAGCACCGGCAGCCGGCGCAGTTGAACGTCGGCCATATTGGCGGCGATTTCGTCCAGCTCCTGATCGCAGAAGCAATATTTGATCTCGGGCGTCATCACGTCACGTACCTTGGCGTTGGGGCCTTTGCCTTGGGCAATGCCCCTTACCGCGATATCGCGGTCGGTCACGATTCCCACCAGCCTGTCATTCTCGCCCACGGGCAGAGCTCCCACATCCAGTTCCCCCATGCGCCGCGCCGCTTTGCGAAGCGTTTCGTCCGGACTGGTGATGGTGACCTCGCGCGTCATCACGTCTTGCGCCTGCATGGAACCCTCCTTCCAGATGTCATCCTTCTGGGAACGGGATGCGGGGGCTTCCGTTGCGGCGCGTTTTAAATGCGCCGCGATTCAGGGAACCAAGACCGCGGCGCCTTCGAAGGCGCCTCTCTTCAGATCGGCCAGTGCCTGATTGGCAGCGGTAAGCGCATAGCGTGTCACTTGCGTCTTGATGCCCACCTTGGGAGCAAGCGCAAGGAATTCTTCGCCATCTTTGCGCGTCAGATTTGCCACCGAAAGAAGTTCGCGCTCTTCCCATAGAAGCGCGTATGGGAAGCCGGGGATGTCCGACATATGAATCCCCGCGCATACGACACGCCCGCCTTTCCTCACAGCGTTGAGCGCGGCAGGCACCAGCGCCCCCACTGGCGCATAAATGATTGCGGCATCCAGCGCGTCCGGCGGCGCTTCGTCCGAGCCGCCGGCCCAGACGGCGCCCAATCGACGGGCGAAATCCTGCGTAGCCCGATCGCCGGGCGATGTGAAGGCCAAGACCTGGCGGCCTTGCCACTGCGCGACCTGCGCGATGATGTGGGCGGCGGCGCCGAAACCATAAAGCCCGATCTTTTTCCCCTCGCCCGCCATCTTGAGCGAGCGCCAGCCGATCAGGCCCGCGCAGAGCAGTGGCGCCAGCGCCGCATCGTCGCCCTCCTCGCCCAGAGGAAACACGAAATGCGCGTCTGCCACCGTTTTGGTGGCGAAGCCGCCGTCCCTTGTATAGCCCGTGAAAAGCGGCGCATCGCAGAGATTCTCACGGCCTGCGCGGCAATAGGGACATTGACCGCAGGTATGTCCCAGCCACGGGATGCCCACGCGCTGCCCGGCCTTGAGGCTTGTCACGCCCGCACCCAGCGTCTCGACCCGCCCCACGATCTCGTGCCCGGGAATGACGGGATATTTGATGTGCGGCAGCTCGCCGTCCAGCACATGAAGATCAGTCCGGCACACTCCGCAAGCGGTGATCTTCACCCTTACCTCGCCCGGACCCGGTTCCGGATCGGGCCGTTCGGCCATTGCGAGCTCTTCGCCCGCCGCGTGAAGCACCATCGCATGCATCTCATTAACCTCGCGCGATCCGCCGTTCCCTGAAAGATGGCCGCCATGCTATTCGATCTGACCGAGCGTCGGGGGAGCGGGCCATGAAAATCGACACCGGAAAATTCCAGGCCGCCGAAGGCAAGAAAATCAAGCTCGGCAAATGGCACACCGCGGTAAAGCCGGTCTATCGCTCCGGAGAGGACTATCAGAAGCTGCTCGAAGACCATGTCGCCGGACTGAGCGACCGGCAGAAGCTGCTTTACGCAGCCAACAGCCACGCGCTGCTGGTGATCTTCCAGGCGATGGACGCGGCCGGCAAGGATGGCGCCATCGCCCATGTGATGTCCGGGATCAATCCCCAGGGCTGCCAGGTTTTCAGCTTCAAGCATCCCAGCGCCCAGGAATTGCAGCATGATTTTCTCTGGCGCACCACGCGCGACCTGCCCGAGCGTGGCCGCATCGGCATCTTCAACCGATCCTATTACGAAGAAGTGCTCATCGTGCGCGTCCATCCCGAGCTTCTTGCCGGCGAAAGCGTGCCCCAGTCCGCGGCCCGGAAGAAACACGTCTGGCGCGACCGCTACCGCTCGATCGTCAATCTTGAGGATCACCTATCGCGCAACGGCACCAAGGTCGTCAAAATCTTCCTCCACCTCTCCAAGGACGAACAGCGCAAGCGCTTCCTCGCCCGCATCGACGAGCCCGAGAAGGACTGGAAGTTCAGCATGGCCGACATCGAGGAGCGCAAATTCTGGGATCAGTATATGGAAGCCTATGAGGACTGTATCGCCGCCACCAGCACGAAGCACGCGCCCTGGCACATCGTCCCAGCCGACGACAAGAAGAATGCGCGCCTGATCGTATCCCAGATCATTCTCGACGCGCTGGATGGCCTGAAACTGTCCTACCCCAAAATAGACGAAAAGCGGCGCCGCGAACTGGTCCGGATTCGCAAGCGGCTAAAGGAATAAGCCTCCGCGGGGACTACTCGCCCTCCTCGGCGACGGGCAGTTTCAATAGCGCAAAGAGCGCGGCCAGAACACAGCCCGCCACAATGCCGAAGGTGAGGTCCTTCACGAGCGTAAGCAAGAACGTGGCGAGCAGGACCGCTGCGCCTTGCCAGCTTGCGAGCAGACGGACGAATTCCTTTTTCTCCGCCATGTTCCAGCAGACGACGACGAGCACGCCGGCAAGGGACGAAAGCGGTATGAAGCGCGCCAGGGGAGCCGCAATCAACAGGAACAGAAGAACGAAGACCGCGTGCATGATGCCGGCGACGGGACTGCGGGCGCCGGCGCGTATATTGGTGGCGGTTCGCGCGATCGTGCCCGTCACACTTATACCCCCGAAGATCGCCGAAGCGACGTTGGCGATGCCCTGGGCGACCAACTCCATGTTGGAACGATGCCGCCGTCCCGTCATGCTGTCCGCGACTTTCGCCGACAGGAGGCTCTCAACGCCACCTAGAAGCGTAAAGGAAAAGGCCGAGGGCAGGACCTGCCATAGAAGCCGCGGGTTGAAGGCGAGCAAGTGCGGCACCGGAATGCCGTGCGGCAAACCCCCGAAACGAGTCCCGATCGTGCTGGCCTTCAGGTGAAGAACCGCCACCGCGACAGAGGCTGCCGAAACAGCGACCAACATTCCCGGCCAGGCGGGCCGCCACCGGCGCATGAGAAAGATCAGCGCGGCCGAGCTTGTGCCGACGCCCAGCGCAACAGGATTCAATGTCGGAAGGGCATGCGCCAGCGATTGCAGCTTGGGTATCAAGGGACCAGGTTCGGCGCCGGAAAGAGTAAGTCCTCCCAGGTCCCTGAGCTGGCTGGCAAGTATCGTGATGGCGATGCCACACGTGAAGCCGACGGTCACGGCATGCGGGATATGGCGGATCAGGGACCCCAGCCTGAGGGCACCGATCAGGGTCAACATCAAGCCGGAGAGCAGGACCGTGAGAAGAAGTCCTTCAAGACCGTATTTTGCGCCCGTAGCGGCGACCAGCACAATGAAGGCCCCGGCGGGGCCGCCGATCTGGTAGCGGCTGCCGCCCAGGGCGGACACCAGGAATCCGCCGATAATCGAGGTGTAAAGACCGCGTTCCGGCGAAACGCCGGAAGCGACCGCGATTGCCATCGAGAGAGGAAGCGCCACGATGGCGACCGTCAATCCGGCCAGAACATCCTTGCGGAATTTGTCGGGTCCGTAGCCTTCCCCGAAGATCGTCATCAATTTTGGGCGATACAAATGCGCCGTCGCCGTGCCGTCAGGCATCTTTTGTCCCATTCGCCAAGTCTGGGGCGATACTAACGGCGTAGATCTTGATTTCCATTGAATCTGTGGCCGCAGGCAGCGGCAAGTTTTCTCGCGCGGGCGGAAACTAAGGGTCTGCGCAGGTTTGCCGCCTTCTGTGGGGTCCGTCAGCTGGTCCACTGATAGGCGATATAATAGGTGGTGGGATATCCCACCACCGCCGAGTCCACCGCATAGAGGATGCCTCCCCGTCCTAAGGCAAAGAGCAAATGGTTATGCGGTGTGAAATTATACATGCCGCTCAGATTGAAGCCGCTGGAAGCCCTTTGTCCTTCCATGCTCGAAGTCTGGTGGAAGACCTCGCCACCAAGTTCGAGAAAATCCGTCACGTGCCGCTGCAGCAGCCAGCCGACGAACCAGAAATTCCTGTTGCCCGGCCCGGGGTTGATCCAATAACCGCCTCCCCCATGGGTGCTCCATGCGCCCCAATCCTTTTGCAGCCAGAGCGGCAGGAACTCTTGCCAATAGCCCGCGCCCAGGCCGCGCCGCGCATTGCCGGTGGGCACTTCGATCAGCGGATACACACCCAGCTGCGGGTACCATTCGTTCTCATCGGATTTCAGCAGACGCAACTTGGCGCCAAGCTCCGTGTCGCTGATACCCATGACGAATGTGCCGTCCCGCCTTCCCTCATAGGAAAAGCCACCGGCGACATGAAGCTGAAGACCGGTAGCCGCGCCGTAATCCGCTTCCATGCTGGGCCCCAGCCCCGACACGGCGCCTTTGCCGGCGGCGCCGGCGCTGAAGCCATAGACTTCCCACTGTCCCAGATCCACCGGCTCGGGATCGTCGGTGATGAAGGGCGGACCTGCGAGCGCGGGCCCGGCCAGCATCAGAAGGAAGCAAACCCCTGAGCACCGTTTGCCGACGCGGCAGGCAGAATAGTTTCGCGCCATGAAATCATCATGATGACAATCCGCATGTCGGCCAAGCCGGTCACAGATGCGCCGCGCGGGCGGGAAGAGCATGCGCCGCGTGAACCAGCTCCAGGAGGATGGGATGGTGGTCGGACGGTCCCTTGTCGAGCACCGCCGCGCTTATGCAGCGCACATCGCGGCCCATGCAGCGGTCCAGCCTGAGCGAGATCACGTTAGACGCCCTGTGAGTCCATTGCCGTGGACCGATATCGCGGAAATCCGGCATCACGATCGGTCCCACTGCGTTGAAATCGCCGATGATGGCCGCGGGCCCTTCCAGCGCATAGGCGATGTGATGAAGCTGGAAGCGATTGAGGAATTGCCCGTGGCTGAGATGCACATTGGCGAAGCTGATGTCGTGGAATTTCACCAGCTGCGCCACTCGGCGCGGCACTCGCCCCGGGATCAGCGACATTGGCAGATGCATGACCGAGGTTGGCGGAAAGGCGTGCGGGCTCCAGGCCGCCAGGCCATAGATGCGCTTTTGCATGGGATGGCGAAAGAAATGGCCGCCAACCAGCGACGGCAGTGCGGAAATCTCCTCGGTCGCTTCCTGAAGCAGAAGAAGATCGGGATGAAAGGTGCTGATCAACCGCGCCACATCCTTGGCGCCGGCGCCGACCCTTCGCAGCAGATTCCAGCTTGCCACCCGGAGGTGACCGGCACGGCTGCCGGAGGGGGTTCCAGGAGGCGTGTCATTTCCTGTCATTGAAGAATTCATCGCTGGAAATTCCGCCCTAATTGGGTGACGGGCGCGTTCTTTTCAAGGCACACTGGGTATCGTGGTCACTATAATCCAAGGAAACGGGCCAGAGCACGACATGTTTCCCACCTGGATAGGCGGCGTCTGGCCGCTGCCGAATTGGCTATGGACTGTTGCTTACGTGGCACTCGCCGGGCTGGTCACGGCGGATGTATTGCTCAAAAAAAGCGATGTGCGGGGCGCTTTGGGCTGGATCGGCGCGGTCTGGCTGGCGCCCATCATCGGCTCGCTGCTGTATTACATGTTCGGAATCAATCGGGTGACGCGGCGCGCGCTCAGGCTGACCCGGCTGGACAGGCGGCAAATCGCAGCCAGCCACGCCCCGGCTGAGCCGCAGGGCGCCGTCAACATCCAGACCTTGGCCGAGGTGGGCCGGCGCGTCACCGGCGCGCCACTGGCGGCGGGCAACAGCTTTTCCATCCTCAAGGGCGGCGATGAAGCCTATCCCGCCATGCTGGAGGCGATCCGCTCGGCCCGTCATTCGCTGGCGATGGCCTCTTATATTTTTCGCGACGATGCGGCAGGCGAGGAATTCGTGCACGCTTTGCGCGACGCGCACGGGCGCGGCGTCCAGGTGCGCGTGCTGGTGGACAGCGTGGGCACCGGCTACTTTCTTTCGCCCATATATCACCGGCTGAAACGGGCCCGTGTGCCGGTGGCGCGCTTCCTCCATACGTGGCTTCCCTGGCGCATGCCCTTCCTCAACATGCGCAACCACAGGAAGCTCTTGGTGGCGGACGGACGGCTGGCCTTCATGGGCGGAATGAATGTGGGTGTCGAGAATTGCCTGTCGCGCGCGCCACGCGATTATGTCGAGGACATACATTTCCGCGTCGAAGGGCCGGTGGTGCGCTCGGTGATGGAAGCCTTTGCCCGCGACTGGACCTTCACCACCGAAGAGACGCTGGACCAGGATTGCTGGTGGCCCGAGATCAAGCCGCAAGGTCCCGTGCTTGCGCGCGGCCTGCGCACGGGCCCCGACGCCGACATCTATAAGCTGGAGACTCTGCTGGGCGCGGCACTCAACCTCGCCAAGACCCGTATTCGTATCGTCACGCCCTATTTCCTGCCGGACCAGGCGCTGCAATTCGCCATCGCCCAAGCGGTGATGCGCGGAGTCAAGGTCGACATTGCAATTCCCGAACGCTCCGATCACATATATTTCGACTGGGCGGTGCGGGCGCATTTGCGATTTTTCCACTACACGGGAGCCCAGGTCTATCTCTCGCCCCGCCCCTTCGATCATTCCAAGCTCGTGACTTTGGACGGGGAATGGTCGCTGATCGGCAGTTCCAACTGGGACACCAGAAGCTTTCGCCTCAATTTCGAATATGACCTGGAATGTTACGACGCGAGTTTGACCGCCGCGCTGGACAGCATGATCGACGCCAAGATCGCGGCCGCGCGGAAGCTCGACTATGGCGAATTGCTTCGCCAGCCGCTCGCCGCACGCCTGCGCGACGCGCTCTTCCGCCTCCTGGTGCCGTATCTATGAGTGCGCTCCAAGATAGGCTAGGAAGCAAGGCGGAAGGGTCATGCGGGGAAGATCTATGACACGGCAGGAGCGAGCCGAGCCTGGCCAGGATGCACCCGATCTCAGGCTGTTCGTCTTTGCCCTGTTCTTCATTTTCGGCGGCATCACCAGCCTCAACGATGTCCTGATCCCCAAGCTCAAGGAACTGTTCACACTGTCCTATGCCCAGGTGATGCTGGTGCAATCCGCTTTCTTCGCCGCCTATTTCATCGTCTCGATCCCCGCCGCGGCCATTGTCAAGCGCATGGGCTATATGCGGGCGGCCGTGGTGGGGCTGCTGACCATGATGGCGGGCTGTCTTCTGTTCGTGCCCGCTTCGCTGTCTGCGGTGTTCGAGATCTTTCTTCTTGCGCTGTTCGTGCTGGCGACCGGCATCACCATCATTCAGGTCGTGACCAATCCCCTGATCTCGCTTCTGGGCAAGCCTGAGACCGCGCATAGCCGCCTCACCTTTGCGCAAGCCTTCAATTCGCTGGGCACCACGATCTTTCCCTATGTCGGGTCGGCGCTGATCCTGGGCTCGCTGGCGAAAGTCGATCCCGCCACGCTATCGGGCGCCGCGCTCGACCTTTTCCGCCGCCAGGAAACGGGCACAGTGATCGAGACCTATCTGGGGCTGGCTGCGGCGCTGGCCGTCCTCGCTTACCTGGTCTGGCGCCGCAGGAACCGGCTGGCCGAGGCAATCTCGCACCATGCCGACATTCTGAAGTCGTTCGATCTTCTTGCCCGTCCCCGCTTCGCCTTCGGCACCCTTTGCATCTTCCTTTATGTGGGCGCGGAAGTGGCGATCGGCTCGTTGATCGTCAATTACCTGGAGCAGGCGAGCACGCTCGGTCTTGCGGCGGAGGATGCGGGCAAACATGTGCCCTTTTATTGGGGCGGCGCGCTGGTGGGCCGGTTCATCGGGTCCTACGTGCTGCGCTTCGTCTCGCCGGGAAAGGTGCTTGCCTTCAATGCGGGCATGGTGGTGGTTTTGATCCTGATCTCTGCCAACAGCGCGGGCGCGATTTCGGGCTGGTCCTTGCTTGCCATCGGGCTTTTCAACTCCATCATGTTTCCCACCATTTTTTCGCTGGCCTCCGAGGGATTGGGACGGCGCGCCGCCGACGGTTCGGGCCTTCTCTGCGTGGCGATCGTGGGAGGGGCAATCGTGCCCCTGATCACCGGGCGCGCCGCCGACCTGATGAGCCTGAAGTCTTCGCTGGTGGTTCCCGCCATCTGCTATCTGGGCATTCTCGGCTTCGGCATCTTCGCCCGCCAACCGGCGAAGGCGCAGTCCTCGCCGATGAGGATCGCGTCCTCGCATTGACGCGAGGCGGACTAAGGTCAGTGGACGGTGCTCGCTTCCGGAGTAACGCCGAAGGCCTGCACATATCGGGCGAAGCGCCGGCTGAGATCGCGTGCGTCGAGTCCGAATTCCTCCAGACTATAGTGCGGATGGCGATGGCGGCGGGTCTGCTTCAGCCATTGCCGCATGCGCGCTTCGGCGTCTTCGCTCAAACTCATTTCGCAATGATCGTAGAGTGCGCGCACTGTTGCCATGGGGTCGGCGACAATTTTGCGGTAATGGAAATGCACGATGCCCGGATCGCGCTCCGCCGCTTCGGCCATATGGGCCGTGTTTTCCACAAGCCGCGCGCTCACCTGGCTGCCCAATTCGCCCCTATCGATGTGGCGGGTAAAGGGCCGGCGCAGTAGCTCGGTGAGTTTCACGCAGGACGCCACCACGCTCAAGGGATCGCGATGCAGGAAGACGATCCGTGCGTCCGGATAGACTGCGCGGATCGCGTCCAGTGCGAAGACATTGTCGGGCGATTTCAAGATCCAGTGGCGGCCTGGGGCTTGCGCATCTAGATGCTGAAGAAAGCGGCGATGAAAACGGAACGCCGCGTGATGGCCATGCGCATCCAACCAATTCTGGTAGGAGGGAATGCGGTGCGTGGTGTCGAAGCGCAAACTCTGGAACACCTGGGCGGTGATGTCGGTGCATTCCTGCGGCGTATCGGCGGCCAGCGGATGCAGCGCCGCTACGCCGGGCGAGAACAGGTGGAACATGGAGAATTGGAAAGCCACGTCCAACTTGCGCAGATCGAATCCCAGCAACCGGCAGGGATAGGGATAGATGGATTGCCAGCAGCGCGGCGCCGCATGGCCGGGATCCTGGGCGAGCAGCGTGTGCAGGAATGTGGTGGCACTTCTAGGCAGACCGGTGATGAAGATGGGGCGCTCGATGGGCCGAGCCACGATGGAAGGGTCAGTCTCCTCGGCCTCGTCCAGCAGGAGGAGGTTGGTAAGGCAGCGCAGCATGTCGAACCGCACGGCATGGCGTCCGAATTGTGAGAGATCGGCCTCCTGCTCGTAGGCGTTGAGCAACTGCCGGAGGGGTTCCATGAAGGAGAGATCGGAGAAGTTGTGGCGTCTGGCGCGGCGAAGCGCCATTTCCATCAATTGATCTGCGTCGAGAACATCGCGGGCAAACCGCACCCCTCCCGCCCGCTGGGCGAGATACCGGGATTTTTCGGCACCGCAATCAACCAAGTGGCCACCACCGCCGTTAACCCCGGCGCGCAGGTCCACCCCCTCGACTGTGACAATAGTCGCTCTCTGTCCCGGTATTTTGTCAACGCCGACACAATTTCGCCAGTTCCCTTTGGGCCACTTGCCTAGCGTCTCCCGCCAGCAATAAGCCGGCAAGCTTTTGACTTGCGGGGCTTTTTGTTACGGCCTCAAGGGTGTCTTGGTCGCCCCCCTCTTCCCCCCGCGCATGCGAAGCATACTGGCGGGGAAGTGGCCCAAAGACCGACCGATTGCGAAAGGTCCAGGGAGCCTTTGCTGGCCGATCGGTGCGAAGGCCGGAAGGCTAGCTCAGGAATTATTCGGCAGCGTAGCAGATATACTCGCCTGAGTAGTCGCCGCCCCGAAACCGCGACGATGAACTGCTTGCCATTGACCATATAGGTCATAGGCAAGCCGGACTGTCCGGACGGCATCAACACATTGCGCGCTTCCTTGCCGGTCGCCTGGTCATAGGCGCGAAGGGGCGCACCTAACCAGAAACCCGGCCACAATTCGGCCCCCTTGGTGAATGGATAGCTATGTGCGGCTTCAGGTGGGGTTCAGTTTGGAAGGCGCATTCTCCTGCCCAACGGTCAAGAACAAGGAGACCATCAATGAAACGCTTCGCAAAGCTCGCTCTGGGTGCGGCGATGCTGGCCGGGGCGGCGGCTGTTGTGGTTGCTACCCCCGCATCCGCCCAGGTCAGTGTCGGCGTAGGGGTGGGTCCCGGCTATTACGGCCCGCCGGCTGCGCCCGTCTGCGATCCCTATAGCCCCTATTACGATCCTTATTACTGCGGTCCCGCCTACGACTATTACGGACCCGCCTATTACTACGGCCCCGACTATTACTACGGTCCCGGCATTACCTTCTGGGGCGGTGGCGGTTGGGGTCATGACCACGACCACGACCATGATTTCCGCGGCGGTGGCTTCCATGGCGGCGGTGACTTCCGTGGCGGTGGTGGCTTCCATGGCGGCGGTGACTTCCATGGCGGCGTCGGCTTCCATGGCGGCGGTAACCGCGGCGGTGGCGGCTTCCACGGCGGTGGCAGCTTCCACGGCGGTGGCGAACACCACCACTGATCCCTGAGGAAACGACAAAACTGGCGCCTCTTCACAAGGCGCCAGTTTTTGTTTGACGTTCCAGCCGCTTGTCATCGAGCATGAGCCCCATGGCGGACGATCAAGGCCAATCGCCTCAGACACGGGAATGGGTGGCCCGGCGCGACGCCGCCGACCGCGCCGTCGAGAATGTCCGTAGACGGACGGACGCGGAGGACGCGCTGAGGCGCCGGGATCAGGAGGACCGGGTGAATGAAAGCCCGATCCTTTTCATCGTCGGCATCATCTTCGCCGGCATCGTGATCGTGGGCGGACTATGGTGGTTCATCACCGCGGTTGAATGCGATCCGTTGATCTCGGATCGCGCTTTCTCCACGGCGTGCAGGTAAGTAGACTATCTCATACCAACTTCGCGATCGCGCCGCCCACCACGCCGGTGACCACCGACGCGAGCGTGCCCATCACCAGGATCATGGCGGGCACATCTTTCAGGCTCACCGACACGGCGATGGCGATCAGTGCGCACACGCCGCCCGCGATGGCGCCGCCCACCAGCGCACCCGTCCAGCCCTGCTGTTCTAGCCGGATATAGAGCGCGCCCGCAATCAGCGAGATCAGCATTCCGCCGATCGCGAATTTGGCCTTGACCGGCGGCATATAATGGCCGGCCACCACCATCAGAAGCTGAAGAATAAGGCCGACGGACGTGGCAATCAGAAGATTTTCCTTGTTCATGTCGCCCCTCCTAAGACTTGGTTTCGCAGAATGACTTCACACCTTTGAGAAAGCCGTGATTGATGTTGTGAAAGAAGGCATAGAGCTGATCGTACTCGGCGCTCGTTCCATATCCAGTATGCGAAATGGTGAGCCGCGTTTGTTTTCCGCGTGGCTCGACGGTTATCACCTGCACGATATTTCGGTAGAGTTCGGCGTGGGGCGGGCCGGGCGGCGTGGCCTCGTTCTGCAGTACCAAAAGCCGTTCGGGCAGATACGCGATGATGTGATGGCGGATGGTCTCGTTGCCGCCCAGCTTGGCGGTTTCGGAGAACCCTTCCTCTATGGTCCCGCCATTGCGCATGTCCACATGCACCAGTTTCAGTCCGAACGCCTTGATGCCCTCCTCGTCGGTAAAGCTCCTCCACACGCATTGGGGCGCAGCTTTCACATCCACATAGAGTTGCAGCACCCGGTCGCCATTTGGCTCCTTGAACGAAGTGTCGTGCACCGGATCGGCGGGCGCCATGCCCGTCAACGCCATGACCGCGGCCAGCACCGCGGGCAATTTCCAATTTCTCATCGTCGCGCTCCTTCCAGAAGTTTAAGATAATCGCGTAAGGCCGCCACCGAGGCGTCGAAGGCCTCCAGGTTGCGATGGGTGCGCGCCTGCATCACGCCCCCTTCCATCACCGTGAGGATGAACTGGCTGAGCGCGCGCGTGTCGGCGCCTCGCGGCAACTGCGCCTTCGCCGCGTCCAGGCACTTTTTCACAGCTTCCGTCCAGCCGTCGAAATTGGCGGCCAAAAGTTCGCGCACCGGCGGATCGGGCTCGTGCAGCTCCAGCGCCAGGCTGCCGATGGGGCAACCATAGGTGCATTCGGTGATTTCCAGCGCATGGCGATAGCGCGCGAGTAGCGCAAAAATCCGCTCGATGGGATCGTCCACGTTTTCCCAGGCGGGATCGACCAGCATGGGATAAAGCCCTTCGCGATACATTTTGAGCACCGCCAGGAGCACATCCTGTTTAGTGGGAAAGGCGTGATAGAGGCTGCCGGCATTGGCCTTGGCCTCGCGCAGGATGTCCTGCACGCTGGTCGAGCCATAGCCCTTTTCGAGAAAGAGCTTCATCGCCGCGAAGGCGAGCCGGTCGGCAGTGGAATGCGCACGTTCCATGAAGCCCCACGCCATGGACGATACGAGGCTTATAAACCTACTTGGTTGAATGGTCAACCAAGTGAGAAAACCGGAGTGCAGTCTCTCTGCTAGGCTCCAGACGGGAGAAGGACATGCGCAAACTCATTGTATCGGAATTCATCTCGCTCGACGGCGTGATCGAGGCTCCAGGTGGCGCCCATGACTTCAAATATGCCGGCTGGACTATGCCTTACTGGAACGACACCATCGCCCAATTCAAGTTCAAGGAATTGTTCGCCGCCGATGCCTTGCTACTGGGCCGCGCCACTTATGACGGTTTCGCCGCCGCCTGGCCCGGCATGAAGAACGAGTTCGCCGACCGCATGAACGGCCTCTCCAAGCATGTGGCCTCGACCACGCTGAAAAACCCCGCCTGGAACAATTCCCATGTGATCGCGGGCAATCTGGCGGGCGCGGTGAAGAAACTCAAATTGGAAGGCGGCATGGACATTCTCGTGTTCGGCAGCGGCAAACTGTCGGCCGATTTGCTCAAACTCGGGCTGGTGGATGAACTGCGCTTCCTGGTCTATCCGGTGGTGCTGGGCATGGGCCAGCGCTTCTTCGAGAACAGCCCGCACGTCACACTCAAACCCGTCGAAACTCGCGACATGGACAAGGGCGTGACGTTGCTGCGGTATGAGGTGGAAAATCAATCCTAGATCGGCGCTGCCAAGCGGGAAGGTCCGTCGGCGCACTCCCCATGCTTCGTCCCTCGACTAGCTCGGGATGAGGAAGCTCAGCATGGGAAGATCGGGCACCAACAATCCTCATCTTGAGCTTGTCGAAAGATGAGGGGCGCGCCGACAGACCTCCCAGTCCTCATACAAGCTCAGCATGGGAAGATCGGGCACCACGACAGCCGGGAATTCACGGTCCGTGACGCTCAGGCTCGACCAGACAGGCTCAACCCGAAATAGCCTAGTCCGCCCGCGATAACGAAGGCCACCCAGCTCAGCCACATCGGCACGTTCCAGCCCGCAATCGTGACCGGCCAGCCCATCAGGGCGCGCAGCAGATGGGCCAGCGACACGATGACGAAAATCCCGCCCGCCATTGTCAGGAATGTCTTGCCGTCCATCGCTAATGCCTGGCGGCTGAGCGGGCTTCCCACGAGCGGCGGATCAGATCGCGGGTGGCGTCGGAAAAATCAAAGCCGGGCATCAGTTCGGCCCCCTCCTCGAGCACATCGTCATAGCCGCCGGCGCGCATGCAGACGGGACAAACCACGATGTCTTTGTTGGCGGACAGGCCGAGGCGGAACAACGGCGCCTGGCAATCGGTGCACTTGATGGTGAGAAAGGCGTGAAATGGCTCCATGACGATGCTGCCTCCTCTGTCAAATGATTTCAGCGATGCGACGCGTTGAAACCCTCCAGGTTCGCCGCGCCGGGGCATAATTCCTTCTCCGACAAGCTGTTCAGGGGCATGTCCACCGTATTGAGATTGGCGTGCAGGTCCCCCGCATTGCGGTCCAAGTAGATCAATCCCGTGACGAGTTCGCCCTTGGCAGCCTGGGACTGGAGATAGGCCATCGCCGCGATCTTGTCGTACGGATCGTAGTCGGCATCGAGCTTGGCGAGCCTGAGCCGCGAGCCGTCATGCAGTTCCACGTCTTCGGACGTGCCGGGCGCATATTCGACCGTGATCTCTTCTCTTGGCTCCATGATGTCCAGCCGGTTCACGGCCTCGTTATGGTCGCGCACGAAGTCATAGGCCTTGGTCGAGCCGGCATGGTTGTTGAACGCCACGCACGGGCTGATGATATCGATGAAGGCCGGGCCGGGGTGGCGCATCGCCGCCATGATCAGGGGCACCATTTGCGCCTTGTCGCCGGAGAAGCTGCGGCCAACGAAGCTCGCCCCCACCATCATGGCCAGGCTCACCAGATCCAGCGGCGAATCCATGTTGGCGGCGCCGCCCTTGCTCTTGGAGCCCTTGTCGGCGGTGGCCGAGAACTGGCCCTTGGTGAGGCCATACACGCCGTTATTCTCGGTGATATAGACCATGTTCACGCCGCGGCGCACGCAATGCACGAACTGGCCCAGCCCAATCGAGGCGGAATCGCCGTCGCCCGACACGCCCAAATAGATCAAATCCTTGTTGGCGAGATTGGCCCCCGTCAGAACCGACGGCATGCGGCCATGCACGGAATTGAAGCCGTGGCTTTGGCCGAGGAAATAGGCGGGTGTCTTGGACGAACAGCCGATGCCGGACATTTTCGCCACCCGGTGCGGTTCGATGGCAAGCTCGAAACAGGCCTGGATGATCGCGGACGAGATCGAGTCATGGCCGCAACCGGCGCAGAGCGTCGAGATCACGCCCTCGTAATCGCGATGGGTGAACCCCAGTCGGTTTTCGGGAAGGCCCGGATGGCGAAGCTTGGGTTTGGCGATGAAGGTCATTCCGCGGCCTCTTTGGCATCGATGCGCATGTGCCGCGATATCGCCTCGATGATGAAGCGGGCGGTGATGGGCGTGCCGTCATAGTGAAGGATCGAGACGAAACGGGCGGGATCGATCCCGCATTCATTGACCAGAAGCATCCGCATCTGGGCATCGCGGTTCTGCTCGACCAGAAATACCTGGTCGTGGCTGTCGATGAAGTCCGACACCGCTTCTGAAAAGGGAAAGGCCCTAAGCCGCATCACGTCCAGATGCAGGCCCTTTGCTTCGAGCGCTGCCAACGCTTCACGCATGGCGACTGCGGTCGAGCCGAAATGAATTACGCCGAAACGGGTCTTTTCCTTGGCCGGCTGGATTACGGGCGCCGGCACCAGCGACTTGGCGGTATCGGATTTCCGCAGGAGGCGCTGCATGACTTCCTGATAGGCCTCGCCCTCCTCGGTGTATTTGGCGAAGCGGTCATGGCTGGAGCCGCGGGTGAAATACATGCCCTTGGTGGGATGCACGCCCGGCAGCGTGCGATAGGGAATGGCGTCCCCGTCCACGTCCAGATAGCGGCCAAAGGTCTTGCCGGCATCCAGATCCTCCGCCGTCATGATCTTGCCGCGGTCGTAGACGCGCTTGTCGTCCCAGGTGAAGGGCTCGCACAACCAGTCATTCATGCCGATGTCGAGGTCTTCCAGGACGAAGATTGGAGTCTGCAGCCGCTCGGCCAGGTCGAAGGACATGGCGGCGAATTCAAACAGCTCCTTTGGGTCTTCCGGGAACAGCAGTACATGCTTGGTGTCGCCATGAGATGCATAGGCGCAGAGAATCAGGTCCGCCTGTTGGGTGCGGGTAGGCATGCCGGTGGAAGGACCACCCCGCTGCACGTCGATGATTACGGCTGGGACCTCCGCGAAATAGGCAAGACCCAGAAATTCCTGCATCAGGGAAATGCCGGGCCCCGAGGTGGCCGTGA
>DATFSP010000216.1:0-3031 GCA_035262545.1 Rhizomicrobium sp. | reverse complement strand
TGTCGCTGGCAAGGGTGGGTCGCCTGGTCTTCGCCGCGGAGGACTCCAAGGGTGGCGCGATCCTTCATGGCCCGCGTTTTTTTGAGCAACCCACCTGTCACCACCGCCCGCTGGTGGCGCGCGCGGGCGATCCCGCTGCGGCAGGAAGCGTGCTGAAAGCCTTTTTTAAGGGCCGACGCTAGAACCAGTTCGGGGCGTAGCCGGGAAAGCCCAGGAGCAGCACCTCGCGCGCCGCAATCAATCCGATGCCCGCGCCGATCAATACATCGCTCAGGAAATGTGCGGTGAGAAGGGCGCGCGTAACCGCCAGCACGGCCGCGACGGCGAACCAGATTGGCCAGAGAAACGGCCAGACGCAGGAGAAGATTACCGCGACGCAGGAGATAGTAAGGGCATGGCCTGACGGAAAGGAATTGTAGTCCAGGTTGAAGGAGAGTGGCATGAAGCCGTAAAGCCCCATCTCCATGTCGTCGCGCGGCCGTCGACGCCCGAGCACCAGCTTGATCACATGCAATACGGCGCTGCCCAAGGTAAGGCTGGCGATAAAGGCCAGGCTGTAGGTGACGAGGAGACCCACATCGGGATCTTTGACGCCGAAATGACGCGCCAACGCCGCGCACACCAAAGCCAGGATCGCCGCCGCAAGCCAATGGCCAGCTTTGGCATAATGGGTGATGCCGTCCAGGAAGCGATGCATCTGCGCATTGACATGATCATAGATGAAATGCGCGGCGGCGCGATCAATCAAAAGGGCCAAAAGCCCCAAAAGAATCAGTGTGAACCCGGTGACAGCCAGCATAGACGTTGGTTGCTATGGCGCCGCAGCCAAGTCAAGCGGTGCGGCCTTCAGCGCTTAAACGCGCGCCAGCCAATGTCGGTGCGGAAGAAACTGCCCTGCCAGTGAATCCGGGATACCGCTTCATACGCGCGAGCCCGCGCCTCGGCCACATCCTTGCCGATTGCGGTTACATCCAGAACCCGGCCACCCACCGCCAATATCCTGCCGTCGCGCCTTTCGGTGCCGGCATGAAAGATGGTGACGCCGGGAAGCGAGGCGGCTTCATCCAGCCCGAAGATCTCGTGACCTTTTTCGTAACTGCCGGGGTATCCCTTCGACGCCATGACGACGGTTAGAGCGGCCTCGTCGCGCCAGCGCAAATCGAAGCCGGACAAGACACCATCGCGCGCCGCCAGTAAGGCAGTCAGGAGATCGCTTTTGAGGCGCGGCATCAGGACTTGAGCCTCAGGATCGCCGAAGCGGCAATTGTATTCGACCAGCTTCGGGCCATCCTTGGTGATCATCAGACCCAAAAACATCACGCCCATATAGGGAAGGCCGCGTCGGGCGAATTCCGCCACGGTGGGGCGAATGAAGACGTCCATCGCTTGGCTTTCCATCGTCTGCGGCAGGACCGGCGCGGGCGAATAGGCGCCCATCCCGCCGGTATTGGGGCCCGTGTCGCCATCGCCAACGCGCTTATGGTCCTGCGCGCCAGCCATTGGAATGACCGTTTTTCCATCACTGATTGCGAAAAAGCTGGCCTCTTCGCCTTCCATGAATTCCTCGATCACGATTTCGTGATCCCGGGGCGCGGATGCGCCCAAACCCGCGATATCGCCAAAACCGCCTGCCAGCATGAAATCGATGGCACGCTCGCTTTCGGCCTCCGAGCCGGCAATGATCACGCCTTTGCCCGCCGCGAGTTCGTCGGCTTTGACCACCACGGGATACCCCAGGCCAGCGGCATAGCGCTTGGCCTGATCCGCTGCACGAAAGCGGCGATAAGAGGCCGTGGGAATGCCGATTTCGGCGCAGAGATCCTTCACGAAACCCTTAGAGCCTTCCAGCACAGAAGCTGCCTTTGACGGGCCTAGCGCGCGAATGCCAGCCGCTTCGAACTGATCCCAAAGCCCAGCCACGAGTTGGGGTTCGGCGCCAATAATTGCGAAATCGATGCGCTTGGCGCGGGCAAACTCCACCAGGGTGGGAAAATCCGTGGCCCGGATAGGGACGCATTCAGCGACCTGTGCGATTCCGGCATTGCCGGGCGCGCAATAAAGCTTGCCCAAAAGGGGACTGGCCGTCAGAGCCCAGGCCATCGCATGTTCGCGGCCGCCTGATCCCACCAGAAGAATGTTCACCGATGCCTCACACAAAATCCGGCAAAGTCTGTATCATCACCCTTTCATGAGAGAAACCGCCGAATTTCCGCCGTCCACACTGGCCAATCTGCCGGAATATTCCGTCAGCGAATTGTCGGCCGTTCTCAAGAGGACGGTGGAGGAGCGCTTTCCCTTTGTGCGGGTCAGGGGCGAGATTTCCGGGCTGAAGGCGGCCACCTCGGGCCATATTTACTTCGACCTAAAAGACGACAAGGCGCTGTTGAACGCCATCGTCTGGAAGGCGACGGCGCGGCTTCTGAAGGTGAAGCCTGAGGCTGGGCTGGATGTGATCTGCACAGGCCGGGTCACCACCTATCCAGGATCCTCGCGCTATCAACTGATCGTCGAGCAGATGGAGCTGGCAGGGCTGGGGGCCCTGATGGCCATGCTCGAGGAGCGCAAGAAGCGGCTTGCCGCCGAGGGCTTGTTCGATGTCGCGCGTAAGAGGAAATTGCCGTTCCTGCCTGAGGTGATCGGAGTAATCACTTCGCCCACCGGCGCAGTGATCCGCGACATCATGCATCGTTTGAATGCTCGCTTTCCCCGCAGGGTCCTGATCTGGCCGGTGGCAGTACAGGGCGAGCGCGCCGCCGCCGAAATCGCCCAAGCCATCGCAGGCTTCAGCGGCATGGCTAAGGATTTCCCACGGCCGGACCTTTTGATCGTGGCGCGGGGCGGCGGCTCGATTGAAGACCTGATGGCCTTCAACGACGAGGCGGTGGTGCGCGCAACCGCCGCCAGCAAGATTCCGCTGATCTCGGCAGTGGGGCACGAGACCGACACGACTTTGATAGACTTTGCCAGCGATATGCGCGCGCCCACGCCCACTGCAGCCGCTGAACTGGCGGTGCCGGTGCTCGCCGACCTC
>DATFSP010000215.1:0-4014 GCA_035262545.1 Rhizomicrobium sp. | reverse complement strand
TGGGACTTGAGAACCTCAGACCGGAAGTCTCGACCAGCTATTCGGTTGGTCTCGTGGCCCATCCGTTGACGGATCTCAGCGTGACGGTGGACCTCTACTCGATCCACATCGGCGACCGCATCACCACTTCCAGCCAGGTCTATTTGGTCGGTGGCACGCCACTGGCGCCGGCGCTGGTGGCTGAGGCTATCGCACTGGACCATGTCACGCTTGACCCGACCGTCATTCAGGCCGGTGTGACGGCGTTCGCGAATGGCCTTGCCACCCTCACCGAGGGTATTGACCTTACCGCCAATTACCCGACCGACTTCGGTGAGTACGGTCTGGTGAACTGGACCCTGGCGGGCAACTACAACAACACGGCGGTGTCCAGCATTGTTCCGGTGCCGGCACCACTCGCCGCGGTGGGTGCAACCTTCTTCACCCAGGAAACGCTGTTCAACTTCGTCCACGGAACACCCGCGACAAGGCTCAACCTCACCGCGGATTGGACGCTCGATCAGTTTGGCGCAACGCTGCGCCTGCAATATTGGGGTCCCCAGCACGGCTACACCAGCGCGGCCGGCTGTACGGATCTTTCAACTTGCACTTTCATTCGCCAGGCGCCCGTTCTCCTCACGGATCTGGAAGGCCGGTACAACATCACCGACCAGCTCCAGATCGCGATTGGCGCCAACAATCTGTTCAACATTCACCAGAACACGGTGCCGTGGAATCCGAATGCCTTTGGTCCGGGCCAGGGCTTCCCGGCCAATGGCGGCAACGTGCTCGATACACCCAATTTCAGCAATTTCGATCCCAATGGCGGCTATTACTATGGCCGCATCTCCTTCAACTTCTGACACGGCCTGAGCGGCCTCCCCTGGCCGCACAGACAAATTGGCCCGGACCTCCCAAGGTCCGGGCCTTTTTTTTGCTCGTTGGGGCCACGCCGATCTCGGCGTTGAACGGGAGGGGTTGCCCGCCATCCGAAGCTCTGAGAGCTTGGCCCGATGAACCGGATAAATGCCCTCCTGCTCGTGGCGCTAATAGTGCGCCCGGCGCCCGCGGATACTGAGCCCGTGATCAACCTGCCGCTCTCGCATTACGGCTCCCTGATCTCGCCCCGCCTGGAAACCAAGAATCTGACGCCGGCAACCCGGAAAAATGTCGAAGAGGCGATCGTAACGGCCAGGCGGGCAAGCCAGGCGGCATTGGCCGCCGAGGACATGGTGCAGGCGGCGATGACGGCCCGAGACGATGCCGGAAAATCAATGCATGGTTATGGCTCGCTCGATGTGTCCGGCACCGCTACCTCCTGCCGCTACCAGGGCGAGCTGACGGGCGGCCGCGCCACCGGTCTGGGCGTGATGCGTTGCGGCGCGCATTTTTTTGCCGGACGGTTCCGCGACGGCCGGCTGGATGGGTTGGGCGGCGATTATCTGTCGAACTTGCCCGACGCCTATGAGGGCGGTTATCGAGATGGAGCGCGCTCTGGGCTTGGCGTCGAGCGTGACAAGGATGGCTTCTACCCGGGACTCTATGGATTCGTCCAAACCGCACAGGGGCAGGAGATTAACATGGAGATTCTGGGCCTCCAGGATTTCGCGGATGTGCATTGGGCGGGCCGTTACGGCTCATATAGCGGGCCCAAGATTTCTTGCACTCTCATCAAGGGTGCGGTGCTGGAAGGAAGCGTGCTGGACGATTATGGCGCCAAATTCGATAGCCACGGCGAGTTGATCGAGCAAAGCCTCTACAAGCTTGGTGTGCCACAAAATGGCTCCGGACCACCGTGTTGATCTCTCCGAAAAGGCTTCGATGACCAAAGACAAGAACATGGCCTTTCTCGGTCATCCCAGTGGGCTCGGCTGGTTAAGCGCTTCGGAATTCTGGGAACGTTTTTCCTATTACGGCATGCAGGCGCTCTTGGTGCTCTACATGACCAATTACCTGCTTCTCCCCGGGCATGTGGAGCAGGTTTGGGCCTTCGTCCCCTTCCGTCACGCGGTTGAGTCGATCTATGGCAAACTCACACCGGCGGAATTGGCCTCCATCATTTACGGCTTCTATGCTGGATTCGTGTATGTGACGCCGCTGGCGGGCGGCTGGGTGGCGGATCGGCTGATCGGCCGCACCCGCACTGTCACGCTCGGCGCGCTGTTGATGGCGCTTGGTCATTTCCTGATGGCGTTCGAAGCGAGCTTCCTGTTCGCGCTTCTCTGTCTTTTGATCGGGGTGGGGTGCTTCAAGGGCAACATCGCGGCCCAAGTGGGTGATCTCTACGCCGACGACGATCCGAGGCGGGCCGACGGTTTCCAGATCTATTATCTGGGCATTCAGATCGCGGTGATTATCTCCCCAATCATCTGCGGCACTTTGGGTGAACTCGTCGGCTGGCCCTGGGGCTTTAGCGCGGCCGGCGTGGGCATGCTGATTGGCCTTGCCACCTATCTGATGGGCCGTCCTTCACTGCCGGCGGAAGAGTTGCGCGCGGGTGAAATCATACGGCCCCCCATGACGAGACGCGACGGCGCAACAGTGGCGCTATTGGTCATGTTGGTGCCGGTGCTGGCGCTGGCGCTGGTTGGCAATATGCAAATCTTCAACGCCTACATGATCTGGGCGCAAAAAAATCTCCAGCTGGTCTTTTTCGGTAAGACCATGCCAATCACCTGGATCCAATCGGTGGATGCGGTTGTGAGCACCGTCCTGATGGCTGGCTCGGTACTGTTTTGGCATTGGTGGGCGAAGCGCTGGACGGAGCCGGACGAGATCGCCAAGATGACGATCGGCGTGGTGATCGCGGCCCTTGCGCCCACCGTGCTGGCGGTGGCGTCGTCGGTCGTGGCGGCAACCGGCCATCCCGTCTCGCTGGCCTGGGCGGTGGCGTTCCATATCCTCAACGACCTGGGTTTCGCCAATGTACTGCCCGTTGGCCTGGCGCTTTATTCCAGGGCTGCGCCCAAAGGTTTCTCCGGCATGATGATCGCGGTTTATTATCTCCAACTTTTCCTGGCCAACATGATCGTGGGCTATCTGGGTAGCCTGCTGGACGTGATGCCGGGCACGCAATTCTGGCTGCTGCATGCGGGGCTGATGGCCGTGTCGGCAGTGATCCTGATCGGGGTCCGCTATTTCGCGGGCGACGCGCTGGCGCCATCCTACGATCATGGCGCCAAGACAGCAGAGCAACTGGCGTAAGCCGCCTCTACAGGCTATAGGCTGGCCTATCGTCGGGGACAGGGATGAAACAGAACAGCACTTTCGAGGTTCTATTGAGCGCCGCGGTGATCGTGGTGGCCGTGAGCTTTCTCGCCTACACTTATGTGATCACGGGAGGCCCCAGGCCCTCCGACTATGAGCTGACCGCGAGTATGGACCATGCCGACGGGCTTTCGGCGCGGGCGTCGGACGTGCGTATCGGCGGCGTCAAGGTCGGGTCGGTCTCCGATATCAGCCTCGATCCCAAGACTTACAAGGCCGTAGTGCGCCTGCGCATCCGCAGTGACGTGCAAATTCCCGTGAACTCCTCCGTTGCCGTGGCCAGCGGCGGATTGAGTCCCGGCGCTTATCTCGCGATCACGCCAGGATCGAGCGGCCGGACCTTGCAGCCGGGAAGCACGATATTGGGGTCGCGTTAAACCGAGTTACCTTCGCCCCAGGCTCCAACGCCAGCCGTGGCGAGCGTGACGGCAGCGCGGCGAATATGGGTCACGCATCCTTTTCCCCTGGGCAAAGGGTGACGGGATATAACGATGGCGGAAAAAATTGACACTTTTTGCCACCAGGGCCGATCGATAGAAGATGAAGTCGGAGCCCTCGGATCACGAGAGGGGTTCGCGGTACTTGTTCAGCGGCAACTAATGTCTGGCTTCACCGGCAGGTGGGACTCAACGACCTTACATCACCATCCTGTCCATTGCTGGCTGCAAAGTGCCGAGCAAGCTGACGGCGGCAACGACCAGGATCGCAAAGCCTTGCTCGGCGGCCACTGAGCGCAAAAGCAGCTTTAGTGTCCTCTCGTCATGATTT
>DATFSP010000214.1:0-19891 GCA_035262545.1 Rhizomicrobium sp. | reverse complement strand
GCCACACGCTTTTCTCGCCTTCGCGGAAGCTGAAATCGGCGGAATCGAAAAGCGGCCGCGCCGAGTCGTCCACCACCGCCCAGCCCGCGCGCGAAACCAGACCCTGTTCGATCGGTTCCTGCGTCTTGTCGCCCACGGCTCCGTCGAGGGTGCGCGCCGTCCCCATCAAATTCTGACTATCCACCATGCCCGGCCGCCACTCAGTGGGCTTGCCTGCGACGGTCAGGCTGATGGTGAGGTTCTGCGGCGTGAAACGTCCATCCTGGTCCGCCTTGTCCGCGCCGGGCGCGTAAACCAGCGTGAGCGCGTTCGTTCCGATCGTGAGTTTCTTGCCATCATTCGTAACGGAATGTTGAAAAGCCGGCACGGGCATTCGCCGGTTGAGGAAGGCGAAACTTGCATGATCCTCGAACTTTCCGTCTGCCGCCCATTCCATGCGGATCAACTGTGGCGTGAGAATGGTGAAGCGCGCGTTCCCCAGCGTCACCACGGCCCTCGGATCTGCAACCGGATCGGTGGCGGATTCGGCCGGGGGAACCGTCGCTTCCGGCGGCGCGGCGGCAAGGGCCACGGACGGACCATTGATTACGACCAGGGCGGTCAGAACCGCCGCCCAGCTGGGAATAAAATTCCGCTTCATTGGGTGCGCCCGGGATTTTTTCAAAAGTACGCGCGCGAGCCTAAAGGGGCAAGCTCGGGATGAGGAAGCTCACCCTTCGTCCCTCGACAAACTCGGGATGAGGAGGCTCAGGATGAGGAGGAGGGGTCATGCCTTCAATCATGCTCCGCCACGAAATGCCCAGGCGATACCTCGATCAATTTGGGCCGGTATTGCACTGCGTGCGCGTCGTCGATCCGCTTTGATTTCAGGAAGGTGAGCCCAGCGCGGCTGTCGAGCGGTGAGGGCAGGTCGCTGGTCAAGAGCGTGCGCGTCCTGCCGCGTTCGGCTATGGGATCGGGCGTCGGCACGGCCGAAAGCAGCGTCCGCGTATAGGGATGGCGCGGATCGTCATACAGAATGGCGGCGTCCGCCGTCTCGACCACCCGGCCGAGATAAAGCACCATCACGCGATGCGAAAGCTGGCGCACCACCGCCAGGTCATGGCTGATGAAGATCAGCGCCAGGCCGGTCTCGGCCTGGAGGGATTTGATCAGCTCCACGATCTGCGCCTGGATGGAAACATCCAGCGCGCTCACCGCCTCGTCGCAAACGACCATCCTGGGGCGCACGATCATCGCGCGGGCAAGCCCCACGCGCTGATTCTGCCCGCCGGAAAGTTCGTGCGGATAGCGGTTGATCCAGCGCGGATCGAGGCCCACATGCTCCATCATCGCGCGCACCCGCGCGCGCGCTTCGCCGCGCGCCAGACCGGGCTCCAGCGTCCTAAGCGGTTCGGCGATGGAGGCGCCCACCGGCATGCGGGGATCGAGGCTGGCCAGCGGGTCCTGGAACACGATCTGGAAATCCTCGCGGCTCGTGCGGATCTCGTCCCGCCGCGCCTTTGTCAGATCGCGCCCCAGCCACAACACCTGTCCCGCGTTCGGTGGGATCAATTGCAGCACCGCCCGCGCCAAAGTGGATTTGCCGCACCCGCTTTCCCCTACCACGCCCAGCGTCTCGCCCGCGCGCAAGCTGAAGGACACGCCATCCACGGCGCGCAAGTTCCGTGTCTTGGCGAACAGCCCATCGCCCTTGACCGGAAAAGTCACGTGCATGTCCTTCACGTCCAGCAAAGTCTCGCCGGGCCGCGTGGCAAGGCGCACGGGATCGGAAAGGCGCGGCATCGAAGCCAACAGCATTTTCGTATAGTCCTGGCGCGGGGCATAAAAAATGTCGTCTACCGCGCCGCGCTCCACCACTTCGCCGTGGCGCATGACCTGGACCTCGTCGGCGTTGCCGGCGATCACGCCCATATCGTGGCTGATCAGTGCCAGCGCGGTCTTCTTTTCGGCCTTGAGCGCGCGCAGGATCTCCAGAATCTGCGCCTGCACCGTCACGTCCAGCGCGGTGGTGGGTTCATCGGCGATCACAAGATCGGGTCCGGTGATGGTGGCCATGGCGATCATCACCCGCTGGCGCATACCGCCGGAAAGTTCGTGCGGATATTGTTTCATGCGGCGCGCGCTTTCCGGAATGCGTACATAATCCAGCATCTCTCGCGCTCGCGCTTCGGCCTCGCCGCGCGGCATCTTTTGATGCAGGCCAAGCGCCTCCACGATTTGGGCCCCGACGGTCAAGTGCGGGGTCAGGGAAGTGAGCGGGTCCTGGAAGATCATGGTGATCCTGGAGCCGCGGAATTGATTCAGCTCCCGCGCCGGCAGGCCCAACAATTCCTTGCCGCGGAAGCGCACGCTGCCGCTCGCGCGGCCGTTGGGCGCCAGCAATCCCATCGCCGCCAGGAACAATTGGCTCTTGCCCGAGCCTGATTCCCCCACCACGCCCAGAGAGCCACCTTCATGGATGTCGAGGCTCACCTTTTTGACGGCGTGGACCTCGCCATCCTGCGTTGCGAAGCGCACGTCCAGATCGCGGATTTCGAGCAGCGCACTCATCAATAATCCTTGGGATCGAGCGCGTCGCGCAGCCCGTCGCCGATGAAATTGAAGCAGAACAAGGTCACCGCCATGAAAAGTGCGGGGAAGATCAGAAGCCAGGGCGCGGATTCCATCGTGTTGGCGCCGTCCGAGATGAGCACGCCCCAACTGGTGAGCGGCTCCTGGATGCCCAGGCCCAGAAAGGAGAGGAAACTCTCGGTCAGGATCACGTCGGGCACGGTCAAGGTGACATAGACCACCACCGGCCCCACCACATTGGGAATGATGTGGCGGACGATGATGCCGAAGGGCGAGACGCCGGCGGCGCGCGCCGCTTCGATATATTCCTTCTCCCTGGCCGACAGCGTCTGGCCGCGCACGATGCGCGCCATGGTAAGCCAGACTACCGCGCCGATTGCCACGAACAGAAGGATGAAATTGCGGTCGAACATCACCATCAGGATGATGACGAAGAAGATGAAGGGCAGGGAATAGAGGATATCCACGATGCGCATCATCGCAGCGTCAACCCGCCCACCCAGATAACCGGCGGTCGCGCCATAAAGCACGCCGATCACCAGCGAGACCAACGTGGCGATCACGCCAACGGCGAGAGAGACACGCGCGCCATAAAGCACGCGCACGAACAAGTCGCGCCCGACCGCATCGGTGCCGAACCAATGCGAGCCGCCCGCGGCGCAAGCCGCGTCCATCGGCCACCAGTTTGGCGCGCAGGTGACGAGGTCATAATCCACCGCGTCATAGGCATAGCGCGACAGAAAGGGCGCGAGCAGGGCCATCAAAGCGATGACCGCCAGCGCGACCATGCTGGCGACGGCGGCACGGTTGCGCAACAAACGCGCGCGAGCATCGGCCCAGAGGCTGCGCCCCGCGAAGGCGCGCTCCAGCGTCTGGGCCTTGCGGCTCTCTCCCAGGGCGCTCAATCGAGCCTCGCCCTCATGACAGCCGTACTCTGGGATCGAGCAGGCCGTACAAAATATCGGCCAGAAAATTCAGCGCGATGATCAGCGCCGCGTAGCAGATCACCACCCCCATCACGAGCGTGTAATCGCGGTTGAGCGCGGCCTGGATGAAATAGCGTCCGATGCCGGGGACGCCGAAAATCTGCTCCACGATCAAGGAGCCGGTGAGGATGCCCGCCGCCGCGGGCCCCAGATAGCTCACCAGCGGCAGAAGCGCGGCGCGCAGCGCATGGCGCCACACGATCATCGCGCCCGACAGGCCCTTGGCCTTGGCCGTGCGAATATAATTGGAATGCATCACCTCGATCATGCTGCCGCGGGTGAGGCGGGCGACAATGGCGATCTGCGGCAGCGCCAGCACCGTCACCGGCAGGATCATGTTGCGCACCGCGCCGCCGTTCCAGCCGCCCACCGGCAGATAGAACTCCTGTCCGAAAATGTGGACGCCATAAATGCCGAAGATCAGCGCCAGAATTGGCGCAGTGACGAAGGTGGGAATGGTGATGCCCGCCATCGCCAGCGCCATCACCGAATAATCCTGCCAATGGTTCTGGCGCAGCGCCGCCCACACGCCCAGCAGAATGCCCAGAAAGACCGCGAGCGTGATGGCGGACAGGCCCAATTTCACGCTCACCGGCAGGCCAATGCCGATCAATTGCGCGACGGTGAAATCCTTGTTCTTGAAGGAGGGACCGAGATCGCCCTTCACCAGCCGCCCAAGATAGATGCCGTATTGCGCGACCAGCGGCTTGTCGAGGTTATAGGCAGCTTTGATATTGTGTTCGATCTCGGGCGGCAATTTGCGTTGTTGATCGAACGGCCCGCCCGGCGCCGCGCGCATCATGAAGAAGGCCAAGGTGACGATGATGAAAAGCGTGGGCAGCGCGCCGAGGAAACGTCTGAGGGCGTAGGTAAGCATTATTTGGGCATTGCCTGGCGCATCAGTTCGGCGCGTTCATCCAGGCCTGGAAGCGCGCTTCCAATGCCGGGCCATGTGTGAGCCACCAGCCATCGTCCACCGCGAAGGCATCGGTGAAATGGCCGGTTGGAAGATATGGCGTCATGGCGATGCCAAGCTCGGGATTTTTTCCGACCAGCGGCCATGACGAGCGCCGGGCCGGACCCAACGCCACCCAATCGGCCACGCCGGCCAGCGGTTTCGATCCCGTGGCCCAGCGGATGAAATCCATCGCCATCTCTTTGTTGGGATCGCCCTTTGGCACGGCGAAAACGTCGAATTCATAAAGCTGACGGTCCCAGATGATGCCGGGAAGCGCTGCGCGCGCATCGAATACGTCGCCATTGAGGGCAGTGGCGAACACGGCCCGGCGGTCTTGGATCATCCGGGCGGGCTCGCCCGGATTGCGCCACCACACCAGCACCGGCCTGATGCTGTCGAGCTTCTTGAAGGCGCGCGCCACGCCGTCTTCGGTGGAAAGCGTCAGGTAGATGTCGCTGGGCCTGACGCCGTCGGCAAGAAGCGCCATCTCCAGATTGAATTTGGCGATGGGCCGCATCGCCCTTGGGCCCGGATATTTCGCGGTATCGAAGAAATCGTTGAGGGTGGCGGGATCGGGACCGGAGAAGGTGTTCTTGGCGAAGAAGAGGATTTGCGAATAGGCGACGCTTCCTACCCAGCAATCGCCCACCGCGCCCGGTACGAAGTCGCTCGCCGCGGCCGTGCCGTCCTGGCCCGCGGGCAGGGTGGCCGCGTCAAATTTTTCCAACAGGCCCTGGCGGCAGGCCTGAACCGCCTTGGGCAGTTCGAAGTCGATCACGTCACCTTTATTATAAGTGTGGGCGGCGACCGCATGGGCAACCTCGGCCAGATCGCCGTCCCATTCCTCGGGCTGGGTGTCCACCCGGGCCACGTCTCGATAGGGCTCGATCATGGCGACGCGCTGGGCGCGGCCGTAAGCCCCGGACCAGGTAACGATCTTCAGCACCGGCAACGGCCGGGTATAGACGTAAAGCGCAACAGCGCCGGCGGCGGCTATTACAAGTGTGAGGATCAAAAGGGCGCGGCGCATGGCGGGGTCCGGGAACCCGCTGACCATACAGGGTTATGGGCGCCCTCCAAATGGTGGGAAACTTCGTTTTTTGGGGCGCGTTTTCGCCTGTCTCCGGCCGGATAGAGGGAGATTCCTTGGGGTCCGCGCTTCCGGCTTGCTTTCCGCAAGGGCGGACCATAGTTTCCGGCCCCCATGACGTCTTACGTGCAGTCGTAGCTCAGCTGGTTAGAGCGCTGGATTGTGGATCCAGAGGTCGGTGGTTCGATCCCACCCGACTGTACCATTTAAAGCCGGTGTCTTCTTTAAAGTCTTGCGCCGGTTCAGCGCCGCAAATAACCCCAAACTATCGTTGATCCTTCTCGCGCCGTTTAGACTGCGAAAATACCGCGTTTTCCATCGTTGTGGTCGGCTTAGCACCCAGCCCATCGTGACGCCAAAAATCACACAAGCGCCGATCAGCACGCCAGCCGGGGCGGGAATGTGCGACGGCCACGGGCATCTACTTTCTTCGCGATCAATTTGATTTTGACGCTGTGGCCTCTTCAGTTGTGATGAAGACAAGACCACGTTTGAAGAGAAGCTAAAGAAGAGCGCTAAAGCGAAGCCGCACGCCGAAAAAGCGAAAGCGAAATAGAATCACGCTTGGCGATATATTCCGCCAGTTGCCAATAGCCCACTGCGATGCGGTCCCATGCCAGTTGGACTTGTGGGTCTTTTGCTCGCGCCTGCTCTCTGTCCGCCTCTTTGGCCTTACGCAGGTACTGTTCAAGCTGGCTTTCATGCGCCATGGCCGCCCCCTGACTCGGATACCCGAGGCTAACCCCACGGGGGGGGAGTCTTTCACATTTGAAAATTACCCGGAGACAAAGATGCCCCTTATGACCCCCCCATCTCCGGGCTGAAGTTAGCGCAGTAAAGATGCCACCCGGACGTACTGGGAGCCGGAAGGCGCGGGAACCTTACACGGTTACCGCCCGATTTCTACCCTAAATAGAATCATTCACAGCCCCCAAGGGCTGGTGGTGGGTTTGTAAACGACAAGATCGCGAAAAAGAGGCCGAAGAACCCGCCATCCAAATAAGGCCGGCGCCTATGCCATGCTCAGCCGGTTACCTGCCTCCGTTGTAAACGCCGCCTACACACGGCGACGGGGTCCCCACCGGCTCCTTCACCGTCTTCCGCCTTAGCCGCATTTCCACCCCTTAAGCGTTCGTGCACTGAGATCACATACCATCCCCACACAATGGGGAGTGGGCATGGATTTTCTAGAATTCTGCCGGTCGATTGCCTCGCCCGCATTGCGCGCGGTGACGCTTCATTGGGACGAGGTGCGGGGCGCCAGAAAAATGCCGTCTTGGCAGGACATCAAGCCCAAGGCGATTGCTCCTCACGTGCCTGTAGTTTGGGCTTATAAATTCGACCGTCAGTCCAACGAATTCATAGGCCGATTGGCAGGAGATCGCATTGCCGGCGCATATGGCAAAAGTTTCCGCGGCCTAACCTTGGCGCAAATACACAGCGCACGGGACCGCTATCGAACGGGCCGTGCTTTGCTTCTGCGCGTCATCTCCGAGCCCGCGATATTTTTCGGCCATGGCCGGGTCTTCCAACTGGACGGAGAATTCCGATCCGGCGAGCGTATAATGCTGCCGTTATCAAGCGATGGCCTTTTGGGCGACGGGGTTTTCGGGGCAACGGAAGCAGGATTGCTTCCAGCACTCCATCAGCCAGTGCAAGGGTATAACGATATCGGCGATTGGTTCAGCCTCTCGGAGGCGGGCGCACGGCCTCTGCCCGCCGCAAGCGCTTGAAATTCGGCCAGCATGGTACCCAACGATGTTCGGGCGCTCGAAGTATCCCCGCTGGTCTTCTGCGTTCGGTCCCCACCCAAATCGAACAACTCTTGCGAGCCCTTACCTCGGCCTAAAGCGATGGGGGTTATAACCCCCATGGACCGCGTCACCCTTTTTCTCAGCTTCACCTGGTAGCAAGATGCCTGCCGGGTGCGTTCAATTCGCGGAAGGGATCCTGTGCGTGAATCTGCGATCGTTGCACGTGAACGGGGGCTGCACAAAAGCCTGACCAGGGCCCAAGCGGTTATGATCGGTCTCGGCGGTACGATCGGCACCGGACTGTTCATGGGCAGCGGCATTGCGATCGGATATGCCGGTCCCGCGGTTATCGTCAGTTATGCGATCGCCGGATTGGCTGCACTGATCGTCGTTTTCAGCTTGTCGGAGATGGCGGTGGCGCATCCCGCGGCCGGGTCTTTCGGGGTCTATGCGGAGGCTTATCTCAACCCTTGGGCCGGTTTCATGGTCCGCTACACTTATTGGCTTGCACAGGTGGTTGCGATCGGCGGCGAGGCGGTCGCCGCCGGCCTGTACATGACCTATTGGTTTCCCGGGATTCCCGTCTGGATCTGGTCCGTGGGATTTGCGATCGGCCTGCTTTACGTGAATTCCCGGTCCGTGGCGAATTTCGGAAGCTTCGAGTACTGGTTCGCCCTGATCAAGGTCGTCGCCATCATATTCTTCATCATTCTGGGATTGGCCGCCATTTTCGGCGTCGGTTCGGCGCCCGTTGGCCTGCATAACGTGATCGGCCTGCCGGGGGGATTTTTTCCCCACGGTTTTGGCGGTGTCTGGATGGCCGTTATTGTCGGCATTTTTTCCTTCTTCGGCATCGAGGTGATTGCCGTTGCTTCAGGCGAACTCAGGGAACCGGTAAAGGCTATTCCCGCCGCGCTTCGGACGTTGACGGTTCGCCTGCTGCTCTTTTATGTCCTCGGTCTTTCCGTCGTCGTCGCTTTCGTACCTTGGACGGCAACGGGCGCAACGGTGGTGGCGCAAAGCCCCTTTGTGAAGGTGCTCACCCATTCCGGCGTTGCCTATGCGGCCGGCATAATGAATTTTGTGATCGTCACAGCTGCACTGTCCAGCATCAACACAAACATCTATCTGTGTTCGCGCATGATTTTTTCCCTCTCCCGCGGCGGCTATGCACCACGGCTCCTGGGCAAGCTGAACAAATCCGGTGTCCCGGTTGGCGCCATTCTCGCTTCCGGCGCCGGCATCATGGTTTCGGCGGCGCTCTCCAGGTTGACGCCACTTGCTTATAACTATCTCTTCGGCATCGCGCTGTTCGACGCCATCGTGGTCTGGATGATCATTCTTGCAAGTCACCTGATTTTTCGTCTCCGACATGGGCATCAGACATTGGCGGTACGCGCGCCCTTGTTTCCATATCTGCAGATCGCGGGACTCTTGCTCCTTGCCGCGGTACTGGTCACGATGGGCCTATCCCCGGCATGGGATCTGTCCTGGATCGTGGGCGTGCCGTGGCTTATTCTGATAACCGCGATTTATTTCATCTGGAAGAGGTGGGGGAGGCGAGAAACTGTTCTCGCGACCGGCGATTGAAGATTGCCGGACTTCAATCCCATGAACGAGCAAAGACGAGAGGTGAATGATCGCATGGATCATCCGGATTTTGCCGCGCTTCGAAAGGACTTTCCCCTTCTGGGTCGAAAAACCTATCTGAACAGCGGGTCCTATTGTGTGCTGGCCGAAAGCGTGAAAGCCGCCTTCGAGTCCTATTTGGAAGATCGGTCGACGGTCGGTGCCAATTGGGATTTTTGGGTCTTGAAGTACGAGACCGTGCGCAGGCGCGTGGCACAATTTCTGGGAGCGGAGCCGGACGAGATCGCCATAACCGCATCCGCCTCCGCCGGGCTCAATGCACTGTCCAGCGCTTTAGAATTCACGGGCCGCCGCAACAAGATTGTCGTCAGCGATTTTGAATTCCCGACAAATGCACAGATCTGGCACGCGCAAGAACGGCGCGGCGCCAGGGTGGTTCACGCCCATAGGGCGCAGGACGGCTATATTCCCCTGGAACAGTTCGAAGAACTGATAGACGAAGAAACGGATCTCGTCGCTGTTACGCACGTCTGCTATTCGAATGGCGCCAAGCTGGACATCCCTGGCATCGTGCGGCTGGCTCATGCGCGGGGCGCCAAGGTCCTGGTCGATTGTTACCAATCCGTGGGGGCGCTTGGGTTCGACGTTAAGGCCCTCGGCGTCGACTTCGCAGTAGGCGGAATGCTCAAATATCTGCTGGGAACGGCGGGAATAGGTTTTCTCTATGTCCGCGAATCCCTGATCCAAGGTCTTGTTCCCACCAACAGCGGCTGGTTTGCGCAAGCCGATATCGGGGCGATGGATATTTCGGCCAATCAGCCGTCTCTCAGTTCGCGCCGGTTTGAGGCCGGCACGCCGCCGGTCGTGAATTGTTACGCGGCCGAAGCAGGCTTGAGTTACCTGCTTGGCGTGGGCAGCGAAGCCGTCGAAGCCCGGATCCTGGCACTTACAGGGCGATGCATGGACCGTTTGGACGCGATAGGCTGGCCCAGCGTCACGCCAAGGCGAGACGATCGGCGCGGTCCAACGGTGGCCATTCCTTCGGTCGATGCTGGTCTTCTGACCAAAAAACTTATGGAACGAGGCATCGTCACCTCTCACCGAAGCGGAAATATCCGCGCCGCGTTCCACTTCTATAACAATGACGAGGATATTGAGACTTTCATTGACGCAATGACGGATCTTCGCGCTTCGCTGCGGGCATGATCCTAATCGCTTCTGCGATCAATAATTGATGGATGGATTGTTGCCGGGGTAGATCACGCCAACCAGATCCAGACCGCCAGGTGAGATGCATTGCACCGAATGAATCTGCTTGCGCGGCAAGAACAGAACGTCACCCGGACCGATTGTTGTCTTGAAGCTTTCTGTCCAGACCAGGCCATCACCTTTGAGAACCACGAGGACCTCTTCGTAGAGATGGCGGTGTGGCTCGGCTTTGGACTGCGGGATATTGCCGATAAATTGCGTCATGACTTCCGAGCCATGCTCGCGGTTGATCAGTAGCTGATAAAAGCGCTCCGCCATGGTCTTGCGTTGCGCAGGATCGATCTCGGCAATGCGATTGGGATGATTCGTGTTGAAATTTCCGGTCATCGCGCTGAGGAATTGAAGGTCTTCCGCCCCTGGGCCATTCCACACAAAAAGGCGCAGGTGATTGCCGGTCACGTTCAGCCGGAAGGATTCTTCTGGTTCGATATAGACGCCGGTCTGCGACTGGACCGCGAAATGGCGTCCGGAAATTTCTACTTCGCCATCGCCTTCGGTCACGAACAGAACAGTGTGCCGGCCTCCCGATGCGATGACTGGGGATTTGCCACGATTTGCTTCGATATAGAATTGAGATTGGAACAGCGCACCCGATTGCGGGCTTATGACAGCGCAATAGGCGATGGTTCCCCGCTTGGTCAGCACCGCGCGCTCGGGAGAGAAAACATAGCAATCCCCGTCCAGCGAGGCTTTAGGGCCATCCTGTGGCATGACGGTGGCGACACGGCGATTCTCCGCGCTGTCAGGGTCGTCGCTGCGGTATCCCCCAGGCAGGTTGCTGTGGGTGCCATCGCAGAAGGGACGATCTGATGTGTGTTTGCAGCCGCATAAAATGACGTCCTCGTCTCTTTCGGCAACGAATTGGACGGGAAGAAATTCCGTTCCCTTATGTGACCCGTCGCAGAAGGGCTGATTGGCCGAGCGCCCGCAGCTGCACCAGAGATATCTTCGGCCGGCCTTGACTTCGAGACAATATCCTTTGTGGCTGGCTATTACTGGTGATGCCATTTTCGGAAATTTCCCTCGCCCGACAAACGGATATATGTTCAGAAGAGTCCTCGCCCGTGCCGATCAGACAAATGTCGCACGAGAATTCATTTATACCAAATTTGGCGCGCCATGGTCATCTCGATCAACGAGCGCTGATTTCCTTGGGCCTCCGGCGGTTTGGGGTCTGCTTTCGAGGTTTGGGAAATGTCAGATTGTGATAAACGCGATCGAGCAAAGTCGTGAGCGCAAGAAAATCGCCTTGTGACAATCCTGAGATGGCGGCGGCATATACCGGAGCGGTGAGTTTACGCGCTTTTGCCAGTTTGGCATTGCCCGGCTTTGTCAAAAATACCTCTATCACGCGCGCGTCATCAGGCCGGGGTCTGCAAGCAACAAGGCCAGCCTCAGTCATGCGCTGAATGATGCGCATCATCGTCGAGACATTGATGACTGCAGCCTCGGCGATCGCGCCAATACTTCGAGGCGCCTCTTCGCCCAGGATCATCAGGACCCGCCAGAACGGAACGTCAAGATCTAGGCCGCGCAACCGCTCGGTGATGATCGCATTGTAGCGGCTGGCGAGCCGATTCAAGAGGTAGAACGGATACTTTTCCACCCGGAAGGCTGGTGTTCCGGGGTCTCCCAGCCGTCGTGCATCGCTAGTCTTAAGTCTGTCCAACATGGCGCCTCTAATTACTTGCATATGCACATATAATGGAGCTATATTTTTCTTCCGTCGCCCGGGAGGGATCGCCATGACCACCGGAATTCTTGGCAATCTGATTGAATCGGTCGCTTCTGGAAAAATCCGCGTCGTTGATCTGACCCAGACCTTGTCGCCTGACACGCCGACATTAATCCTTCCCCCTAACTTCGGCCAGTGTTCGGCCTTTAAGATCGAAGAGATTTCGCGATACGACGAACGCGGGGGCGGCGCCTGGTACTGGAATAATTTCACCGTCGGTGAGCACACGGGCACTCACTTCGACGCTCCGGTTCATTGGGTCACGGGCAAGCATTTGCCCAATAATGCAGTGGACACCATCATCCCAAAAAACTTCATCGCCACTGCGGTCGTAATCGATTGTTCGGCTGAATGCGCTCAGGATGCCGATTTCCTTCTAACAGTGCCCTTTCTGAAAAGTTGGGAAGCCAAGCATGGCCCAATTCCCGAAAGGAGCTGGGTATTGATGCGTACAGACTGGTCCAAGCGTTCGGTCGAGGATTACGTCAACCGCCGCGAAGACGGCGCGCATACGCCAGGCCCGGACGTTGAAGCGGTAAAATTCCTCGTGCAGCGCAAGATTCACGGTTTTGGCGTTGAAACCATCGGCACAGATGCCGGGCAGGCCCACATGCTCGATCCGCCATACCCAGCCCACACATTGTTGCATGGAGCCGGGCTTTACGGACTTCAGTGCCTGGCCAATCTAGACAAGCTGCCGGTCAGGGGCGCGGTCATCATCTCGGCACCACTCAAGATCGAAAACGGATCCGGTAGCCCTCTGCGCGTATTGGCTCTCGTCACTGAATAGAAAAATGGCGGAACGGTCTTTCAAGACTGAGGTCGAAGCTCTCCGTCTCGGTGCGGATCAGGTCTTTGACGGGGAGGGCATTCTCGCTGTCACAAAGGCACTGCTGCAGTCAGGGGTAGCTTATGTCGGCGGCTATCAGGGCTCGCCCATTTCTCATCTTATGGATGTGTTCAATGACGCCAGCGGGTTGCTAAAGGAACTCGGTGTCCATTTCGAGTCTAGCGCGAGCGAAGCATCTGCGGCGGCTATGCTGGCGGCCTCGGTGAACTATCCTTTACGTGGAGCTGTAGCTTGGAAATCGGTAGTCGGCACCAATGTCGCATCTGACGCTTTGTCGAATGTCGCCTCAGGTGGCGTAACCGGTGGTGCGCTCGTGATCGTCGGTGAAGACTATGGCGAGGGCTCCTCCATCATGCAGGAACGAACTCACGCCTTTGCCATGAAATCGCAGATGTGGCTGCTGGACCCGCGGCCAAATCTCACCAGCATTGTTGATGCAGTAGAAAAAGGTTTCGAACTGTCGGAAATCTCCAACACGCCCGTTATGCTTGAACTCAGAGTCCGGGCCTGTCACGTTCATGGTCGATTCATCGCCAAAAATAATGTTCCGCCACCGATGACCGTGGCGCATGCGGCCCAAAATCCTGTGCGCGACATTGACCGCATCGTGCTGCCACCCGCTAGTTTTCTTCACGAGGTAGAGAAAATTGAGAAGCGGTGGCCAGCCGCAGTCAAGTTCGTCCGCGATGCGCGGCTGAATGAGCGTTTCGGACCGGAGCAGGGTGAGTTTGGGATCATCGTCCAGGGCGGTTTGTTCAACGCCCTAAATCGCGCGTTGGAGTTGAGCGGATTGTCGGACGATTTCGGCAATTCAAATATTCCGATCTACGTGATGAACGTGACCTATCCATTGGTGCCGGAAGAGATCATCGATTTCTGCCGTAACAAGCGCGCGGTTTTGGTGATTGAGGAAGGACAGCCGGAATTCATCGAGCATGAACTCAATACGATCGCGCGCAAGGCGGATATCCAGACGCGGATAGTTGGCAAAGAAATACTCCCGCGCGCCGGAGAATATACCGGCGAAGTCCTTCGGACCGGCGTGACCCGGTTTCTTGTGCAGCAAGGATTTGTCGTACCGAAACCACCTGCCTCTGTGCCGCCGCCCGACAAAGTGCTGGCTGCAGAGGTACCCCAACGTCCGCCTGGCCTTTGTACAGGTTGTCCCGAACGCCCCATCTTTACTGCAATGAAGCTTTTGCAACGAGAACTCGGAGAGTTCCATGTCTCCGGCGATATCGGCTGTCACCTGTTTTCCATTCTGCCGCCTTTTAACCTTGGCAACACCACAATGGGCTATGGGTTGGGCGCGGCAGGTGCCTCCGCGTTTCGACCCGGCAAGGGCGGGCGCCGCGCCATCGCCGTGATGGGTGATGGTGGCTTTTGGCACAATGGCTTGATGTCGGGAATCGGCAATGCCGTTTTCAACCAAGACGATACGGTCACAATTGTAGTCGATAACGGCTACTCCGCTGCGACGGGTGGGCAGGACATTTTGTCCTCATTGGCCAGCAATCCGCTTCGCAGCACGCGCAATCCCATTGAACGGGCCGTACGCGGTGTTGGCGTCAATTGGGTCAAGACCCTAACGCGCACGTACGATATTCCGAAGATGCGCGATGAACTGAGGCGCGCGTTGACCAGCCCAGTCAGCGGCCCGAAGGTTATTGTGGCCCAATCCGAATGCATGCTGAACAAACAACGCCGTGTCCGCCCTTTGCTCGCAAATGCAGTTAAGGCTGGCAAGCGCGTCGTGCAGGAACGCTTCGGGGTTGACGCGGATACTTGCACCGGGGACCACAGCTGTATCCGCCTGTCGGGATGTCCTTCGTTAACGGTCAAAGCCAATCCTGATTCACTGCGCCAGGATCCGGTCGCCCATGTCGACGATACTTGTGTGGGCTGTGGCGTCTGTGGTGAGGTAAGCCAGGCGGCGGTTCTATGTCCGTCCTTTTATCGCGCAAAAATAATTTCTAATCCCAGTCGCTGGGATCGATTTGTGAACCGTGCACGCGCCGCCGTGATTGGTTGGCTGCAGATGCGGGCAAGTCACGCACTCGCGCGTCGGTCGTTTTAACATGTCAAAATCTCGACAGCGCATCGCCATTGCCATCCTTGCACTCGGAGGACAGGGCGGGGGCGTCTTGTCCGACTGGATCGTCACGCTGGCAACCCGCAAGCGCTGGTTTGCTCAAAGCACATCGGTTCCCGGTGTTGCTCAACGCACGGGCACAACCATTTATTATTTGGAGTTGTTTCCCGGTTTGGAAATCGAACACAGACCACCTGTGCTGGCGCTTTCGCCGGTGCCTGGTGACGTGGACCTAGTCATTGCTTCGGAGCTCATGGAGGCCGGCCGCGCAATGTTGCGCGGCCTTGTCAGCGGCGAACGCACTACACTTATTGCCTCCACGCACCGCATATATTCCGTGTCGGAAAAATCAGCCATTGGGGACGGCAGGAGCAGTGGCGACAAGGTACTTGCAGCCGCGCAAAGCCGGGCGCGGCGGTTTCTAGGATTTGATATGCAGGAGGCGGCCGACCATGCCGGCTGCATTATTAGTGCGGTAATGTTTGGTGCACTGGCGCAAAGCAAGGCGTTGCCGTTTTCGACGGGTGACTTCGAGGCAGTAATCCAGGCGGGCCCGGCGGCCGATAGTAACGTTCGCGGCTTCCACGCTGGCTTAAAAGGTGTGAGAGCTATTGAAACACCCTCGGTCCCCATAGCGCCGGTACCGACCACGAATGCCGGACGACGACTGCTTGCGCGGGTTTGCTCAGAGCTTCCGGGGCCAACTCACTATTTTGCGCTGGAAGGGGTGCGCCGGCTGATGGACTACCAGGATGCAGCCTACGCAGACCTCTATCTTGACCGCGTACGCAGCATTGCCGCGATCGATAGATCGGCTGAAGGGTGGGCACTGACCTCAGAGACAGCCCGACATCTGGCGTTATGGATGTCTTATGAAGACACGATCCGGGTCGCTGATTTGAAGACTCGCGGAGCCCGTTACACCAGAGTGAAGAGCGAAGTGTTGGCCAAACCCGGCCAGGTAGTCACTGTCACCGAGTTCATGCATCCACGACTGCAAGAGTTCTGCGAAACGCTGCCAGCTCGATGGGGAAGTGCCATTTTGAGTAGTCCCCGCCTGTCAGCGTGGCTGGAACCGATGTTTCGCAAAGGGCGCGATGTCACAACTACCAATCTTGGGTGGTTCTTGACATTGCGCGTTTTGGCCAGTCTGCGGCACTGGCGGCGCAAAACGCTGCGATTCAAAATAGAGAATGCCCGAATTGCTGACTGGCTGGAAATTGTCGAAAGGGCGGGGCGTGACAATCCGGCGGCGGCTTTGGCGCTGATCAAATGCCAACGCCTTGTGAAAGGTTATGGCGATACCTTTGCCCGCGGCTTGCGCAATTTCACGCGCATCATGGTTGTCTACAACGATTTACGTGGCGGCGCCGACGTAGCGGCAGTAATCGATCGGCTTCGGGAAGCGGCTCTCAGGGACGAGGAGGGAATTTCATTGGGCTCCGAAATCGCCAATCTGGCCGATCACAAAGTGCAACAACATCCTTAAACCACAAAATCTTCGGTGAAAACTGGCAACGAGCGGACGGTAGCGGAGGTTGATGGCATTGATTTTCCACCGCCGCCGCCCCGACAGCTGCTCGCTGGCCTGAAGTGCCGCTGGAATTGTTCTCGAGTAAATTGCGGGTAGCAGCCGCTCACGATACCCGTGGCTTGGGGCGATCCACCATGTCTTCCGGTCGAGGTTCAAACTCCGCGGCAGGTTCAGCAGTCCAACGAAACTTGAAAGCAACAATTGAATAGGTATCTCGAATGCCCGGGACCTTCTGAAGTTTCTTCGTCACAAACTCACCGAAGCTTCTTTCATCGCTCAATTCAAATTTGGCTAGCAGGTCGTAGGTCCCGGAAGTTGAGTAAACCTCGGCAGTTTCCGGAAAATTGTCGATGAGATGACCGGCAACGTCATATGCTTTGGTCAACTCACATTTAATTTGCACGAAGAGTGACTTCATCTAAGAACTCCCAACGGCGCTTTGCGGCAGCTTAAGCCGATTTTGCGAGAAGAGGGAGGCCAAAAGTCGGGCCAATTGCGTGAGATTCCACGGTAAAGGGCTTGACTCCAAACGATGACCATACGCTTTATATCTAAAATAATTACTGGGGCGTCATCATGAGCGACCTTTCCGTAGCCGCCGTCGTTATTTTGGCTGTGCTTACCATACCTGCCGCCGCTGAATCGGCACAGACGGCGGATGCCGTTTATATTAACGGAAAGATCTTCACCGCCGATGGAAAAGACGATGTCGTACAGGGATTTGCCGTCAGCGGAGATCACTTTATTGCTGTGGGCAGTACCGCCCAAATGCGGAAGTTGGTCGGCAAAGGTACCAAGGTTGTCGATCTGAAGGGCCATTTTGTTAGCCCGGGCCTGACAGATGACCATTTCCACAACGAAGGTGGTGGCGACGGTATAGATCTCTCGCATGTGCGAACTCTTGCAGAGCTTTTAACGGCGGTAGCCAACGCGGCAGCCCAGACATCGCCCGGTACTCTCCTGGTCTCGAATTCCGATTGGCATGAGGCGCAACTTAAGGAACAGCGTCTTCCGACCGCCAAGGAGCTGGATCAGGCGGCCCCAAATAACCCGGTCGTGCTAATTCGAGGCGGCCATTCCTACATCTTGAACGACGCCGCGTTTACGAAGTTTGACATCACGAAAAATACAGCGGTTCCCGCAGGAGGTCAGATCAGCCGTGGCGCTGACGGCGAGTTGACTGGAGAGCTGTTCGACAACGCAAAGGCACTTGTGCATTTGCCGCCGGAAAGACCTTTGACGATGACCGACATCATCGCCACCCAAAAAGCGCTCAATCCCTATGGGATCACGGCCGTCAGAATTCCCGGCAGCTACAAGGGCGACATGATGCAAGCCCTTAGGCTTTGGAAGCAGGCCGATGCGAATCACACCTTGACGCTCCGCTACACCGTCTACATGCCGGGCTTCGATTTCCGCACCCCTCAGCAGGTGGACCAGGCGATTGCCCGCTGGGGAGTGAAGCAAGACGAAGGGGACGATTTCGTCCGCATTGGCGGCATCAAACTATTGGTGGATGGGGGGTTTGAAGGGGGGCACATTTCTCGCCCCTATAAGGAGCCCTATGGACACAACGGGACCTATTCAGGGCTGACGGTATCTCCCCCTGCCGCCTATGACTCTGTGGTGTTGGAAATCAATAGGCAGGGTTGGCGCGCAACAACGCATGCGGTGGGCGACGCGGCGGTAGATGAAGTGCTAACCGCCTACGAATTAGCCAACAAAGACAAGCCTCTCATTGATAAGCGCTGGGCAATCGAGCACGCGTTCATTGCCCGCCCGGATCTCGTCAAGCGGATGCAAAATTTGAAACTGATGGTATCGGCGCAGGACCACCTTTACTTGGCGGCGCCCGTGCTAAAGAAGTATTGGGGGTGGGACCTTGCAAGTGAAGTCACGCCGGTAAAAACATATTTGGCTGCAGGATTGCTGGTCGCCGGCGGTACCGATTCCCCGGTAATTCCGTTTAATCCGTTTTGGGAGCTTTACCACTTTGGAAGTCGCGACACCATTTCCGATGGCGTATACGGCACGGATCAGATGATATCATCGCGTACGCTACTGCTGCGCCTCGACACTATCAACTATGCCAAATTGATTGGCGAAGAGGCCCGCAGAGGGTCAATCGAGCCTGGCAAGCTCGCGGATTTTGCGATCCTAAGCGAGGATTTTCTTACAGTGCCCGTGAGCAAAATTCCAACCATGAAAGCGTTGGCGACGTACGTTGGCGGCGAAGAAGTTTACCGCGACCCAAAGGACGCTGAAGGGTTGTAAACGAGCCAATAGCAACCGTCGTCAAAACGTTCCCGGCGTGGACTTTGCCGGCGGCTTAGGCGGAGAGATCAGCAAAACATTTGCCATCTTCACCCAACTTTTCGAGCAAAGGTGAGACCGCCCAACCGTAATTCCTTATTTGTCCGACAATAGCGGAAAGCCCGATCCGATCCGCGTAATAGGTCGGACCACCCCGATATGCGGGCCACCCGTAGCCATTAAGCCACACGACGTCGATATCGGAAGCCCGCAACGCTTTGCCTTCCAAGAGAATGTTCGCTGCTTCATTGATCATTGGATAGATCGAGCGCTGCAGGATTTCTTGGTCGGATAGCTTGCGAGGTGTGGCCCCCTTTAAAGCCATGAGTTCCCTAATTATCTGCTCGGTCACCGCCGACGGTATGCCTTTGCGACCCCCGACGTAATCATAGTAGCCCGCGCCACTCTTCTGCCCATGGCGGCCGATTTCGTTCAGCCGATCCCGCAACGTCGCCCCTTTTGATTCTTCGCGCACCCAACCCAAATCTAAACCAGCGAGATCGCTCATCTGAAACGGTCCCATAGGGAAGCCAAAATCTGTCAGGACACGATCGATCTCCCAGGGCGTCGCTCCTTCAAGAATCATTTCTTGAGCCTCGCGCGTCCGCTGAAAGAGCATCCGATTTCCAACAAATCCCGGCCCGACACCGACAACAACCCCGACTTTTCCGATCTGCTTTGCGAGCCGCATCGCTGTTGCAAGCACCGTTTTCGCCGTCTTGTCTCCGCGGACTATCTCCAACAACTTCATGATATTCGCGGGTGAAAAAAAATGCATACCAAGCACGCGATCCGGGCGAGTTGTGGATTGGGCGAGAGTATTCACATCCAGATATGACGTGTTCGTAGCAAGGATCGCGTCCGGCTTTGCCACTCGATCTAAGGTCGCAAAAACATCTTGCTTGATGTCCATCCGTTCGAACACTGCCTCTATTATGAGGTCGCAACTTGAAAGATCCGTTGGAAGTATTGATCCCGTAATCAATCGAGATCGATTAGATGCTTGTTCGGGCGATAAGCGTCCGCGCATTACGCTCTGATTGTAGTTTCCTTTTATTGCGGACAATCCGCGTTCCAGGATATCCGGCGCTCGTTCCACTATCGTTATCGGAAAGCCCGCATTGGCGAAGCACATCGCGATGCCGC
>DATFSP010000213.1:0-8003 GCA_035262545.1 Rhizomicrobium sp. | reverse complement strand
AGTCTACCGGAAGCCGGTACAATAAGGTCGTCAAGGGAGACGCTGCATGCCGCGCTATTATTTCAACTTCCGTCAGAATGGCCATCTCACTCCGGATACTTTGGGAAGCGAGTTTCTCAGCGCCGAAAATGCCTACCTTGAGGCCTTCAATGCGGCGCAAGAGATGTGGACAGAGCTGCTGAGCGAGCGCCACGATCCTAGGCGCTGCTCCTTTGAAATCCATGATGAGGACGGCAATCTCTTATTTGTTCTGCCCTTCTGGGAAATCCTGGAATCCTGCCACGACTATCGGCCCGAAAGACCCGCGATACTCGAGACGTTCCGGGAGTCGGTGGCGACTGTCACTTATCTCAGGCGGGCACATGGCGAATTCTTGCGCGAAATGGCAAGCGCGCAAAACACCCTTCGTGAGTCGGCGGCACTGATCGCCGCGCCGCTTTGAAGGCGGTTGTGCGCGTTAGACCCTAGGCTTCACGTCCGTTCTGGTAACGTTGACCGGCATCCGCCTGCTTCGTTCCTTGAGATCCGCCAACTCGGTCCAGGCTCGGGCGACATACGCCCAAGTGTCTGCGTTCGAACGGTGCCACGGATGGTTGGCGAAGAGGCTGGCCGCAAAAGCGTGAGTCCGACAATAGCGCGGATCGCGCGATATGCTTAAGGCAGGAGAGGGTTGGTCCACGGCCACTCTCTGATAAAGGGCAGCGAAACCATATTAATCGCCCAATGCTTCCGGCGTCCAGCCCTGACTTCGTTTCCACCGTGCTTGATTTCCCGAGCGCTCATTCGATTTCCGTATTCTGCGCCGCGGCGATGGTCTCGCGATTCGCTCAATGGAAGCAGTTCCGCCCCAAGCTCATTGACATAGACACTCGCCAAGGTTGCGCTTTTCGCTATACTGGACGGCGTTGGGCTTGGGGTCGTCATCATGCATCTTATTCTCGTAGGCGGCATTGTCGCCGCAATCGTTGTTTTGCTTGTCCTGATTTCGGTGTCGTTCCGCGTCGTGGTTCCTACCAACGCGGTTCACATCGTCCAGAGCGCCAAAAAGTCCACGCCATACGGCAAGGACATGGGCGGCAACACTTATTATAAGTGGCCCGCCTGGCTTCCCGGCATCGGCGTCAAGGTCAGCGTTCTTCCTCTGTCCGTTTTCCGCGTCGAGCTTGAAAATTATGCCGCCTATGACAAGGGCAGGCTGCCCTTCATGCTCGATGTTCTCGCGTTCTTCAGGATCGCCGATCCCGCCAAGGCGGCCGAACGCCTGAGTTCGATCGCCGAACTTGACGGTCAGTTGCAAGGGATCATGCAGGGCGTCGTGCGCACCATTCTGGCCAATGCTTTGATAGAAGACATTCTCGGCAAACGCGCCGAATTCAGTGAAGCCTTCACGCGTGAGGTTGAAGCCCAGCTTCCCCAGTGGGGCATAGAGACCGTCAAGAACATAGAATTGATGGATATTCGCGATGCCCAGGGCTCGCAGGTCATCCAGCAGATCATGAACAAGAAGAAGTCCGAGATCGAGAAGGAATCCCGGATCGCGGTGGCTATGAACCAGCAATCCGCCGAGACCGCCGAGATCGAAGCCTCCAGGACCGTGGCTACCAACAAGGCCGCGGCCGAGGAAACGGTGGGCATCCGCAATGCGCAGCGAGATCAGATGATCGGCATCCAGAACCAGAAGGCGCAGCAGGCCATCAAGGACGAAGAAAAGAACACCGCCGAAAAGGAGATGGCGGTGAAGCTGGTTCAATCCGTCCGCCAGGCGGAAATCGACCGCAATGTTCAGGTGGTGAATGCCGACAGGGACAAGCAGGTCGCCATCGTCGCCGCCGACCGTGATAAACAGGTTGCCGTCACCAAGGCGGAAGGCCAGAAGCAGCAGGTCACGACGGTTGCCGAGGGCGATCTCGCCGCCGCCAAGCTGACGGCACAGGGCATCCAGGCCAAGGGCGAAGCGGAAGGCGCGGCGGAAACCGCCCGCCAGATGGCGACCGTCAATCCCCAGATCACCTTAGCCAAAGAGATCGGAGAGAATGAGGGGTATCAGACCTATCTGATCCGCGTGAAACAAGTCGAGGCGACCCGCGATATCGGTATTGTCCAGGCGGGCGCGCTAGAGAAGGCCGATGTAAAGGTCATCGCACAGACCGGAGCACCATCCGATGGCCTCAACGCGGTGGGAGAATTATTCTCAGCCAAGGGCGGCCAGGCCATCGGCTCGGCGCTGGAAGGGTTCAAGAATACCGAAGCCGGCGCCGCCATTCTCCATGCCGTTACCGGAGGGAATAAGTGAGGAGTTGGTTAGCGTAAGTATTTGAAATTGCTGGCGCGCCCGACAAGATTCGAACTTGTGACCTCTGCCTTCGGAGGGCAGCACTCTATCCAGCTGAGCTACGGGCGCTTGAGCTGAATGGCTATAGCCAAAAATTTAAAGCGTCGCCAGCGCCCTTGTCACGACACGCTTGGCCAGGAAAACCGCCAAAGCCGGTTGAAGCTCAAGCCGTGCCACGACGAGGTCGATCCCGGGCTTGAATTCCTTGAGCGCCCGTGCAGGCCCCTGATCCGCAGCATCTTCCACCTTGCTCCGGCGGTTCCTGGCCACGGCCAGAACGCGCAATTTGCGAACTTGGGCCAAGTCCTCGGTGACGATCGCGCGTAGCATGTCGAACGACCAGCTCCCCCGGGCCGCCGGGTCTTCCAGGATCATTCCATCCTCATTTACCCGCCGCCCCCACGCAAAGCCGAAGGGATTGAACGCATGAATGAGGACCAGTCTAGTCCCCGTCAGCGGGATCACCTGCCTATCCAACAATGCCGTGAGAAAACGCGAGCCCAAGAGCCCGCACCCGCCATCGCAGCCCGTAATCACCAAAAGCGCCTTCTTCGCTGCGCGTGATCCGAACGCGACAGAATCGATGAAAAGGGGCTTGCCATCCGGGCCCGTTGCCGTGGGATGCACCCTGGTGATGCTGTCGCCGTGGGCTCGGTCGCAAGCCTGGATAAAAGCTTTGCGGGCGCGGCGATAGGCGTTGGCAAAAGAGACTTCTGATTTTTCCACCATTGCCGCTACTCTAGCGGCTGCCATGGGGAAGGGAAGATGACGCGGTTCGGTATGCTCGAGGCGCTGCGCGCCCGCACTATCACCGATCAGTCGGCCGCGCGGGAGGCGCGCAAGGACTTCCGCCCGCGCATCCCCATCCGGCGAGACAATGAATATTATGGTGAGGCAATGGTCGAAGCGCGCGACCTTGGCCTCAACGGCACCAACTATTATGCCAGCTCCTACAATCCACCCTATTGGCAGCCCATCGCCGGCTCGACGCAGATGCTCCTATTGCGCCGCACTGTTGCTGAGAAATTGCTCATAGTGAATGCACGCGCGGGTCAAGCGGGGCTGGAATTATTTCTGTTCGATGCCTGGCGGCCCAGGGCGGTTCAGGCTTATTTCCACGACCTTTGGATGCCTCGAGAACTCAAGCGTCGCGATCCCATGCTCGATGGCGCGCGCCTCACCGAAGAAGTGGAGCGCTACTGGGCCGCGCCCAGCTGGGATGAGAATTCCCCCGCCCCCCACGCCACTGGTGCAGCGGTGGACCTTACGTTGCGCTGGAAGGATGGTGAGGCTTTATGGATGGGCTCGCTCTTCGATGATGTCACGGCGCTGTCTGCCCGCGACCGGTTTGAATCGCTCGCGCCTGACAATTTTTCTTTTTCCGATCAGGAGGCCCGCGCGAACCGCCGCCTGCTGCACTGGCTTATGGCGGAAGAAGGTTTTGCTGGCCATCCCGAAGAATGGTGGCATTTCTCCTGGGGCGATCAATTATGGGCCGCCCTTACGAAGGCGCCGTACGCGCACTATGGGCTCGCGCCAATTTAGATGGATTGTGGTGCGCTGTCCCCCTTCGGCGTGGATGAGCTCGCGCGGACCACTATGGACTGTATTGCATCAGTGAATAACGCACAGCGCCACTTGAGCGAGAAGGATCTTCGCGCCCTTTTTGCCCAGGGCGCGGTCGGTGACTTCCTGCAGCCGTTCCGCGATCTCGCCAACATCGGGCTGGGCCGTCGTGCGCACGGAACTGGCAGTCAAGGCCATCAAATTCCGCACATAGGCGTCGCGAAGAACCGGCATCGACCTCGTGGCCAAGGCGCGCAAGCCAGGTTCGGGCACGTCCAGTCCGACGCCCACCATCAACATGCCCTGGGCGCGATTGTCATCCACAATTGTGGTGTTGATGGGTTCGAGAGGAAGATAGCTCTTGGATTGGGCAATCTTGTGTTCGGGCGCTTTCTGGGTGTTGTCGCTGTCGTCGGCGTGCGCTGCGAGCGTAAGTGCCGCCAAAAGCCCAACACTCAAACCGGGAAAACGCGACCGCATCGCCCAAACTAAGCCACCGATTGGTAAACCGGCCGCTAACGCCGGGCCAACTTGGGGAAGCCGGCTCTAAGATCCTGTACGGACGCAATAAATTGGAGGGCTCGCTCCGCGAAGGTCGGGAGCCCGGGCGGGGATCGTGAAGTTCTCTGACAAAGCTGTGTGATCGGTTCGGCCAACCAGATGGTTGGTGGAGCTGAGCGGAATCGAACCGCTGGCCTCCTCATTGCGAACGAGGCGCTCTCCCAACTGAGCTACAGCCCCGAACCTTCCTCACCACGGAAATCCGGGGCGAGCGGAGGGTTTTAGAAATAGCCGCCTAACCCGTCAAGCAGGCTGAAACGGGTTCCCACGCTTGCGGGCGGGTGGCAAGCCTCGCTACAAGTCCCCCATGGCCAATCCCGTGATCGCTCTGATCCTGCTTCTGCTCAACCTTTATTGGTGGGTGGTGGTTATCGCCGTGATCGTAAGCTGGCTGATCGCGTTCAACGTGATCAACACCTACAATAATTTCATGCGTACCTTGCTTCGTGCGCTGGAGGCCCTGACCGAGCCAGTATTTCGCCGGATTCGCAAGGTGGTGCCGCCCATGGGGGGACTGGATCTTTCGCCCCTAGTAGTGCTGGTGGCGATCTGGTTCATCCAATACACCCTGGAATGGGCCTCCGGCCGCTACGGTTTCTGACCCCATGGCCGCCACCATTATTGACGGCAAGGCGTCGGCTGCGCGTCTTCGCGAAAAAATCGCGGCCGAGACGGCGCGGCTAAAATCTCAGCATGGATTAGTGCCCGGCCTGGCCACCGTGTTGGTCGGGAACGATCCTGCGTCCGAAGTCTATGTAAGAAACAAGGGCAGGACGGCCGAAGCCTTGGGCCTCAAGTCGGTGCACAGTGCGCTAGCCGCCGACGCGAGTCAGGATGAGCTTCTCGCCAAGGTGCGCGAGCTCAACGCCGACAAAAGCGTGCATGGTATCCTTGTCCAATTGCCGCTGCCCAAACATCTTAATGAAGCACAGGTGCTCGACACGCTCGATCCTGCAAAGGACGTGGACGCGCTCACCCCCACAAACGCGGGGCTGCTGCTTTCGGGACGGGCGCATCTCGTCTCCTGTACCCCGGCAGGCGTTATGCTGCTGTTGAAGGAATATATGGGCGACATCGCCGGCAAGGACGTGCTGGTGATTGGCCGCTCGCTTTTGTTCGGCAAGCCTGCGGCCCAACTTCTTCTGGCCGCCAACGCCACTGTGACCATCGCCCATTCGCGCTCCCGCGATCTGCCGGCCATCGCCCGGCGCGCCGATATCCTCGTGGCGGCGATCGGCAAGCCGGAACTGGTGAAGGCCGATTGGGTCAAGCCCGGGGCCGCTGTAATCGATGTCGGCATCAACCGTGTGGCGGCGGAGGACGGCAAGACCAGGCTCGTCGGTGATGTGGATTACGTCGCGGCCAAAGAGGTCGCGGGCGCCATCACGCCCGTCCCCGGCGGCGTTGGCGCCATGACTATTGTTTGCCTGATGCACAACACACTAATTGCCGCCTGCGCCCAAAACGGCCTGCCGCTACCCGCGTTCTAGTTTGTCTTTCAGATCATTGGCCAAATCATCCGGCGAAGCTGCTCCATCGTAAAAAGAGACGAGCTTTCCATTCGGACTCATCAGATAGATCACGCTGGAATGATCCATGCTGTAATTGCCGTTTTGCAGCGACTGTTTCCTGGCAAAGACGTGGTATTGCCTTTCGACCTCGGCGATCTGTTCCCGCGTGCCGGTAAGGCCGACAAAACGCGGCCCGAAGGCGGCAAGATATTTTTTCAACACGGATGGTTTGTCGCGCGCGGGATCGATAGTGATGAAGACCGGCACGATGCGGTCTTGGGCCACGCCCATTTTTTCCAACGCCGCCGCCATGACAGCCAGCGTGGTCGGGCAGACATCGGGGCAGAAGGTGTAACCGAAATAGATGAGCTGGTATTTCCCGCGGAAATCGGTGCTGGAGCGAGGCTTGCCATCCTGATCGGTGAGCGCGTAGGGCCCGCCCACCGCGATCTGTCCGCTCACGATGGTATGCCCGAGCTGCGGCAGCATCTCGCTTTCGTGCCATAGAAGCCCTCCCGCAACTGACGCGGCAAGCAGCAGATAAGGGATCAGCGCTTCCTTGGTTTTAAGCATGGCATTTTCCCTACCCTCTCTGCCCTCCGCATCGCAAGCGTGGCTTATGCTTAGCGAACCGGCGTTACAAAAGCTTGGGCGGAACCTGCCGCGCATGCCCAGTATATTGGCGGGGGAGTTGGCCGTAACAACGCCGCAAAGGGCCGAAGCGCCTGCGCCGAGCCGAGGATGCGCGCCCTGTGACTCGCCCTAAGAAATATTTAGACTGCGGCTATGAATGACAAACCCGCGAAATCGGCGAATCCTCGGCTCAATGTATCCTCCGTCACCGGAGCGGAACGTGGCCGGGTAAGGCTGCGCACATTGTCCAACCTCCGATGGCTAGCTATCGCCGGCCAATCGGCGGCCTTGTTCTTGGTCTATTTCGCCTTTGGTTACACTTTGCCTTTGGGCTATTGCGCCGCCGCCATTGGTGTCAGCGCTGCCCTGAACGTGGTACTGGCGTTGCGCTATCCGCCCAGCCATCGCCTCGCCAATCGCGACGCCAGCTATTATCTCGCTTTCGACGTGCTGCAGTTGGCGGTACTGCTCTATCTCACGGGCGGCATCACCAATCCCTTCGCCCTGATGTTTGTGGCGCCGGTGGTGATCGGCGCCGCCACGCTTAATCTCGGCAATACACTGATTCTGGCGGGCATAGCTTTCGCCTCGGTCAGCCTGATTGGCGTGTTCCATCGGCCTCTGCCTTGGCCGGCGGGTGAGACGCTGGTGTTGCCGCAACTTTATCAGGCGGGTATCTGGGCGGCGCTGGTGATCGGCATAGGCTTCACGTCGGTCTATGCTTGGCGCATCGCTTCGGAATCAGCTCGCATGTCGGCCGGCCTTGCAGCCACACAGTTGGCGCTGTCGCGCGAACATCGCCTGGCGTCGCTGGGGGCATTGGCCACTGCCGCAGCGCATGAATTAGGGACACCCTTGGGCACGATTGCGGTAGTGGCGCGCGAGTTGGAACGCGCGCTGCCGGAAAAATCCGCCGAGGTCGAGGATGTGCGGCTATTGCGCGACCAAGCCGAACGCTGCCGTGCCATCATAGCGCGGCTGGCCAATCCTGAGGAAGCGATGCTCGGGCAGGCCGCGCGCCTACCGCTGGGTGCGTTGCTCGACGATATCGCCAGCCCTCATCGCGGTGAGGACGTCGCCATTGAAGTGGAGGTGCCTTATGGCGATGCGGAAGGTGGCCATCAACCGCAAGTTTGGCGCACGCCGGAATTGCTGCATGGTTTGGGGAACATAATCGAGAATGCGGCTGACTTCGCCAAAACGCGTGTTGCGGTGCGGGGCTCATGGGACGGCGACAATCTTCACGTAGTGATCGAAGATGACGGTCCAGGCTTTGCACCGGAAATTTACGAGCGTATCGGTGAGCCCTATGTCACCTCTCGGCCTGGCAATCATGCGTTGGGCGACACGGATATCGGTCCGGGAGAATTGGGCGAGCATGAGGGTATGGGGTTGGGCTT
>DATFSP010000212.1:0-17719 GCA_035262545.1 Rhizomicrobium sp. | reverse complement strand
TTATACCTCGGGCACAACGGGCCTGCCGAAAGCCGCCAATTTCAGCCACATGCGCATGCTCTTCATGATGTCGGGGTTTGTCGGCGCGCTCGGTCCGAAAGCGAGCGACCGCATCTACAATCCTTTGCCCTATTATCATGCCACCGGCGGCGTCTGCGCGGTGGGCGTGGCGCTTCTCTCCGGTGCCGCGGTAATCCTCAAGCGCAAATTTTCCTTGGGCGAATTCTGGCAAGACATCCACAAATATGACGCCACCATGTTCGCCTATATAGGCGAGCTTTGCCGCTGGCTCTTGAACGCGCCGCCCACCGCGCATGAACGCGATCATCACATCCGGGTGATCACCGGCAATGGGCTTCGTCCCGAAATCTGGAAACGCTTTCAGGATCGCTTCGCCATTCCCCGCATCGTGGAATTTTATGGCGCCACGGAAGGCAATGTCTCGATGCTGAATTATGACGGCACGCTAGGCGCGGTGGGCCGGGTGCCGGGTTATATCGAATGGCTGCTGCCCGCGCGGGTGGTGCGTTTCGACATCGAACGCGAAGTGCCGATCCGTGGCCCCGACGGGCTTTGCATCGAGTGCGGTTCCGAGGAAGCAGGAGAAGCATTAGGCCGAATCAGCATCCGCGCGGGACGTAATTTCGAAGGTTATACCAAAGCATCGGACACGGAAAAAAAGATACTGCACGACGTGTTCCATAAGGGCGACGCCTGGTTTCGCACCGGCGATCTTATGCGCCGCGACCAGCACGGCTATTTCTATTTTGTGGACCGCATCGGTGACACCTTCCGCTGGAAAGGCGAGAATGTCGCGACCAGCGAAGTCGCCGAAGCCCTCTCGATCGTGCCGGGAATCCGTGAAGTGAATGTCTATGGCGTAAGCGTGCCCGGCGCTGACGGACGCGCGGGCATGGCGGCTCTGGTGGTGGACGGCATGTTCGACGTCGCGGGCCTGGCGCAGCGGCTGGAGGGCCATCTTTCACCCTTCGCGCGGCCGGTCTTCTTGCGCCTTCAGCGCGAGATCGAAGTGACCGGAACTTTCAAGCAGCGCAAGGTCGAACTGGTGCGCGACGGCTTTGATCCGCGCAACATCGCCGATCCGCTTTACTGGTTCGATTCGGATAAGCGGCGCTATGACAAGCTTACCGCCTCGATCTATGACGATATTTCCAAAGACCGCATCAAGCTTTGACTATCAGACAAGGTCTTTCGCCAAAGCGTCGCGGGTTTCGTCGCTCAAGACTGCCATATGACCGTAATTGCGGTGGCCGATGCCGATTACCACGCGATCGCTGTCGAAGCGAGCGATCTGGTCCTTGGTGAGCTTGAAGCGCAGCCAATGGACGGACGATGTCTTGCCGTCGGGCGTGGTGCGATCGTCATATTCGCAGGGCGTGGCGTGGATGCGGGTCCCGCCTATTTCCATGAATATCGTTTCCTCGATTCCGCCCAACGTGAGCAGCACATCGTTGCGGCGCCGAGTATCTTCGATTTCCAGCATCAAGGTTGCGATCAATTCATCGCCTTGCGGGATCAGAGGATTGTACGCTTCCAACTCGCCTGTAATCTGCTCGGCGCCCCCTTTCTCGATGCGCAGCATCTCCATCACCTGCAGCCACATGGTTTGGTAATTCTCGAAATAGAAAGTGGCGAAAGACCCCACTTCCACCCGGCGATGTTTCTTCAGCGCGATTGCATCACTGCGCAATTCCTTGCGGCGCAGGGAATATTCGCGGTCGGAGAGAATATCGTTCGGAGTAATTTTGCGGGCGGCGACGGACATTTCAAACCTCCAAGCCATAGGCGCGGGCGATGATCTGGATGGGGTGTTCCGGCTCCTTCACCCCGGTTTCCGTGTGGGCGGTGATATGCAGCGCGGCCAAGGGGCAATCGGAAACGATATGACCTCGCTTTTGCGTATTGGCTGCGCGGAACACGGGGCCGCCGACTTTCACCGCGACGTCATGGGTGGGTTTGACAACGCCAAAGGTCCCGCCATGACCGGAGCAGCGCTCAATCACGTCAATGGGCGTATCGGGAATTAGGCGCAGCATCTCGGCTGCTTTGGGCCCCATATTCTGGGCGCGGGCGTGACAGGCCAGGTGCACGGTCACGCCTTCGGGCAAGGGTGAGAGCCCTTCGGGCAGCCCCTCTTTCTTCGCCACGTCCACCACATATTCATCAATGTCGAAGACATGATCGGTCAGGCGTTTCACGTCTTCATTGTCTGGAGAGATCAGGGCCCATTCGAATTTCAGCATCAAACCGCACGACGCAGTGAGTGTGACGATATCGTAGCCTTGGTCGATCAACGTCACCAATTCCTTGGCGACTGTGGCGGCGTTCTCCGCCACACGGGAAAGGTTGGCCTGTTCCAGGAACGGCATACCGCAGCAGCCGGGATAGGAGACGGTGGTCTCGACTCCGATGTGATTGAGCACGCTGCGCGCCGCCATCCCGGTGCTGGGCCGGTTGTAATTGACGAAGCAGGTGGCGTAGAGCGCCGCCTTGCGCTTGCCGAAAGCCGGCGCTTCGCGGTTGGGCGTAATGGATTCACCGCGGGCGGCCGACACGAAGGTCCGGATGTAGAATTTGGGCAGTCTGGCCTTGGGATCGATATGGGCCGCCTTATCCATCAGCGCGCGCATCGGCTTGTTGGATGACGCCCAATTGATCAAGGGCGACGCAAAGCGCGCGAGCCGCCCGTTGCGATCCATTTTGGCCAATTGGCTTTGGGTGAAATCCTTCTTGCCCGCCTTTGCCTCGGCCGCGCGGTAGCGCAGCAGGAGATGAGGAAAATCCACATTGAAAGGATGGGGAGGCACATAGGGACATTTGGTCATGAAGCACATGTCGCAAAGCGTGCAGGCTTCGACCACAGACGCGAATTGATCCGACTTCACGCCGTCCACGTCTTCCGTAGCGTTGCTGTCGATCAGGTCGAACAGGCGGGGAAAGGAATCGCAAAGATTGAAGCAGCGCCGGCAGCCGTGACAAATGTCGAAGACACGGCGCATCTCCTGATCAAGCTTCACCGGATCGGTGTAGCCAGGATCCTGCCAGCTGATAATTTCGCGGGTCGGCGCTTCGAGGCTGCCTTCGCCAGTCATGATCTTCCTCAATTATGCGGCGAAGAGGAGGGAGCAGATTGTCTGGTTAACGGAGTGAAACTGGCTCCCTTGCCTCTCATCGCGCGCTAGGGCCCGCAATGCTCGCCGGTCACGGCCGCCGAGCAGTCATTTGCTGAGCGCGTCTAACGCCTTCTGGAATCGACCGGCATGGCTCTTTTCGGCCTTGGCCAAGGTCTCAAACCAGTCGGCGATCTCGTCGAACCCTTCCTGGCGCGCGGTCCTGGCCATGCCCGGATACATGTCGGTGTATTCGTGGGTCTCTCCGGCGATGGCGGCCTTAAGATTGGCGTCGGTGGCACCAATAGGTTTTCCGGTGGCGGGGTCACCCACTTCCTCCAGATATTCCAGATGCCCGTGCGCATGGCCGGTTTCACCCTCCGCGGTGGAGCGGAAGACCGTGGCCACGTCGTTTTGGCCTTCGACATCGGCCTTCTGGGCGAAATAGAGGTAGCGCCGATTGGCTTGGCTTTCACCGGCAAAGGCTTCCTTCAGATTTTCCCAGGTTTTGGTGTTTTTCAGAGCTGGCATGGGGGCCTCCTTTGTTCGATGCCGAAGATTGGCCCCGGGGGGATGCCCTGTCAACAGTTTAGAATTATTCTAAATAGAAAATTTGAGCGACAATCAGCCGCGCCTCACACGCACGACCACATCAACCCGATCTACCGCCATACCACTGGGCGGATTGGGAACGCCCGATACGGAAATGGCTTCGCCCGGAATGTCGATCAATCTTCCTTCATCCTCCACGAAGAAATGCTGGTGGTCACCCGTATTGGTGTCGAAATAACCCCGCGAGGCATCCACGATAACTTGGCGGAGGAGCCCGGCGTGGGTGAACTGATGGAGTGTGTTGTAAATTGTCGCCAGCGAGATTTTCAGGTCGAGACTGACAGCCTCTTCATGCAGACTTTCCGCCGTTATATGGCGGTGCGCGCCTTTAAACAGCAGGCCCGCCAGTTCGACCCGCTGGCGCGTCGGGCGCAAACCGGCGGCGCGCAGCCTCTCCACAGCTTTGCCGTTATCGGTCTTGACCATTGGGCCAAAGTTTCCTTTGTGAACGGCCCTGTAAGGGGTGGCCGAACCTTGCTAGAGTGGCCTAAGCTATATGTTAGAATGTTTCTAAGCAAGTAAAGGTCAGAACAGGGGCAATTGGCCGGGCTTTTGGTTCATTTTCCGGCCGCGGACGTTGGAACATTGTGGTCTCGAAGGAACAGGACATTGGATAAGCCGGTGAAGAAGTCGAGTTTCGATCTGGCGGGGCTTCTTGCCTGTGCGCGCGGAGAATTGTTTGGCGCAGGCAACGCACAATTGCCACTGCCGCCTATGTTGATGTTCGACCGCATCACCTCAATCACCGAGGATGGCGGCGATGAGGGCAAAGGCGAAGTTGTGGCGGAACTCGACGTCAATCCCAATCTCTGGTTCTTCAAATGCCACTTTCAAGGCGATCCAGTGATGCCTGGTTGCCTGGGTTTGGATGCCCTCTGGCAGATGGTGGGTTTCTTTCTGGGTTGGATGGGCGGCTTGGGACGCGGCCGTGCCCTGGGCGTAGAGGAAGTAAAATTTACCGGCATGGTTTTGCCCACCGCCAAGAAAATTACCTATATCGTCCATCTCAAGCGCGTGATCATGCGCAAACTGGTGCTGGGTGTCGCCGACGGCATCATGAAGGTGGATGGAAAGATCATTTATGAAGCCAAGGGTCTTAGGGTGGGGCTGTTTACCGAAGCGGCGGCGGCCTTGACCAAGGCTGCGCCTCAGCCGGCGTCGGTCTGAACGAAATCATTGCCATCCTGTAAACGGCGAAAAAAGTTGAACACCCCACGCCGCGCGCGGTGTGAGGTCGCAAAAGGGATTTCATGCGCCGCGTCGTCGTCACCGGTCTAGGCATTGTCTCATCCATCGGCAACAATGCCGATGAAGTGACGCAATCCCTGCGTCATGCCAAATCGGGAATCGTGCAGGCCGCCGATTATGTTCGGTTGGGCTTCCGCTCTCGGGTGCATGGCAGCTTAAAACTCGATCTCGACCAGGTCGTGGACCGCCGCGCCCGCCGCTTTCAGGGCGACGGCGCGGGTTATTGCTGGGTGGCGATGACCCAAGCCATCGCCGATGCCGGTCTCGGTGAAAAAGAAATTTCGCATCCACGCACCGGCCTGATCGTAGGTTCCGGCGGTCCCAGCACGAAAGCGATCGTTTCAGCCGCGGACATTGCGCGCGATCCCGCCAAAGGACCGAAACGCATTGGGCCCTTCGCGGTGCCAAAGGCGATGTCATCGACCTGCAGCGCCAATCTCTCAACTTGGTTCAAAACCAAGGGCGTGAATTATTCGATCTCCTCGGCCTGTTCGACTTCCGCCAACTGCATCGGCAATGCAGCGGAGATGATCCAATGGGGCAAGCAGGATTTGGTTTTCGCGGGTGGCGGCGAAGAACTGGACTGGACGCTCAGCGAATTATTCGACGCGATGGGCGCGATGTCGTCGAAATTCAACGCTACGCCCGAAAAAGCCAGCCGCGCCTATGACAAAAACCGCGACGGCTTCGTCATTTCTGGCGGGGGCGGAATTCTGGTACTTGAAGAACTCGAACATGCCAAAGCTCGCGGCGCGAAAATCTATGCCGAGCTTGCCGGCTATGGCGCGACCGCGGATGGCGCCGACATGGTGGCGCCGTCGGGTGAAGGCGCTGTACGCTGCATGAAGATGGCGCTCGCGAACGTGAAAGGCGCAGTGGATTACATCAACCCGCACGCCACCTCGACGCCGGTCGGCGATATTCCCGAGATCAACGCCATTCGCGACGTGTTCGGCGACCAGATGCCGCCCATCAGCGCCACAAAATCGCTCACTGGCCACAGCCAGGGCGCTGCCGGCGTGCATGAGGCAATCTACACCTTGCTCATGATGCAAAATGACTTCATTTGTGAAAGCGCCAATATCGAAGAACTTGATCCCGCAGTCGATGGCGCCAACATCGTGCGCAAACGCATCGACAATGTGAAAATCCATACCGCCCTGTCGAACTCCTTCGGCTTCGGCGGCACCAACGCGTCGCTGGTGTTTCAGCGGCTGGAAAAGTGATGTTTGACCATGGAACAGAAAACACCCCGCGAGGCGCTGATGAGTGACGCCAAACCCGGCTTGATGGCGGGCAAGCGCGGATTAATCATGGGCGTCGCCAATGATCATTCCATCTGCTGGGGCATTGCTAAAGTGCTAGCGTCCCAAGGCGCCGAATTGGCTTTCACCTATCAGGGCGACGCCCAGGCCAAGCGGCTCAAACCTTTGGCCTGCTCCATCGGCAGCCAGATCTTGATGCCCGGTGATGTGGAGAAGGATGCCGAGCTGGACGCGGTATTCGCGCAGTTGAAACAGGAGTGGGGCGCGCTCGATTTTCTGGTCCATGCCATCGCCTTCTCGGATGCCAAGGAATTAAAGGGCCGCTACGTCGATACCACCCGTGCAAACTTTCTCAGAAGCCTGGACATCTCCTGCTATTCCTTCACCGCTGTGGCGCGGCGCGCTGCTCAGTTGATGGTCAAGGGTGGTTCGATGGTGACGCTCACCTATCTAGGCGCGCAGCGGGTAATGCCCAACTACAATGTGATGGGCATAGCAAAGGCGGCGCTGGAGGCCTCGGTGCGGTATCTGGCCGCCGACTTGGGCCGTGACCAGATAAGGGTCAACGCTATCTCGGCTGGGCCTATGCGCACGCTGGCGGGCAGCGCGGTGGGTGACGCCCGCATGGTATTCAAATGGAACAAAGCGCATTCTCCGCTGAAGCGTTCGGTCGAGCTCAATCATGTCGGCGGCGCGGCGCTTTATCTGCTTAGCGACCTTTCGGGCGGCGTCACTGGCGAAGTGCATTTTGTGGATGCCGGCTTTAATGTTGTGGGTATGCCGCCCACATCCGATCTGAAGGGTTGGACGTCACCAGAAAACGGTCACGATGAGAATGGCGGATAAGTTGCCGCTGGTTGTATGAGACTCAATCAAGTCACGCTTCCCGCCGGAGACCTCGCAGCCTCTATCGCTTTTTACCAGAGTCTGGGTTTTCGCCTGATCGTGAGAAACGATCACTACGCCCGGCTGGAAAATCCCTCCGACTGTTCCACACTGTCGCTTGAGCTGCGCGACCACACCGGCGACGGAGCCCATGTCTATTTCGAATGCGACGATCTTGACGCCAAGGTCGCAGGTTTGAAGGCCAAGGCTGTTCGCTTCGACAGTGGTCCGGAAAACAAAAGCTGGCTCTGGCGCGAAGCCTGGCTTCGCGATCCCGCCGGCAACAAGCTATGTCTCTATCTCGCGGGCGATAATCGGCGCTTCCCGCCCTGGCGCCTCGCGTAGGAACTACTTCGCAACCACAGTGATGGTCCCCACCATCCTAGGATGGATGGAACAGACATATTTGTATGTACCGGGCGCGATGAATTGATGGGCGAAGCGATCTTTCTCGTCCAACGCTTCTGAGCGGAAATCTCCCGCCAAGCTCACGACCGTATGCGGCTCGCCATCCTCATTGTCCCAGGTGACAGTTGCCCCTGCGGTGACGGTAAGATTCATAGGCGTGAACATGAATTTCTTGATGGTTACGACATTGTCGTCCGCGCCGGCGGGCGCGGCAAAGAAAAGGGCGGCAAGCGGCAAGGCCGCCATGAAAATCGCGCGCATGGGAATCCTCAGGCCAAGCTGGTGTCTGTAAGAGAAAACCGGCGGCGTTCGACCGCTATGCTGGTCACACCCAGCATCCGCCTCAACTGATCGGCGGGCACCACCAGGGGGCCGGGTCCGTCACCCATGCCAGGTTGTGGTTGGGGATAGGCGGTCGAACGGGCGGTGTGGAACGTGATATGACCTTCCACCTTCTGCACGATCTGATGGATGTGGCCGTTGAGGATGGTCACCGAACCGAAGCGCTGCAGATAGGACAGCGCCTCTTGCGCGTCCGCCGTACCCCAACCCCAGGCTTCAAGGATGGTCCACATCGGCATGTGCGCAAAGACAACCACGGGTGTGCTGGCGCTCCGGTCGGAAAGGTCCTGTTTCAACCACGCCAATTGATCGGTGCCGAACGCGCCCAATCCGGCAGGCTGGAAATGCATCACATTGACCAGCGCCACAAAATGCACGCCCTGATCGTCGAAGCTATAATAGCCGCGATTACCAGAGAGCTTACCGTAGCGGGCGAAATATTCATGGCCGTCGCCATCGGTCACGTCATGCTCGCCGGGCACGGTGTGAAGGTCTCCCGCGTTCAAGTCTGACAAGAGTTGGGAGGCGAGGTCGAATTCGGCGGGCTTGGAAAGATGGGTGATGTCGCCGGTATGGATAGTGAGAAGCGGTTTTTCCTCCATCGCATTCACGCGGGCGATGGTTTCCTTCAACGTGCCCGCGACATCGGGATTGGCCTCTTTTTTGAAGCCGATATGGGTGTCGCTGATTTGCAGAAATAGCGGCACACCATTTCCGCGCGCCGTCTCTCCCAATGCGCTGGGCGTCAGAATCCCACCCGACAAAGTGAAAAGTGTGCCTGCACCGCCAAAAGCCAGGCATTTCATTGCACTGCGGCGTGACGGACGAAAAGCTTCGGACATGATGACCTCGCGCTGGTTACGAGGCCTATACCGGCAAACGCTCTGATTTATTCCCCGCTGCCGGCTTTCTTCACCAATGCGGCGAAAGCATCAAGTTCCTCGGGGGCTGTGTCCGACACAGCCGCGAAATCCAAATCACCCTCTTTCCAGAATAACATGCGGTATCCGTTGCGCGCGCGCGCGCGCGGCAGTGCTTGCCCGCGATCGGCCCAGGAATACAGATTGATCACATGCGCGCCATGGCGATAAACCACCACGGCGGCGCGCGTGCCATTCACATAATCGGCCCGCCCTCCCACCAGGGTGTAGCCTTGGGCCGCGAAATTCACCGCGGGCGGCGAGACATCGGCATGGCCTGCGAACCAGGGCTTGACGGTATGTCGATCGGATGACGCCACATCGATCAAGTGGTTGCCAATCAACGAGCGCTGGTGCGCCTCGAACAGATCATTCACCAGAAAATCGCCCGGCCAGAGCAGGAAGAAGGCCAACGCCGCGGCCAGCGCCGTGGCGCCGGCGCCGCTCCCAGCGCCCAGCCAAAAGCCGTTCCGCCGAAAGGGCGGGCTTTCGCGAACCAACTTCTGTGCGAATTTGCGGCGCAGGGAAGACGGCGCGCGGTGATAGGGAAGCGCGCCAAATGCGCTTCTCAACGTTTCATGCTGTTCTTTGAGGGCCCGGCACGCGGGACAGCCTGCCAGATGTTGCTCGGCCTCAAGCGCCTGTCCGGCGTCGAGTTCGCCATCCAGATAGGCAGCGGTTTTGAGGCTTTGGTCACATTCCATGTCCGCCTCCCTCAAGGTGCGCCTTCAAAAGTGCGCGGCCGCGTGCCAGCCGCGACATTACTGTGCCAATGGGTGCGCCGGTCGCGGCGGCGATGTCGCGATACGACATGGCTTCCATTTCGCGCAGCAGGACCACCTCGCGAAATTCCTCCGGCAGGGCCGCGATGGCCTGATCCAGGGCGAGCCCGACGTCCTTTTGAATCACCGCGGCTTCCGGCGTCGGCTCGGGCGCGGCGATCTCGCAATTATTGTCCACCGGCTCTCCGGCCCGACGCTTCCGCCGTTCGACGGCTGTCAGATGGCAATTGCGCACAATCGCCAGCAGCCAAGGCTTTACCGCCTCGCCACGAAAGCCATCAAAACTGCGGAAGGCGCGCAGCATCGCCTCTTGGACAATATCGTCCGCGTCGATGCTGCTGCGGCCTAGCCAGCGAGCAAGATTATAGGCCGCGTCCAGGTGCGGCATCGCCAGCGCCTCGAAGCGGCGGCGCTTCTCATCCATGATCGGGGCCGATCTCGTTCGCTCCACGGGCTGCCGTCAGGATCAATACCGCCCGGGCCCCCATTTTATTCCCACTAGCCTTTGGTGGCTGCGCGGGCGAATCGGTCGAACAAATAATGGCTATCCATAGGCCCGGGCGAGGCTTCCGGGTGGTACTGGACGCTGAACGCGTCCTTGCCTTCCAGGGCGATGCCGCAATTGGTGCCGTCGAACAGCGAAACGTGGGTCTCCCTCACGCCCTTGGGAAGCGTGTCGCGGTCCACCGTGAAGCCGTGATTCATGGAAACGATCTCGACTTTTCCGGTCTCCAGATCCTTCACAGGATGATTGGCGCCGTGGTGGCCCTGCGCCATCTTTTTGGTCTTGGCGCCGAGCGCCAATCCCAGCATCTGATGGCCCAGACAAATGCCGAACAAAGGCACGCCGTGATTCACAATGCCTTTGATAGTGGGGATCGCATACTGGCCGGTCGCCGCGGGATCGCCCGGCCCATTGGACAACAGTACCCCGTCCGGATCGTGGCGCAGCACTTCATCCAGATCAGCATTGGCCGGCACTACTGTGATGTCGGCACCGCGCCCGGCGAGGAGCCTCAAGATGTTCCGCTTAACTCCATAATCGATCACGGTGGCGCGCCAGGTGGTTTCTGTTCCGGTGCCATAGCCCTCGTTCCAGGCCCAGGGCGTTTCGCGCCAATTGTAGGTCTGGCGCGCGGTCACTTCCCGGGCCAGATCGAGGCCCTCCAGACCGGAAAAACTTCTCGCCTGTTTGAGAAGGGCTCCGTGGTCCAGTTGACCGGAGCCGGCATTGGCGATCACGCCGTGCGGCATGCCTTTCTCGCGGATCAGGCTGGTCAGGGCACGCGTGTCGACCCCCGCAACCGCTGGAATATTGTGCGCCTTCAGCCAGCGGTCCAAGGCCGCCAGGCTGCGGTAATTGGAGGGATGCTCGGCGTCGGCGCGTACGATCAGGCCGCGCACCGAGGGGTTCAGGGTTTCGATATCTTCGCTGTTGGTCCCGACAATGCCGATATGGGGAAATGTGAATGCGACGATCTGCCCGGCATAGGAGGGGTCAGAGATGATCTCCTGATAGCCGGTCATGGCAGTGTTGAAGCACACTTCGCCGATCGCAGCGCCTGACGCGCCAAAGCCGGTGCCTTCGAAAAAAGTGCCGTCGGCCAACATCACGCCTCCGCGGGCGAGCGGAAGCAGGGTCTGAGCGTCGGGCATCGGAGGCGTCCTTGGATTTGCGCGAAAATAGGGAGAGGGGGCACACGGGTCAACTGCGGGCGAACACATATTACGCCTGCATTTTCAATACGTTGTACTTATCCCCGGTTTCGCTTAGCTTCGGTTCTTTCCCGGAAAGGTTCCAGTTTCCATGGTGCTGCGCCAAAAACTCAATGACGCGATGAAAGAGGCGTTGAAGAACAAGGACGCCAAGCGACTGGCAACACTTAGGTTGGTGCTGGCGGCCTTGAAAGACCGCGACATAGCCGCGCGCACCGAAACAAGCCGCGCTCTCTTGGGCGACGACGAAATCCTTTCGCTTCTCGCCAAAATGATCAAACAGCGCGAGGAATCCGCTACCGCCTATGACGCCGGCAAGCGGCCAGAACTGGCCGCGGGCGAGCGCGAAGAGATCGCCATAATCCGCTCGTTCATGCCCGCCCAGATGGACGAGGGAGCGGTAAAGGCGGCGGCAGACGAACTGATCGCGGAATTGGGTGCCTCGTCGATCAAAGATATGGGCAAGGTGATGGCGGCGATGAAGGAACGCTATGCGGGCCAGATGGACTTCGGACGCGCCTCGGCTCTGGTCAAGGAAAGCCTTTCGGCGCCGAAATAATGCACAGGCACGCCCTGCGCGCCCGTGATTTTGCGCCCCTTTGAGGCAACTTTCTCGTAAGCTAAAGCCGATGCGCTATGGCGAGGGATTGCTGGAGGAAATTCGCCGGCGGACCGATTTGGTTCAGCTGGTGGGGCGCCGCGTCAAGCTGGTCCGCAAAGGCCGGGTTATGTGGGGTTGCTGCCCGTTCCATGCCGAGAAATCGCCCAGCTTCAAGGTCGAGAATGAGCGCCATGCCTATAAATGTTTCGGCTGCGGGGCCGGCGGCGACGCCTTCAAATGGCTGATCGAAACGGAAGGCCTCACATTCCGCGAAGCTATCGAAAAGCTTGCCGCGGAAACGGGCGTAGAACTGCCCAAATGGTCGCCAGATGACGAGGCGCGCGAGCAGAAGCGCAAATCGCTCTATGAGATCGTGGAACTGGCGGCGCAATTCTATGAATCGCAATTGCGGGCACCGGGCGGCCTCAAGGCTCGGGACTATCTCAAACGGCGCGGATTGGATGCACAGGCGGCCCGGCAGTTCCGGCTAGGCTATGCGCCCCAATCAGGCCAAGCCTTGATCGAGTTCCTTAAGGAAAAGAACGTCACGCAGGACGACATGCTGGCGGCCGGCTTGGCGCGCAGCGGCAACGGGTTGCCGCTGCGCGACTTCTTTTTCAATCGTGTGATGTTCGCTATCGCAGATGGCCGCGGCAGGGTAATCGCCTTTGGCGGCCGCGCGCTCGAAGAGGAGACAAAGCCCAAATACATCAACAGCAGTGAGAATCCGCTTTTTTCCAAGGGCGCCCATCTTTACAATTTCGCCACCGCGCGCGCGGCATCCCTCAAGTCGGGCACGATTATCGTGGCCGAAGGCTATATGGACGTGATTGCGCTGGTCAGGGGTGGGTTCGATCATGCGGTGGCACCCTTGGGTACCGCCCTAACCGAAGACCAGCTGCAATTGTTGTGGCGCACGGCGCCCGAACCGATTCTGGCGTTCGACGGCGACACTGCGGGTGCCAAGGCGGCTGAACGGGCCGCCCGCCTGGCTCTGCCGCATCTGAAAGCAGGGTATTCTCTACGCTTTGTCTTCCTGCCGGCGAATGAGGATCCGGATTCTCTCATCGCCAAAAGCGGAACGGACGCCATGGCAGCCCTGCTGGAGGGCGCGATGCCCTTGTCGGACATGCTTTGGCGGACTCTGACCGAGGGAAAGGATTTCGCTACGCCGGAACGCCGCGCCGGGCTGGAACGGGCCCTGTTCCAACTGACCGCGGAAATCGAGGACGCCAAAGTGGCGGATTATTACCGGCGGGATTTCGACCAGCGCGTGTTCGAGAAATTCAAACGTCGCGCGGCCCCATTGCAGCGTTCCGGGCAAGGCCGCGCGCCTCGCAACCAGTCGCTGGGACCTTCCCGGCCCCAGCCGGGGACAGCCGAAGCGGTGTCTGCGGCCGTCAAGGCAAGCCTGTTGGCCCGCGCCGGCCAGGCTGGCAAGACGCGGGATGCGGCTTTGGCCCGCAAAGAGGTCGAATTGGCCGCTCTCCTCCTGGAATGGCCCGCCCTGGCGCTCCGCCATGGCGAACTTCTGGCGGAACTCGGCTTTCACGACCGCTCGCTTGACAGGCTGCGGCACGAGCTTTTAAACCTCGCCGCCTCCGGCTCCAGCCTTGAAAAGACGCCGGTTTTAACCCATCTCGAGCGTCTGGGAATGGCCGAATTGCTGGCGCGGCTGGGCGTCAGACCCAATCCCCGACGGTCGGAATCCTTGTCGGAGGATGAAACTGAAGCTCGTTTCTTGCGCGCCGCAGCGGATTTTCGCGTCATGGCGCAGTGGGAGCCTGAGCGGGAACGTGCCCTTCGGCGTTTTGCTACAGAGGGCAGCGAGGAATCCTGGCGCGAAGCGCGACGGCTTCTTCGCTCTTCTCACGATTGACAGTGTGGCGGCGTTATCAATTCAAGCCCCATTATTGGGTATCTAAGGACTAAAACGTGGCGAGCAAAACCGTGTTGACCAAGAAATCGGCCAAACCGGCTCTCAAGCCGGCCAAAAAGGCCGCCGCCAAACCTGCTACGGCCAAGACCGCAGCGGTGAAAAAGTCGGCCAAGCCGCCAGCCAAGTCCGCCAAACTTGCCAAGCCGGTCAAACTCAAAGCCCCGGCCAAGCCGGCAAAGCCCGAACCTAAGGGCAAAGCCGCCAAACCTGCAAAGCACGAACCGGAATTGAAGGCCAAGAAGCATTCTGCGAAGGACGAGGCCAAAGGCGCCAAGCCCGCCACTGCGGCCCAGGCGGTTAAGCCGCAAGCCAAGATCGCGCCCAAGAAACCGGGCGAAAGCGAGACGCCTGGCGACGCCGATAGTCCGCTTTTGGATATGTCCGATGTGGGCGTGCGTAAAATGATCGCGCGCGCCAAACAGCGCGGCTATGTCACCTATGACGAACTTAACAAGGTGCTGCCGTCCGACAAGACGTCGTCGGAGCAGATCGAAGACACGATGGCAATGCTCAATGAAATGGGCATCAACGTCATCGAAAGCGAAGAGGCCGAAGAAGGCGCCGAAGAGAATCTACCTGCCGCAATGGAAGGCAAGGCGCTCGCCACCACGCAGAAATCCGGCGAACAATATGACCGAACCGACGACCCGGTGCGAATGTATCTGCGTGAGATGGGCTCAGTTGAGCTTCTGTCGCGCGAGGGCGAAATCGCCATCGCCAAGCGCATCGAGGCGGGCCGCGAGTTGATGATCGGTGCTCTCTGCGAGAGCCCCCTCACCTTCGAAGCGCTCACGGTGTGGCGGGATGAGTTGAACGAGGGCAAGGTGCTCTTGCGCGATATCATCGATCTCGAAGCCATGTATGGGGCGGGGCCGGATGGCTCGCCCGCGCCAGTGCCCCCGCCGGTCGGTCCCGACGGCAAGCCCTTGAACGGGACAGCCGTCGTTCCTCCCGCGGCGGAATTCAGGGCGCCGGAATTCAAGAAGCCTGAGCCTAAGCCTGAGCCCAAATCGCAAAATGATAACGGCGGCGAAGCGGTTGCGGCAGCTGACGGCGCGGCCGAAGGCGATGATTTCGACGATGAGGGCAATTTGCCTCTGTCGGCGATGGAAGCGGCCCTCAAGCCGCAGGTGCTGGAGGCCTTGGACAATATAGCCGGCCTATACAAGAAGCTCGGCAAGCTGCAGGACGCCAGCGTAGAAGCAGCGCTCTCATCCGACGAATTGTCGTCCGGCCAGGAACGCCGCTTCAAGAAGCTGCGCAGCGAGACCATGGATCTGGTCAAATCGCTCAAGCTCAACAACAACCGCATCGAGGCCCTGGTCGACCAGATGTACGGCATCAACCGCCGTCTTGTGTCGCTGGAAGGCAAGCTGTTGCGCCTGGCCGAATCCCATGGCGTGGACCGTGCCGAATTCCTCAAGCAATATTTCGGCAACGAACTCGATCCCAACTGGGCGCGCCGGGTGGGCCGTCTGTCCGGCTTGGGCTGGCATGAGTTCGTCACCGAGGAGCGCGACAAGGTCAAAACGCTCCGCGAAGAAATCCAGGCACTGGCGCAGGAAACCCGTCAGTCGGTCTCGGAATTCCGCCGCAATGTACAGACGGTGCAGAAAGGCGAACGGGAATCGGGTGTCGCCAAAAAGGAAATGATCGAAGCCAATCTCAGGCTCGTCATCTCCATCGCTAAGAAATATACCAATCGCGGTCTGCAATTCTTGGATTTGATCCAGGAGGGTAATATCGGTTTGATGAAGGCGGTCGATAAATTCGAATATCGCCGCGGCTATAAATTCTCGACCTATGCCACCTGGTGGATCCGGCAGGCAATAACCCGTTCGATCGCCGATCAGGCCCGCACCATCCGCATACCGGTGCACATGATCGAAACCATCAACAAGCTTGTGCGCACTAGCCGCCAGATGCTGCATGAGATCGGACGCGAGCCCACGCCGGAAGAGCTGGCCGAACGCCTAGCCATGCCGCTGGAAAAGGTACGCAAGGTTCTCAAGATCGCCAAGGAGCCGATCAGCCTCGAAACGCCTATCGGCGACGAGGAGGATTCCCATTTGGGCGATTTCATCCAGGATCCCAACGTCGTGCTGCCCATCGACGCAGCGATCCAAGCCAATTTGCGCGAAACCACCACGCGCGTGTTGGCGACACTCACGCCGCGCGAGGAACGCGTCCTGCGCATGCGCTTCGGCATCGGCATGAATACCGATCACACGCTGGAAGAGGTGGGACAGCAATTCAGCGTCACCCGCGAGCGCATCCGCCAGATCGAAGCCAAGGCATTGCGCAAGCTCAAGCATCCGTCCCGCTCCAGAAAGCTCCGGAGCTTCCTCGATAATTAGCGCGGTTTAATTCCGCCCATTTAGCGACCAATAGAGACATGGCCATCCGGAACGATCAGAAATTCAGCGACCGCATGAACACGGCGGCCAAGGCGCGCGCCGAGATGCTGGCCAAGGCGAAAGCCCGCGCCGAAGCCGCCAAAGCCACCGCGGACGAGCGTGCCAAGGAACGCGGTGCCATTGCGGCTGCGCGCGAAGAACGTCTGGCCAAACGGGCCGAGGAGAAGCGGCAGGTCGCGCTCGAGGTGGAGATGCGCCGCCTCGCCGAAGAGGAAGCGCGCCGCGCTGCCGAGGAAGAAGCCAAACTCGCCGTCGAGCGGCAGAAACGCGAAGAACTGGAACGCATGGCCCAGCTTCTGGCCGAGCAGAAGGCGGCGCGCGACGCTCGCTACGCGGCCCGCAAGGAGCGGCAAAAAAAAGGCCGGCGCGGATAAAGGCGCAGCCTTTTCAGGCGCATCCGTAAAAAGTTCCTATTCCAATTTCGCGCGCTTGTTTTAGGATTCAGCCGTGAGGTTGAGCATGGCTCCCTCATATTTCGGCTCGCGCGGAACTTCTCCAGTCCGCCCCGGATCATCACCCAACGGGCTAATGAAGGGATGAACATGGCATTTATGGAACATAGGAGTGTCTTCAAATACCCCGCCGAGGACGAGTGCCTTATCCGGCGGCTAGGGGCGGCTGTGATCGCCTCCTGGGGTACATTGCCGGAACCTGTGCGCGACAGATTGCTGTCCGAGGCGCGCAACGCCTGGGACCGTGAATATTATGTCTCGCATCTCAACGATAAGTTGGACGCGGTGGTGCGCCGCCGTCTGATCTGACCGTTCTCCCGCGCAAAGAACTTGCGCTCGCACCCATCATGAGCGCGAGCACAGATTCATCTTGCGAGAGCTTCAGGCGACGCCGAAGCCCGCCAGAAGCACCATCACCAGGCCGGCAAGTGAGATTGCCCACACGATGGTGCGCACCACCTGGATGCCCAGGGCATAGACGGGCACATAAATCAGCCGCGCCCAGAAATAGAGTTGTGCTCCAAGCATCGAAGTCTGGTCCTGCTTGTGGAGGAATACCACCAGCAGCACCGACGCCGCGAACAGCGCGAAAGTCTCGCGGAAATTACTGAAAGCGCGCACCAGCCGTCCCGCCGTCTTGCCCATGGGTGTTGCCGGCGCCACGTCGCGTGGACTCAAATTGTAGGGCAGGCCCACGTCCCTGTTTACCGCCATGGAGGCAATCACCAGTTGTACCAAACCCAGCACCACGCTCCATAGCAGCATGGTGGTTTCAGGCGTACTCGTCATGTTCATGAAATAGCCCTCCTCCCTTAATGATTCGATCATATCACGGGAAGAAGAGGGCTCCTTCAGGCATAGTTGAAGCTGATGGAGATGCGGGGCCCGTTGGCACGATTTGACTCGACCCCATGGCGCAGCCAGCTCTCCCACAAGAGCAGCATCCCCCGCTTGGGTGCGACACTGATGAAGGCGCGATTTGCGGGCTTCGCTTTCTCCTT
>DATFSP010000211.1:0-24144 GCA_035262545.1 Rhizomicrobium sp. | reverse complement strand
GTGCTGGGCTTGTCCTTGGTGGTGTCATTGAACGCGCCGATTCCGGACAGGGCCTGCTTCGGCCTGTTCCGAATGTGACGATGATAGGAAGCCTTTTGATCGCAAATCGCGGGGAGATTGCCCGCCGCATCTTGCGCACTGCGCGGCGGCTGGGCATTCGCACTGTGGCGGTTTATTCCGACGCCGATGCCAAGTCCTTGTTCGTGCGGGAAGCCGATAAGGCGGTCCGCATCGGGCCGCCAGCGCCGAAGGAGAGTTACCTTGACGGCACCAAAATATTGGCGGCCGCTCTGGAAACCGGGGCAAAGGCAATTCATCCGGGTTATGGCTTTCTCTCCGAAAACGCCGATTTCGCCGAAGCGGTGGAAAAGGCTGGCCTGATATGGGTGGGCGCTCCGCCGGCGGCGATCCGCGCCATGGGCCTGAAGGACCAGGCAAAGAAAATCATGCAGGAGGCGGGCGTCCCGGTGACGCCCGGCTACCTGGGCGCCGATCAGTCGCGCGAACGCTTGGCCCGAGAGGCCGCAAAGATAGCTTATCCGGTACTAATCAAGGCCGTTGCGGGCGGCGGCGGCAAAGGCATGCGGCGGGTCGATCGGGCAGACGCGTTCGAGGCCGCGCTCGATTCTTGTATACGCGAGGCGAGCGCCGCTTTCGGCGACGGCCGGGTATTGATCGAGAAATATGTAGAAGCCCCCCGCCATATCGAAGTGCAGATTTTCGCCGACACCCACGGCAATGTGGTGCATTTGTTCGAGCGCGACTGCTCGATGCAGCGCCGTCATCAGAAGGTGATCGAGGAGGCGCCGGCGCCGGGCATGGATGCGGCGACGCGCGCCTCGCTCACCGCGGCGGCCGTGAAAGCGGCGAAGGCGGTGAATTATGTCGGCGCCGGTACGGTCGAGTTCATTGCCGATGGATCGCGCGGTCTTAGTGCCGATCGCATCTGGTTCATGGAGATGAACACGCGTCTTCAAGTGGAACATCCTGTCACGGAAGGCATCACCGGCGAGGACCTGGTCGAATGGCAATTGCGCGTCGCGGCAAGGGAAGCGTTGCCCAAAAAGCAAGGCGACTTGGCGATTCGTGGCTGGGCCATGGAGGCCCGGCTTTATGCCGAAAATCCCGCGACCGGTTTTCTACCTTCGACCGGCCGGCTCGACCATTTGAAATTCCCAACCAACATCCGGATCGACACAGGCGTGGAAGAGGGCGATGACGTCACGACCGACTATGATCCCTTGCTGGCCAAGCTGATTGTTGCCGGGTCATCTCGACGGGAGGCAGCCGCGAAACTTGCGGCCGCCTGCAAGGAAATAGAAGTCTGGCCGGTAAAAACCAATGCCGGCTTTCTGGCGCGCGCCATCTCTCACCGCGATTTCATGCGGGGTGCGATCGACACCGGCTTTATCGAGCAACACGCAGCCTCGCTTGTTCATTCGGATGAACCGCCGCCATCTGTGATTGCTGCTTGCGCGGCCGCGCTGCTGCCTCAGGACAACAGCAATCCATGGGAAGCACTGACGGGCTTTCGTGCGTCAAGCCCGGTCCAGACCGAGGTCGTGGTCCAAATCGGCGATCGGATATATGCCGCGGACCCCGCGCCTGGCGGCACGGTCCGGCAAGTGAACGAAACGAGGCTTCTGTTCTTGGACGGCGATGCTTGGGCCTTTTCAACACCTCGTCCGCGCGCCGGGGGCGAGTTCGAAGCATCAGACGGCATGGTGCTGGCGCCCATGCCGGGCGCTGTGGTGCTGGTGGATGCCGCCAAGGGGCGAAAGGTCAAGCGTGGTGAGCGTCTGCTGGTACTTCAGGCGATGAAAATGGAATATACCCTGGTTGCGCCTTTCGACGGAACGGTGAAGGATTTGACGGTCGCTGCCGGCTCACAGGTGAAGGAAGGGGCGCTTCTGGCGCGCATCGAGAAGGCAACCTGATGGCGGGGCGTTTCTTCGAGCAATGGAAGGTGGGGGACCGGATCGTTCACGACATCAGGCGCACCGTAACCGAGACGGACAATCTTCTGATCAGCACTCTCACCCACAATCCCCAGCCGCTTCACCTGGACGCGGAATATGCCGCCTCCACGGAATTCGGGCGGATCGTAGTAAACGGCTTGTTCACCCTCTCTCTAATGGTAGGGATTTCGGTGAACGACACCACTTTCGGCACGCTGGTTGCCAATCTCGGCTACGACCAAGTGCGCATGCCCAAGCCAGTCTTCATCGGCGACACGCTTCGCGCCGAAACCGAGGTGGTCGAAACACGCACCTCGAAGTCGCGCCCTAACGCCGGAATCGTGACCTTTCGTCTGCGCGCCTACAACCAACGTGACGAACTGGTCTGCGAGGCCTTGCGTTCGGTGATGGTGAAGCGCGCATGAGATTGCGCTCACTGCTCTTTGTTCCGGGTGATCGGCCGGATCGCATGGCAAAGGCCGCTGCCGCGGGTGCGGATGCCTTGATCCTAGATCTGGAAGATTCGGTCGCGGCAGAGAAAAAGACCGACGCGCGGCAAGCGGTGGTCATGTTCCTGGCCGGACGGCGCACATTGCCGCTTTTTGTCCGGATCAACGGTGCGAATGCGGATCAGGACTTGAAGGCCATCATTCCCGCCAAACCGGATGGTATCGTGCTGCCGAAGGCGGAAGGCGGAAACTCTGTCGCGGAATTGGATCGGCGTCTGGAGGCGCTTGGCGATACACATGCGCTCATCCTGCCTATCGCTACGGAAACACCGGTTGCGATCTTCGCACTCGGCAGTTATGGCGGCGTAACCAGCCGTCTGTGCGGCCTTTCGTGGGGTGTGGAGGATCTCTCTGCCGCCATCGGGGCCGCAACCGCGCGCGACGAGAATGGACACTATACTCCGCTTTTCGAGACGGTCCGCGCGTTGGCACTTTTTGCCGCGCGCGCCGCGGGCGTAGCAGCCATTGAGACCATCTATCCGGCGCTCAATGATGAAGAGGGTCTTAGGGCCTATGCCGGGCGAGGCCATCGCGACGGATTTTCCGGCATGCTGGCGACCCATCCAGCGCAGATTCCAGTCATCAACCGGGCATTTACGCCATCTGCCGAAGAAATCGCCTGGGCAAGACGCGTGATCGATGCCTTTGCCGCCAATCCTAAATCGGGTGTTCTGAAGTTGGGCGGACAGATGCTGGACGCCCCCCACCTCGCGCGTGCGCGAAACATATTGAGCAGTTCGAACAATAAATAAGCGCACCGCATCACACAACCTAAGGTGTTCACAACCTAGGGTTTTATTAATGAGTAATGAGCCATATTAGGCCGGCGACGGGCTAACTGGTTCCGCTGTCCAGGTTGTATTCTCTAGTCATTGGATATCGGTATTGCCCGGCTAAGGCGGAGACTATCGATGCGGAATAGGGACAGGAAGGCGCTTTTTGGCCACCTTCTGACCATCGTCAACGACCATCGCGACATTGCGCGGGCGGATGCGGGCCAGCTTCGGCTTGATGAAGAGGAAATCGACCTGGCCAATCTCGTGATGCAGACCGGCCGGTTCATCTTCGATCAGGCGACGAAAGCCGGCCTGGAATTCAGCATCCGGACGGATGAACAACTGCCCGGATTTCGCGGTGATTCCATCAAACTTCGGCAAATCCTGCTGAACCTTCTCGGCAATGCCATCAAATTCACACCCGCCGGCGGACAGGTCCTGCTGTCGGTAAACCGCAGCGCGGAGGGCGGCGTGCTCATCAAAGTGTCCGACACTGGCACCGGCATTCCCCGGGACAAGTTGGAACTGGCCTTGTCTCTATTCGGGCCGATCTACAGCAAATCGCCGCGAAAATTTAAGGGTATCGGGCTGGCCTTCCGCTCACGAAGCGGTTGGTCGAACTGCATGGCGGCATCATGAAAATCGTATGCGAAGCAGCGGAAGGCACCACAATATCGGTGCAGCTGCCTGCCAACCGCGTGATGGACAATCCTGGGCTGTAGGCAGGCGGCCGATCGAGAACCGCATTCTCGCCGCCGCGCGCTAGCGAGCAATCGGGCCGCCCTGTCCGGCATGGCGCGTGATAGCCCAGCCTTTGATGCCGTCAGGGAAGCATGCGTCCAATGGGAGTCCCCATGCCCAATTTAACCGGAAATTAACGCTGTAATCTTAATTAAGGATGTTGAGCACAGGGGGTAGCAACGCGACTGCAGAGCGATTTCCGCCTCGCGGATCGCAATGACCTCCTTCTGCTCAAGGGTTAGGACTTTCGTCGGAGGGATTAATGAGACCGATTATCACCGCCGCTTTCCTGTGCGCCTCGGCCGCGCTCACTGTTCCCGCGCAGGCAGATGAGAGCAGCGCGGCGCCGAAACTGACAAGTCCGGCCGATCCAGCCGGCGACCCCATGAGCCCATGGTTCTTCCGGGTTGGCGCGGCGCAGCTCCAATTTTTGAACGGCTTCAACCTCACTGTGGCTGGTCAGCCTGTTCCTGGCGCAGCCCTGCATTTCAATCACATCTACAGCGCGCTTCTCGAAGTCGGCTATACTTTCGCACCCGACTGGTCCGCGGTGCTTTCGGTGGGCTGGCCACCTTCGTTCAGCGTCTATGGCGGCGGCAGCCTTGCGCCGTATGGTAAGCTTCTATCCACGACATTCGGACCTTCGGCGCTGACCGTTCAGTATAAACCTTTGCATGAAGGCTTCTTCCGGCCCTATGTGGGCGCCGGCATCAGCTACATAGACATTCTCTCCACCCATGACGGCGCAGTCCAGAACGCCAAGCTGAGCAACGATCTGGCGCCGGAAATCGAAGCCGGTTCGGATTTCATGGTCCAAGACAGTTGGGGTTTCTTCGCCGAGGTGAAGAAAGCGTGGCTGTCGACCCATGCGACCGGCACCGTCGGTCCTTATCCAGCCAGCGGCAAAGCCAATATTGCGCCCTGGGTGTACGCCACCGGCGTAACGATGCATCTCTAGTTGGTCTGGAAATCCTTCGGGCGTCTAGCGGGGCAGATTGGAGAGTTCACTCCAGCCGCTCCATAAAATTTCGATTCCGATACAGACCAGGATAAAGGCGGAAAGTCGTATCACCACCTGGGTGCCGCTTGGTCCGAGCATCTCCACCACACGCTGGGCAAAGCGATAGCAAAGATAAATGGTGATCGCGATGGCGATGACGCCTGCCAGCGCCGCGCCACCCAGAAGCAGCCATTGTCCGATATCCGCGGCTTTGGGGCGCTGGCTGCCGAGCGTGATGGCTACCGCGATGGATCCGGGCCCGACCGTGAGCGGCATGGTCAAGGGGTAAAATGAGTCCGGCTCTGTGCTTCCGCCCGCTTGGTTGGCATGCGCTGCGTCCGGCGAAGGCTCGGAATTGAGCAGCTTCCAGCCAAAGCTGGTGACGACCAGGCCGCCGCCGATCCGTACGGCCGGCAGGCTGATGCCAAAAAATTCCAGCACATGCGAGCCGATGAACATCGAGCCCAGGAGCAGCAAGGCACTGTTCAGCGCAACTTTCAATACAAGCACCTTGCGCTGCTCGACGGTGCAGAATTCGGTGAGACCAAGGAAGAGCGGAGCGCTGCCGACCGGATTGACGATGGGAAACAGCGCTGCGTACACCAGCAGGAAAGCGTTGCCGAATATCGTCATGGATCCCGGAGGCTAAGTCCGCCGGGCCAAAATTAGCCAGCGGCATCGTTAGCCGTCCAGTCTCAGCCGACCAACTTCAGCGAGCCGACCCGATTATTGCGGAGCCACAGGCGGGCGCTCTTTCATGGGAGCCGGGCCCGGCCGCACCATGCCCATCATGCCGCGGCGGCGCCACATCGCCCGGTGCATCATGTCACGGCGGTCAGCCCACAAGACATTTCGTTGATCCGGCGTCAACGCGCCATAAAAAACGGCAAACGCGGGGCGCTCTGCATCGAGATCGGCGAGGCGCTTCTTCAGCGCATCTTCCCTGCGGGCCATCCAGTCGATCGGTGTGAGATTGCCGCGATCCAGGTTCACGGTGTGCTGGGTGCAGTCGCCGGCCCGCCGCCTGGCGATATCCAGCTTCACGGCCCTCCAAGCCGAGAACAGGGGTTGTTGGCCGCTGGTAAGGTCGAGCCGGGTCTCCAGATACGCCATGCCGCCCACCGCCCTGGCATATTGGTCTTCGCATCTTTCTCTTCGGCGCTGGGCGCGGTCGCCGGCCCCCGGTAAGCCGCCGATCGCCGGACCGGTCGGTCGAGAGGATGTGTTCTGTGCGAGTAGGGTATCGGGATCGGCCACGGCCGCCATCACCGGCTCGCGGATTTCAGTCTGGGCCCGCGCACTGGTGGCGACCAAGGCACCGGTTGCCCCTCCGCACAGCAACATGGGGACGAACAAGGGAATGAAGGCTTTACGCATGGACATGAATCCTCTGAAATGTGGCTTCGTGTGACGGCCGCACCCAGTTTGAACGTGTCCCATGCGCGATCCCGTCGCGGCACTGGCACTGCCCGCCATTCCCGCGCGGTGACAGGATTGCTAAATTAAGCCGATGTTTGAAGCCGCAACCATCAGCACGACGGATCCATTGGAATTCCATGCCGAGCTTGCCCGGCAGGCGAAAGGACTTTTGGCCGGGGAGCGCGACTGGATCGCCAATGCGGCCAACCTCGCGGCCCTGATCTTCACCACATTGCCGGATTTGAATTGGGCCGGATTCTATATCCTCAAGGGCGACACGCTTGTTCTTGGACCGTTCCAGGGAAAGCCAGCCTGCGTACGGATCGCAAAGGGGCGTGGCGTCTGCGGTGCGGCAGCCGAGCTGCTCCGGACGCTGCGCGTCGATGACGTGAATGATTTTCCCGATCACATCGCCTGCGATACGGCATCCAGGTCGGAATTGGTGGTGCCGTTGATCCGGGATGGCGCGGTGCTGGGTGTTTTGGATCTGGACAGCCCCCGGCGGGGACGATTCAGCGCCATCGATCAGGCGGGAGTGGAGCGTCTCGCCGCGATCTTTGTTGGTGCCAGCGATTTGCCCTGAAGCGTCATCCCGTCAGCCGGCATCTGGCAATGCAAAAACATAGAGCTGTTGGCCAGTGCTCGCGCGATGCACCTCAGGCAGAAGCGTGGTGGGCTTCTGCTCAGGGCTGCCGCCGCCCAGTCCGGTGGTGACGGCGATATATTGCTTGCCGTCCACGCTGAAGGACACCGGATAACCCTGCACCGTGTTGCCCAATCTGGTTTGCCATAGGATCCTGCCGGTCTTGACATCCAGCGCCTTGAACATGCGATCGAAGTCGCCGATGAACGCGACGCCGCCGCCTGTGGAAACTACTGCGGTGAGAAACGGTGCATGCTGCTGGAATGACCAGGCCTCGGTCATGTCCTTGGTGTTGTACGCAACCAGCTTGCCCATATTGCGATGGGTTCCGGGCATGAAATAGAAAAGCTCGGACGCCGCAGTGCCTCCGCTTCCCAATTTCAAATCCACATCGTGGCCGCGCATCAGGATGCAGCTCTGGCTGAGAGGAATAATGAGAAGGTCGCTGGGCTGATTATAGCTGGTGGATTGCCAATCATGCCCGCCTTCCGGCCCCGGGCAGGAGGCGATCCACTCATTGGTTTTCTGGTTCACGATATCGGGCCGGTAGGTGACCTCGCCGGTTTTGGCATCGATCTTGCTGAAAATGTTCTGAAACAAGGTCTCCTTCTCGCCCAGGAATTTGCCGCTCACGCGGTCGAGCTTCCAGAGCACGCCGTCTTTGCCTATGGTCATCAGAGTCTTCTGGCTGCCATGGTCGATCAGGACGCGCTCGAACACTTCATCCAGATCGAGCGATTCGCCAGGAATGTGCTGATAATACCATTTGAGTTTTCCGGTATCAGGATCGAGCGCCAGGGTAGCGTTGGAGTAAAGCACCGACGCGCCATATGTTTGGCGGCTGGCGCGCATCCAGGGCTTGGCTTGCGCCACGCCCCAATAAGTCGTGTTGAGTTCAGGATCATAAGTGCCCGCGATCCAGGTGTCGGTGCCGGCGCGCATCGTGTCAGGAAGGCTGTTCCAGGTGTCGCCACCCGGCGTGCCTTCGCGCGCAGTGGTGTAGAAAACCCAATCCGGCTTGCCGGTCTGCGCGTCATAGGCGCTGATATGGCAATTGACCGTCGAGTAATTGTCGCAACCCATCATGCCTACCAGCACCTTGCCGTGGATCACCATCACACCGCCAGTTTCGCCTTTGGGCGGCGGTGCGATTTCTACATGCCAGACGACTCTGCCGGTTGGCGCGTCAAGCGCATAGAGTTTGGCGTCGGTGGTCGCGACATAGACCTTGTCCCGATAAAGCGCGAGGCTGCGCGTCCCGCCATAGGCCACCGTCGCAACCGGGCCGATGCGATTCTCCCATATGAGTTCGCCGGTTTTGGCGTTCAGCGCCTGCACCGTATTCGATGTGTTGGACAGGAACATCACGCCATCATGGACGATGGGCGTTACTTCGCTGGCACCGCCTTCATTCATCGCCCAGGACCATTTGAGCTGGAGCGCGCCCACATTGCTGGGCGTGATCTGGGCAAGGGGGCTGTAGCTCCAACCCTGATAGTTGCGGCGGTACATCAGCCAATCGCCCTCGGCCGGATGGACAAGCATCTCGTCGGTGACGGGCGTGTAGCGAGGCACCATCGCAGCGACCGTTAGACCATGGCGTTCCGGCGGGCGGGAAGCGGCGGCGCCCGCAGGCTGAAATCCCTTTTGCACGTCGGCAGGAACTTCGCCGTCGGCGACACTGCCGATGCGCACGTCCGTACTACCGGTCAATATCTGGCTGCCGGGCTTTGCGCCGTTCGCCGCGAGAAGAAATGCGGTGATGTCGGCATAAGCGCCGCTGCTGAGATTGCCCTCATTGCCCACGGGCATCGCAGTGGAAATGAATTGATAAAGCGCCTTGGTGGTACGCGGGCCCCAACTTTGCATGAAACCCTTGCCGGCCAATGCCGGAGAATCGTTGCCGCCGGAAAGATTATTGCCGTGGCAGCCAGCGCAATTCTCCAGATATTCGCTTTGGCCCACGCTGATTTGCTCGGAGGCGAAGACGCCGGAGGCGCGCTGACCATTTGCATAGCCCGGTGCGAGAAACATAAGCGCGGTAATGGACATGACAAGCGCGCGTGTCGAGCGCATGGTCAATGTCCCTCCGCATTTTCAAGCCAAGCCCAGGAGTTGCCGTCAGGAGCTTTGGCACTGTCGAGCTCGACGTACAGCGCGCCCTTATTCAGGGCGGCAATCTCATTCTGATCGAGGGCGACATCGCCGGAGATCTCGCCATCCGCGGCGCGCGTTGCCGTAAGCTCACTGATTGCCGTGCCGGGCACCCCCATCGCCGCGCCCATCTTGAGGTGCGCCGTTGTTGCAGGCGAGGAGAGGCCGCTGAAATTTCCACTGATGTGAAGCGCGTCGCCGGAAAGTGTGGCATGCACGGTGCCGTTGCCGACGACATTGTCGCGCGTGGAAATATCGTGTGGCGCGGGATCGAGATCACCGCCGAATTGTTGGGCGGCTGCGGACAAGGGCGCGAACAGGATCGCCGATATCAGGCAGGTGGCGGCGCGCGGTGCGCGGATGCGCGTCATCATGTGGCAAGGCCCCTAGCGTTCATCCCCGCCCAATCATTACCCGTTCCCTGCGCGGCCGCCTAACTTCTCAGAAAGCGTCATTATATCAACAGCTTAAGTGAGACCTCTGTCGGCGAGCCGTTCCTCTTATATGCTCGGTTCGCGAATTTCCCGAGGTTCTCCATGAAGTTTTCGTTGCTACTTTCCGCCGCTTTGCTCGCGGGGGCCTCCGCCGTCTCTGCCGACACCTCCCACAGCGTGGATCTCTCCTCGATCGACAAATCAGTGAAACCGGGCGACGATTTTTATGCCTATGCCAATGGCAATTGGTTGAAACGCACTACAATCCCGCCGGATCAGGCCAGTTGGGGTTCTTTCAATATTCTTTTTCAGGAAACGCAGAAGCGGACCCGCGCGCTGATCGAGAACGCGGCCAAGAGCGCCGAGCCAGGCTCGGAGCAGGCCAAGATTGCGGATTTCTATGGGAGCTTCATGGACGAGAAGGGCATCGAAACCAAAAGCGCCGCGCCCATCCAGCCGCAACTGACTGCCATCGCCGCAATCTCCGACAAGAAGGCGCTCTCCCGCGCGATTGGCGAAGCATTGCGCGCCGATGTGGACCCACTCAATAACACCAACTTCAATACCGAGCATCTGTTCGGCATCTGGGTGGCGCCCGGATTCAGCGACAGCGACCATTATACGCCCTATCTGTTGCAGGGCGGCTTGGGCATTCCGAGCCGCGACTATTATCTGGGCGGCAGCGCCAAGATGAAGGAGGTACAGGCGGCTTACAAGAAATATGTGGCAACCGCCTTAAGACTTGCCGGTATCGCCGAGAGCGACAAGAAAGCGGACGCGATCTTCGAACTCGAAACCCGGATCGCCAAGGCTCAAGAGAGCATCGTCGAAAGCCAAGATGTCGTGAAAGCCAATAATGTTTGGGCAAAAGCGGATTTCGCAAAAAGAGCGCCCGGCCTGGATTGGGACCAGTTCTTCGAAGGCGCCGACCTCTCCAAGGTGAACAATTTTATCGTCTGGCAGCCTTCTGCTTTTGCTGCGCTCTCCAAGCTGGTGACCAGCGTGCCGCTCGACACTTGGAAGGCTTGGATGGTCTTCCATTATGTCAACCACTTCGCGCCGGAATTGCCCAAGGCCTTCGTGGATGCGCGCTTCGCTTTCTATGGCAATACACTCTCGGGCACGCCGCAGCAGCAGGATCGCTGGAAGCGGGCCGTCAATGCTACCAATGCCGCCTTGGGCGACGCGGTAGGCAAACTTTACGCCGCCAGATATTTCCCGCCCGAGGCTAAGGCCAAGGCGCAGGATATGGTGAAGAACATCATCGCTGCCTGGGGTCGGCGCATTGACGCTCTTAGCTGGATGACGCCTGCGACCAGGGCCAAGGCCAAGGAAAAATTGTTCGCGCTGTATGTCGGCATTGGTTACACGGAAAAATGGCGCGACTATTCCGGCCTTGAGGTGGTCGAGGGCGATGCCGTGGGCAACCAGGCGCGTTCCGACATGTTCGAATACCATTACAGCGTCGACCGTATCGGTAAGCCTGTGGACCGTCACGAATGGTCGATGACCCCTCAGACCGTCAACGCCGTCAATCTGCCGTTACAGAACGCGCTGAATTTCCCGGCGGCGATCTTGGAACGGCCTTTTTTCGATGCCAAGGCCAATGACGCATTCAATTACGGCGCCATCGGCGCGGTGATCGGCCATGAAATCAGCCATACCTTCGACGACCAGGGCGCTGCGTTCGACGCCAACGGACGATTGCACAATTGGTGGACTAAGGCGGACTTCGCCCATTTCCAGCAATCAGGCAAGGCGCTGGCAGGCCAATACAGCCAATACAAGCCGTTTCCCGACTTGGTGGTGAATGGCGAGCAGACCCTGGGAGAGAATATCGCAGACAATGCGGGATTGGCCGCGTCCCATGACGCATGGATCGCGTCATTGGAGGGCAAGCCCGCGCCAGTGGATCGGGGGCTGACGGGCGAGCAGCAATTCTTTCTCGCCTTCGGTCAGGAATGGGCCACCAAGATGCGCGAGCAGGCCCAGCGTCAACAGATTCTGGTGGATGTGCATGCGCCAGGCGAGTATCGCGCCGCGGAAGTGCGCAACATGGATTCCTGGTACACGGCCTTCGATGTCCAGCCAGGGCAGAAACTCTATCTTGCTCCAGATGCCAGGGTTCGCGTCTGGTAGAAGCTACCGTCCGGCCCAGGGACCCACTTCGGGCTTTCCCTGTGTGTTGGCAAGCGGGCCGAGTTCGTCCCTCGCGCCGCGCGCGATTGCGGCAAGTTCCGTCCCGCCTTGGAAGCAGGTGAAATCCGGCCGATCGCGCCAAGCCAGCGGACCGCATAGCCGCACGCCCGCCTTGATTGCGGCGTCATGCACGATGTTAATCTCGCGCTCATAATCGGGATCGCCCTGCTTATAGCCGGCGAAATTGCCCAAATCGCTGCTGGCTGCGAATATCGCGGTCACGCCGGGTATCTTGGCGATGCGTTCTGCATCCTTAAGCCCGTCCAGAGTCTCGATCATCAGAATCAGTACCAGATTGTCATTGATGGTTTGGCGGTAGCCGCCGGGCACGTTGGCATAGAGATTGAACGCCTGGCCGCCGCCGACGCTGCGCTTGCCCAAAGGCGGGAAATAAGCCCAGTCGCGGGCTTTGACCGCTTCTTCGTAAGAGCGCACGGTGGGCACGACAAGGACCAGTGCGCCCGCGTCCATCGCATGCTGTTCCTCTCGTTCGTCCGTATAGGCCACGCGCACGCCGGGCACCGCCTTTGCGTAAGGGCACGCCGCCCACATGCGCTGAAGTTCCTTCCAGTCGCGCGCGTCATGCTGCTGCTCGGTCCAGGTGAAATCGTAACCGCCGCTTGCCATGGCGCAGTAGGTCTCAGGATCGGTGGCGGCAAATACCGTGCCGGCCACCACTTTCTCGCCCCGCATCATCTTGAGCTTGACGGGATTCCATATTTTCGTGCCAGGGGGCGCATCCCAGGCGTGGCCATATTTCCAGCTATCCATGTCGAACTTGCCTTGATTGACCGCGCCCGGCGGCGCTTGGTCGAATGCGTGGCTGTCTTGACCGCTCTTTGCGGCGAGCGGGAATTGACCGCTCTTGGCAACTTCATCTTCGGTCGCCTGTCCGAACGCCGCCGCGCTCAGGCCCAATGCCAGGGTAGTCGACAAAAGCACGCCGATGAGTCGTTTCATGACCGCCTCCCCGAGTATGTCGCGATATGAGGCCGCGCGGCCTGCGCCTTGTCAAACCCCCGGGGGAAAGGAGCCCGCCCCGAGCTGCTAAAGCCAGCGCCGGACCCGCGCCTTGTAGTCGAGATAAGTGGAACCGAATTTGCCTTCCAAATAGCGTTCTTCTCGCGCGATCACGCCAAAGCGGAGCACGAAGAAAAGCACCGCTGCGGCGGCCAAAATCCAGAGCGTATCGAAACCGATGGCAATTCCGAAGAGGCCCAGAAACATCCCCAGATAGATGGGATTGCGGCTGAAACCGTAAGGGCCGCTGGAGACGATAGTGCTCGCCGGCTGACTGGTGAGGACGTTGGTGTGCGCGTTGCGGAAGGTCCGGGCCGACCACCCTGCCAACAAGACCCCGAGCAGGAACAGGACCAAACCAATTGCCGCGCGTGGCAAGGATGGAGGAACGAAGGGCAGGGGATAAAGCCGGTCCAGGCCAAAGCCCACGATCAGGCCGAGCGCGAGAGCGATCGGCGGGTGGATGACCACCTGAGGTGCGTCCTTTGAGTCCGCCATTTTTCTGCCTCCCCCGATCTTGGCCGGGCCAATTTATCAGTGGGAGCCAATCTTGGGCAGGGCTGGGAGCTGAATCAATGTAAAGCGAGCAAGCGAGCGCAAACCACCCGCTTGGCGCTCTAGCCGACCGGCAGCCAGAGCACCCGTTGGGATGTGCGCTGCTCGCGAAGCCGGCTTACTTAATGGTCAGCTTCTGAACGTCATACATGGAGGCCGAACCGATATAGACGACATTGGGGCTCCGGCAATCGAGCTGATGGATCAGGTCACCGGTGTCTTCTTCGCCATGGTCCTGGCCAGTGACGGTCATGCCCAGCACTTTCCCGGTCATGTCCATTTTGTAGAGCTTGCCGTTGCCATCGCCGCTAAACATGTATTGAGGGGTCGTGTTGGTGATGCAGAGAGCCCATGGCGCGCCAATACCGGCAATGGTCCGCTGATAATTCAAATTGTTGTCATAGACCTGGATGCGGAAATTTCCCCGGTCGGCGACATAAACATTGTTCTGGGCGTCCGCTGCAATGGCATGCGGTGTTTTGAACTGATCCTGGCCGCTGCCGTTGGTGCCCACCATCTTCAACCAATGGCCGTCCGGCGAAATCTTGACGACGCGCGAATTGCCATAGCCGTCGGAAACGAAACTATTGCCCTCCGAATCCCAGGCCACATCGGTTTCACGGTCGAAGGCGCCCTTGCGGCCGACCGGCTTTTCTGGTTCGGGCTTTGCGTTGGGTCTCGTGTATTTCAGGAGTTCCAGATTCTCTTCGAGATAATCGATCGCTTCGGGCGTGCGACCGAGCCAGAAGATCTGCTGGCCGCGCGGATTGTATTCGACTATCATGCCCGAACCTTCATCCACCTGCCACACATTGTCGTGCCGGTCGACGCGAACGGCGTGCGCGAAAGACGCTGCGTAATTGTGAGGGCCCCATTCCTTCACGAATTTTCCCGTCTGGTCGAATTCCCACAGCATGGCCGCGGCGCCGCCGCGCGCAATGCCTTGCGGATTGGTGCGCGAATAGACGAACAGGTGCCCCTTTGAATTGGTGGCCACGCCCATGGTCTCGCCCATCGTGTATCCGGGTACGCTGAGATGCATATATTCGTCGCTGACGACGTTCAGCTGCGGATAGGTCTTTTCCAGATCCGCCTGGTGGGCGCGAAATTCGGCGGTGCCATTAATCCCCTGTGATTGGCTTGCGGCGGTGCCAGCAAGCAAAAACGCGACAACGGCCACGGTCTTGCGCATATTCATGAATTGTTCCCCCTTGGTTTAACCCGCTATTCCCACCCGCCAGATGCAATGTTTTCATGCGGGAGGCCATACGTCAATCTACTATGCTGCGCGTCGCTCAGCGCGGGCGGCTATTGGGAGCCACCATCTTGGCGCCTAAGATGTTTCCGATGACGAACACTCGTCGTCAATCATTAGCGGAGACGCCGCGACAAGTTGCTTCGCGAAAATTCGCCAGCCGAGGCGGTCATCAGATTTTTGATGGCACGCAGCATCGGGCGATCAAGCCGCACGTGAACGCCTCCCGGTCCACCGGCAACAGGTGATATTCTTCAGGTTGAGACGTGGATGCCCCATTGCACAGTTCGATACCGAATGAACGGCAATACGGCGGGACGGTTATTAATGTCCCGTTGGTATTGGCTTATGGCGCGTAAGCGGGTGCCGTGGTGGCGCGTCGCCGGGCCTGGGCTGCCCGCATGGGCTTCAGTGCGACGATCGCCATCACGGCCACGACCACATTGGCGATAGCCCCCACCCAGAAAACAGTGCCCCAGTCGCCTTTGGCTGCGATATAGGCGGTAAAAGGCACCACCAGAGAAGCCGTGCCCTTGGCGGTGTACAGCATGCCCGCATTGGTGGTGGCAAAATTCGACCCAAAGGCATCGGTGCAGGTAGCTGGGAAGAGGCTATAGATCTCGCCCCAGGTGAGGTAGATCGCGGCGGAGCAGATCACGAACATAATGGGATCATGGCCATACTGCGCCAGGCTCCAGATCGATAACGCATTCAGCATGAATGCGACGAACATGGTCTCTTCCCGACCGATCTTGTCGGAGATCCAGCCGAAAAGAGGCCGGCCAAGCCCGTTAAGGACATTGTCGATCACCAAACCCACGGTCAGCACCGTGCCGGCAATGCCGAACACATTGAGTGGAGTCTTGGCGACGCCGTAATCCGCCGCAATGGACGCGAACTGCGCCGTGACGATTAATCCACCGGAAGCAACCGTGACGAACATCACGTACAGCAGCCAGAACAAGGGCGTCTGCAGCACCTCCCCCGGAGCATAGCTGCGCTTCGACTGCGGGTTATGGACCGCCGCCATCGGCTTCAACTCCGGGGGTGGGGCACGCAGGAACTGGGAGGCGATCACGATGACGAGGCCCTGAGCCAGCCCGAACCACAGGAAGGCCGACCGATAGCCGTAATGATCGATCACATAGAGGATCGGCAGCACGGTGGCGGCCGCGCCGGCACCGAAGCCGGCAGCGGTGAAGCCTGCGGCCATGCCGCGGCGTCCAACGAACCATTTCAGCGCATTGCCGACGCAGGTGCCATAAACCGCGCCCGCGCCGATGCCGCCGAGAACAGCGCCCACATACAGCATGGGGATAGAGTGCGCCATCGAATTCAAAGACCAGGCCAGCGCCACCAGGATGCCGCCCAGGGTCACGACGATGCGGGGACCGAACTTGTCCACGAACCAGCCCTCCACCGGCACCAGCCAGGTTTCCGCCAGTACGAAGATACTGAAGGCGCCACCGATGGCGGCTCTGCTCCAGCCTTGCGACTTGGACATCGGATCGACGAAGAGATTCCAGCCATACTGCAGGTTGGCGATCATCACCATACAGAGAATGCCGATGATAAGCTGGAGATAGCGGCCTTTATGTTCGCTATCTGCTGGGGAGACCTTGCTGCTCATTGTCACCTCGGGGATATCGCTGGATCGCTGTTGCCGCCGTCGCTATATTTTTTCCAGCGTCTGCCACGAAAGTACGATTAGGAGACGGGCCTATGTCAAGCGTTTATCGGGCCAGCGCGATCGTTAGCCTGATCGAGGCGGGCAGGGACGGCGCCCCTGCCCTCAGCTCGTCCGAATGCGCCACCTTGACCCAAGAGGGCTTGCGCGAATTGATGCGGCGCACAGTTACCGATCTCAACGCGATGGGCCGCCAGGCGGGATGCTATCCGGATTGAGTGAAAGGATGGGAAACATGAACCGCATCAATTTGGAACAAGCCAACCGAATCATTCAGGGCGCATTTGCGAAAGGCTCCGGCCTCAAGCTCAAACCCCTCAGCGTTGCCGTGTTCGATCCTGGCGGCCACACGATTGCCTTCCAGCGTCAGGACAATGCCTCGACCTTGCGCTTCGGCATAGCCGCAGGAAAAGCGACCGGCGCGCTGGCGCTGGGCGTGTCCTCGCGCAAGATCGGCGAGATGGCGGCGGAGCGACCGACCTTTGTCGCGTCGTTGAGCGCGATCGCGCCCCATGGCGTGATCCCGGCCGCGGGAGGGGTAATTGTGGTCGATCAGGCGGGCCAGATTCTGGGCGCAGTGGGCGTGACCGGCGACACTTCCGACAACGACGAGGTTTGTGCCCTGGCCGGGATCGAAGCTGCCGGGCTGAAAGCGCAGGGCTGATCTCATGGAAAACTATCTCGACAGGGCCGGACTCGCCGTTGCCGAACCCTTGGCACGTTTCATCGAGGAACAGGCGCTCACCGGCACCGGCATCTCGGCCGACGCGTTCTGGAAAGGCGCGGCGAGGATTTTCGCCACGCTTACTCCCGAGAACAAAGCGCTGCTTGAAAAACGCGACGCGCTGCAGGCCGAGATCGATTCCTGGCACAAGGCCCAGCACGGCAAGAAGCTGGACGCCAGGGAATACCAGGTCTTCCTCGAGGCTATCGGCTATCTCGCGGCCGAACCCGCGCCATTTGAGATCGAGATAGAGAAGGTGGATGACGAGTTGGCCCGCGTGGCTGGTCCCCAACTTGTGGTTCCCATCCTTAATGCGCGGTTCTTGCTCAATGCTGCCAATGCGCGCTGGGGAAGCCTTTATGACGCGCTTTACGGCACCGACGCGATCGAGGGTGTGCCGCCTTCGGGCAGTTACGATTCCGTGCGCGGCGGCAAAGTCATTCAATGGGCCAAGGAATTTCTCGACCGCGCCGTCCCGCTGGTGGCGGGACATCACGCGGACGTCGAAAACTATCAGATCAGGCATGGCAAATTATCGCCAGCCCTGGCCGACCCTTCGTCCCTGGCCGGTTATCGCGGGAGCGCCGACGCACCCACAGCGATCCTGCTCCGCCATCACGGCCTCCACGTCGAGATCCTGCTCGACCGCAATCACCCCATCGGGAAGGGCGACAAGGCCGGGGTGGCGGATATTCTGCTGGAAGCCGCGATTACCACCATCGCCGATCTGGAAGACAGCATAGCGGCCGTGGACGGAGCGGACAAAGTCGCGGCCTATGCCAATTGGCTGGGACTGATGAAGGGCGATCTGGAAGCGACCTTCGAGAAATCCAGCCGCACCCTCACGCGAAAATTGGAGTCCGACCGGGCCTACACCGCGCCCGGTGGCGGCCAGCTCGTGCTTCCCGGGCGCAGCCTGATGCTGGTCCGCAATGTCGGCCATCTGATGAACACGCCCGCGGTTAGGCTGGCGGACGGGAAGGAAGCGCCCGAGGGCATCTTGGACGCCATCGTCACCAGCCTTATCGGCCTCACGGACGTTCAGCGCCGGGGCCGTTTCGTCAACAGCCGCACCGGATCGATCTATATCGTCAAACCCAAGATGCACGGGCCCGAGGAGGCTCGCTTCACCAACCGCCTGTTCGACGCGGTGGAAGATCTTTTGGGCCTGGCGCGGCACACAATCAAGGTGGGGGTGATGGACGAAGAGCGACGCACGTCCGCCAATCTCGCCGCCACTATCGCGGCGGTCAAAAATCGCATCGTCTTTATCAACACCGGCTTCCTGGACCGCACTGGGGACGAGATACACACTTCGATGCAAGCTGGTGCCATGGTGCGCAAAGGCGAGATGAAGAACAGCGCCTGGCTCAAGGCCTATGAAGACCGCAATGTGAGGATCGGCCTGGCTTGCGGCTTTTCCGGCAAGGCGCAGATAGGCAAGGGCATGTGGGCGATGCCCGACAAGATGTCCGACATGCTCAAGCAAAAGGTCGGTCATCCAAGAGCGGGGGCCAACACCGCATGGGTGCCGTCACCGACTGCGGCCACGTTGCATGCCACCCATTATCACGATGTAGACGTCGCTCTAGTTCAGCACCGATTGGCAGATGAGGCTCCGCCATCTCTGGACGCGCTTCTGACGATCCCGCTGGCCGAGCATAATTGGAACGAGAAGGAAATCCGCGAAGAGTTGGACAATAACACCCAGGGCATACTGGGCTATGTGGTGCGTTGGGTGGACCAAGGCGTAGGCTGTTCCAAAGTACCCGATATTCACGACGTGGGATTGATGGAAGATCGCGCGACCTTGCGCATTTCCTCGCAGCATCTCGCGAACTGGCTTCTGCATGGGGTCTGCACTGAGGCTGAAGTGGACGCCGCGCTGAAGCGCATGGCCGCCAAGGTGGATGCGCAGAATGCCGGCGATCCGCTCTATCGTCCGATGTCGGGTCATGAAAAGGATAGCCTGGCGTTCCAAGCGGCGCGCGCGTTGATCTTCGAGGGCACCAGACAGCCGAACGGCTATACGGAACCGCTGTTGCATGGCTTTCGCCGCCGGATCAAACAGCACTAGCTTCGATCCGGCTGCGCTTACCTGTCACAGTGAAGGATGACGCAATTCGAATGCCTGCCGCAGCCAGGGATTGTTTTCGCATTCGCGCACAATCTCGACAAAGGTGGCGCCTTGCCGCTTTAGAATTTCCTTCCTTCTTTCGAACATGGCTTCGCTTGGGATGCGTTCCTTCAGATAAAAAGATCCCTTGCGGTATACGATCCAGATGCTCACGGAATCTCCGCCATCTCCGCCGGTACATTTATCTTGGGCTGCTCCGTTAATGCCCGGGCAGGACTTACGGTTTCGCCGCGATCGCTGCTCTGGCGAAGAGGTTCTCGCTTTGGTGAACAAGTCCCTAAAACGCGCTCCTTCAAATTGGACTGGTTCCCGATTCGCAACGCAGGGAACCTTTGGAAATGGCCTTTTCCCGCTCAGATCGGCATTGTAAAACGCACTGGGGAATGGGGGATTTTTGCAACCCGGCCGGGCTTTTGACGCATTGCAGTCCGGCTAAAGTTCCAGGTCGAGCATCTAGACGCCCGGCCGCTGAGTCTTTGGGATGGAATCGGCATCCAATTTTCCTTCCGACCAGACTGGCCGGGGTCAGGCTCTCCGCAGCCAAGAGCTTACTGGCTCCGACCGCCAGTTGGTCGGAGCCAGGGAAGAAAAGTCACAGCTCGAAGCCAAAACGCTTTACCTCGCCTCCATCTTCGAATCCTCTCATGACGCCATCATCGGGGTTGATCTCGAAGGCGCAGTGACGGCCTGGAACGCCGCCGCCCAGCGCGTCTTTGGATACCGCCCGGATGAAATCATAGGGCGGCCGGTCGCCATGCTTTTCCCGGCGGGACTGCGTGATAGTGAATCACAACTCATCCAGCGGGTCGCGGGCGGCGAGACGCTCACCCACTATCGGACGCAACGCGTACGCAAGGACGGCGCGGTGTTGGACGTGTCCCTGACCCTTTCACCCATCCGTGACGCGAATGGGACCATCATCGGCGCTTCGAAGATCGTGGATGACGTCACTGAAAAGCTGCTGAGAGAGCATCGTATGCGGCGGCTGGAAGCCCATCGCGATTATCTCGCCGATTTGGTGGAATCATCCAATGACGCAATCGTGGCCGGAACCCTCGACGGGCGCATCGCCAGCTGGAACAAGGCGGCGGAAAGGATGTTCGGTTACTCGGCGGGCGAGGTGGTCGGGCTTTTCCTGTCCGCGTTGTCGCCGGCCGACCGGCGGCAGGAGATTGAGGAGATTTTCCTGCGCGTGATGGGCAGCCGCGAAGCCATCCATTACGAAACCACTCTGCTCAGGAAGAATGGCACACCGATATTGGTCGCAGTCGCGGCCTCGCTGGTTTGCAGTCGCGCAGGTGAGATGCGCGGCGTCTCCGCCATCCTGCGCGACGTCACCGAGCAGCGGGCTGCCGAAGAGCGGGTCAAGAACCTTCAGGCCGAGCTGATCCATTTATCACGCTGGAACACGATGGGCATGATGGCGTCAACCCTTGCCCACGAGTTGAACCAGCCTTTGACGGCGGCGGTGAATTATGTCCGCGCTGCCCGCCGCTTGATCGATGCGGAAAGTCCCGAACTGACTAGGATTAGCGAATTTCTAGACCGGGCGGTAGGCGAGACCAAGATGGCGGGCGGCATCATCCGCTCGCTACGCGATTTCATCGACAAACGCGAGACCGCAAGGACGACAGAGAATCTCAACATGGTGGTGGAAGAGGCGATCTCCCTCAGCGGACTGGCGGCGCTCGATTCCTCGACAGGTCTCGAACTCAGACTCGATCCTGCCTTGCCATTTGTCGTCATAGACAAGATCCAGATCGAGCAGGTGCTGCTCAACCTCATTCGCAACGCCCTGGATGCGGTGAGCAATCAGGTCGTCAGGAGTTTGATGATCGAGTCTGCCATGGGGGAACCGGGCTTCGTGCTTGTTTCCGTAACCGACAATGGACCGGGGATCGATCCCAAAATCGCGGGCCAGCTGTTCCAGCCCTTTGTCACGACAAAAGAAAGGGGGATGGGTGTGGGCCTCACCATCTGTCAATCCATCGTCGAATCCCACAGCGGGCGGATCTGGGCAGAGGAAAGCCGGCCGGCCGGCACTGTATTTCGTTTCCAACTGCCCGCACGAGGGGATCAACGGCAATGAGTGACAGCGCGCTCATCGTAGTGATCGATGATCACGAGAGCGTGCGTAAGTCGCTTCGGGCGCTTCTGGAATCGAACGGCCTGAGAGTTGAGGATTATGAATCGGCCATCGCCTATCTCGCGGACAATCCCGGCGGCGGAGATTGCGTCCTGGTGGATTTGCGTATGCCTCACATGACGGGGCTGGAGCTTCAGCGGGAACTGAACAAGCGCAATTCCACCGTGCCCCTAATTGTGATCAGCGGCCATGGCGATGTGCCTCTGGCGGTCACGGCTATGCGGGCAGGGGCGTTCGACTTTCTGGAGAAACCATTTGACGACGATGTTCTGCTCAACAGTATCCACCGCGCCCTGGCCGAAGGCAGGAAGGCGCGCCAATCTCTTGACGAGAGGAAGGTGGCAGCGGCGTTGATCGGCGCTCTTACCAGCCGCGAGCATGAAGTTCTCGATCTACTTGTACTGGGAAAATCCAACAAGCTGATCGCGCACGAACTGGGCATTTCTCCGCGTACGGTTGAAACCCATCGTGCCCGACTGCAAGAGAAACTCAAGGCGCGCGGCCTGTCCGACCTGGTACGTTTAGCTCGCGCCCTCGATCATCTCCACTAATTCTCAGTATAAACTACGTATCCCACGGCCTGTGCAGCATCGCTCATCCTGAGGCGGGGAGTTTTCGAGGCGGCAGTGCCGGCAAATCGCAGCCTTGTCTGGGTCGTGGATGATGTCGAGTCGGTCCGCAAATCCATCGCAGCGGCGCTCGAAACTGCCGGGGTTACGGTGTGCGCATATCCTTCCGCCGCGGAATTTCTCGCTGATTTCAAGCCGGGAACGACCGGTTGCCTGATTATCGATCATCAAATGCCGGGCATGACGGGGCTGGAACTGCTGAAGCAGCTCAAGACCGGTCAAGGCTCGCCCCCTACCATCGTGATCAGCGCCCACGGAAACCAGGCGCTGAAGGACCGGATCATGGCGGCGGGGGCGGTTGCGATGCTCGACAAGCCGGTGGATGCGGATGAGCTGCTCACGCTTGTCGAACGCGCCCTCGTTGACGTCCCATGAGGGATTTTGCTTACGGATATTTCCCGCATGCCATTCCCGGCCACAGGCGGGCAATTGCGGGACATAAATTTTGGGGGCACTGACGTTGTCGAATTTTTCCATCTGGGTGCTGGTGGCCGGCGAAAATGACGCCCTCATCTGCGCCAGCGATGCGGACTCGTCCCGATTCCTGCGTGTGGTCAAGAGAGATTCCCAAATCGTGGCCGGCGAAGCTGGCACACGGGCCTTCGCCTGGCAGTTGATGACGGAGTTGCTCTTGGGCGCGCAAGACCGAGCCTATGATGGCGTGATCGTGATGGCGGGTGAGCGCATGTTGCGTGAACTTCAACAACTCGCTGACCCCGAAGTGAAAACACGCCTGGTGGCGGCAATCGTTCGGCCGCCCGCCGAGGGCTATGCGATTCCCATCGGCTTCGAGAATTACGTTGCCGGCATGCCGGCTTTGGGGGCGTGCGGTAATTTCCTGCATATATGACGGTTATGCTCGCTTCTGGGTTCTTATCGCGTTCCTAAAGGAGAACCCTGCCCGCTATCACGTGGGCCCTAGACATCGAGCCTCGCACTGACCTTGGAGTGACCGGCCATCTTCGCAGCGTCGGCTGGCGACACGCCGGGGCAAACATCGCGCGCCAGGCTGGCGTGGCCCCGAGGTGTGCGACTACTGCACCACAATTTTTCCATGCATGCCAAGCATACTGTGCATGAAATGGGAGCAGTCGAGGGAATAGGTCCCGGCGCGGCTTGGAGTGACCGTAAGGTCGACCGCTTCACCACTATCGAGTTCCACACGCCCACTTTCGACTTTGCCTTCGTCCGCCGGGGAGATTTGCGAGGCTGCGAAGAACTCGGGAGCATTAAAGCTATGTGCCTTTGATCCACTATTCGTAAGGTGGAAGCGATACATGGTGCCTGTTTCCAAGTTAAGCGTACTGGGCGTGAAGGCGTAGTCGGTGAGCGCTATATTGATCGGAGCCGCGTTTTGCGCTGCCGCGCTGCCAGCGAGTTCGGGCAACGTTATAAACAGAGCTATCAGAGAGCATAAAACTGATTTCATGATGGTTTCCGGAATGATGGTGGTACCGCGGCCCGAATCGCGCGCATTAGCGTCGCGCATTTTGCGATGCTCGCCACTTGTCCTCGAACAGTAGACGCACACGCCTGCCAAAATATTCCGCTCGTCGTTGCGTTTGAAGAGCTTGATCGGAGTTTCCTTGCGCGCTCCCTCCCGGACAATGATAAGAATGCGCGGGAGCTGGCGGAAGAGACCCTTGTGCGGCTGATCAAGGCAAAGAAAGCCGCTAAAAAGGCGGATCAGCCCCTGACCGTACGCCTGTTAGCGGCTTTACGGTGTTTCGTGCTCTCTATCTCGGCCCAAAGAAGATTATGTCGGCCAGCGCGCCCAGGCCCGAGGAATATTTCAACTTCCCATAGCGTCTATGTCGGGAGACCGATCGCCCCATCGGCCTCGTAGCCTCAACGGTGGAAAGGGCCGATGGTCATGCTCCATCGGCTCTTTCAATTCGGCCCGGTCGAGCCAGGATGCTAGTGGGATGGCCTCAATCACCCTCGACAAGGACTACAGTGCGACTTATGTGCCCTACCAGCATGGCCCCTGCTATGTCGCCAAGGGTATTGTCTTTTACCGTGAGAAGCCGGTGAGGATATTCGAGGCTTATGGCCCTACAATCCCTGACACAGAGAAAGCAGCGCGCGAGAAGGCAGCCGAAATCCACGCGCAGTTGATCAAGGGGGCAGGCATAAAAGGCTGACCTGGGCTCACCCT
>DATFSP010000210.1:0-5903 GCA_035262545.1 Rhizomicrobium sp. | reverse complement strand
TGTTTTCGACGGTGAGGGTGTCGGGGCTCTCAAGGTAACCTGAGCGTTTCAATAGCGTCGCCGGCGAAACGTCCTGTGAACGGAAGTCAACGGGAATCGAGCAGACTCTTTCCACTACGCTTCCGTCATTCACCTGCGCTTACTTTCCAATCTTCGAGCAACTTCACTATCTCTCGATCTTGTACCCTGCCGATGCCATCTTTGGTGAGGCTTGGTCCTGACCAACCTCCCCCGCGCGCGATGCACTGGCGGGGGAGGTGGTCGTAGCTGGCCCTCGGGCCAGCGAAGACCGGAGGGGGCAACATAAAAGGCCTACCCAAGTTCCCGGAATCCTTAAGAGAATCACCCTTGACTGCCCGAATCGGTTCGTGATTCGGTGGGCTGTATGCGAATCAAACGCTCGGTCACCCGCTTTTTCCTTGCCCTGGTTCTGCCCGCGGTTTCCGTCGCCGTGGTGGCATATTTCGGCAGCTATGCCATTTGGGGCGAACGCGGCCTGCTGGTGCTGGAAGACGCCCAGGCGAAATTGGGCATCCAGCAGGAGAAATTGGCCCAACTGACCTCCGAGCGTGACCGGTTGGCCCGTCGCATCCAATTGATGGAAAACGGCCATCCCGACCGCGATCTGGTGGAAGAACTGGCGCGCGGCAAATTAATGGATGGGGCTCCGAACCAAGTCGCGGTCCCACGAAACGCACGCTAAAAATTCTCAAAGCTTGGTTGTGCCGCCTTTGCCAGCATGCGAAGGAGAGGCATCAAATAGCCGAACAGTGTTCGTTTTTTCGCGACGCAACAATATTATAAAGGCTTGCCAAGCCGTCCGGGCCTTGCCAAAACCCCAGTTACCGCCATCTACCTGCCTCGAGAGCATCTGACGCGTATGAGTGACCCCGCAAAACGCCCAGAAAAACAAGAAAAACCCGTTCCAACCGCCGCTCGCAGCAATTCCGAAGCCCTCAAAAAACTCTATTCTGACATGCTGTTGATCCGCCGCTTTGAAGAGCGGGCGGGCCAGCTTTACGGCATGGGGCTGATCGGAGGGTTCTGCCACCTCTATATCGGTCAAGAGGCCGTGGTGGTGGGCATGCAGGCCAATGTCCGGCACGAAGACCAGCTCATCACCGCTTATCGCGATCACGGCCACATGCTGGCCGCTGGCATGGACCCCAAGGGCGTGATGGCCGAATTGACGGGCCGTTCCACCGGCTATTCCAAGGGCAAAGGCGGTTCGATGCACATGTTCAGCCAGGAGAAGAAATTCTATGGCGGTCACGGCATTGTCGGCGCGCAGGTGCCGCTGGGCACGGGCCTTGCCTTTGCCAACAAATATCGCGGCAATGACGGCGTAAGCCTCACTTACTTCGGCGATGGTGCTGCGAACCAGGGCCAGGTCTATGAAAGCTTCAACATGGCCGAGCTGTGGAAGCTGCCGGTAGTCTACATTATCGAGAACAACCAGTACGCGATGGGCACAAGTGTGGCCCGTTCCAGCGCGCTGACGGATTTCTCCAAGCGTGGTGTCTCCTTCAACATTCCCGGTGTGACAGTGGACGGCATGGATGTCGAAGCCGTGCAGGCGGCTGGCGCCGAAGCAATGGCTTACTGCCGGAGCGGCAAGGGACCCATCATCCTGGAGATGAAGACCTATCGCTATCGCGGCCACTCCATGTCTGATCCCGCCAAGTATCGTACGCGCGAGGAAGTGACCGAAGTACGCGAGAAGCGCGATCCCATCGAACATTTCGGCCAGAAGTTGGTGAAGACTGGCGTGGTGAGTGAGGACGACCTCAAGATGATCGACAAGGATGTCCGCGCCATCGTCACCCAGGCGGCGGAATTCGCCACCGAGAGCCCGGAGCCGGGCCTGGGTGAACTTTACACGGATGTGCTGGCCTGATGTCTATGCAGATTCTGATGCCCGCTTTGTCGCCCACTATGGAAGAGGGGAAGCTTGCCCGCTGGCTGGTGAAGGAAGGCGACACCGTCAAGTCCGGCGACATTCTGGCCGAGATCGAAACAGACAAGGCCACCATGGAATTCGAGGCCGTGGACGAAGGTCGCATCGGCAAGATCCTGGTGCCCGAAGGCAGTGAAGGCGTGAAAGTCAATTCGCCGATCGCCACGCTGCTCTCCGATGGCGAAGATGTTTCGGCCGCAGCAGCGCCCGCGCCTAGAAAAGTTGAAGTGCCCGAACCCAAAAAGGAAGCGCCGCCGGCCGCCAAGCCAGCCAATGACGCGGGCCCGCGTCCACCGGCCGAGCATTTCATTCCCGCGCCCTCCGATCCCGAACTGCCCAACGATGTGGAGATGGTAACCATCACGGTGCGCGAAGCATTACGCGACGCAATGGCCGAAGAGATGCGCCGTGATCCTCTTGTGTTCCTGATGGGTGAGGAAGTCGCCCAGTATCAGGGCGCCTACAAGATCAGCCAGGGATTGTTGGAGGAGTTCGGCGACAAGCGCGTAATCGACACGCCCATCACCGAGCACGGTTTTGCCGGCCTGGGCGTCGGCGCTGCCTTCGACGGGCTCAAGCCGATCGTGGAATTCATGACTTGGAACTTCGCCATGCAGGCCATGGACCAGATCATCAATTCCGCCGCCAAGACCCGTTACATGTCGGGCGGCCAGATGAGCTGCCCCATCGTCTTCCGCGGTCCCAACGGGGCGGCCTCGCGCGTCGCCGCCCAACACAGCCAGGATTATTCCGCCTGGTATGCGGCGGTCCCCGGTATGAAAGTGATCGCGCCTTATTCGGCGGCCGATGCCAAAGGTCTGCTTAAAGCGGCGATCCGTGATCCCAATCCGGTGATCTTCCTGGAAAATGAGATCGTATATGGCCGCTCATTTCCCGTGCCCAAAGTTGACGATTACGTCCTCCCCATCGGCAAGGCGCGCATCGTAAAACCGGGCAAGGACGTAACGCTCGTGTCCTATTCCATCTCGGTCGGCACGTGCGAAGAAGCGGCAGAGAAGCTCAAGGACGAAGGCATCGACGCGGAAATCATCGATCTGCGCACCCTGCGCCCTCTCGATATCGAGACGGTGGTCGCTTCGGTACAAAAGACCAACCGGATCGTGAGCGTCGAGCAGGCCTGGCCGGTCTGCTCCATCGGGTCGGAAATCGCCGCGCGCGTTGCTTTGGATGCGTTCGATTATCTCGACGCGCCGCCCACCAAGGTCACCGGCAAGGATGTGCCGATGCCTTATGCCGCCAATCTGGAGAAGCTCGCGCTCCCCACCGTCGAGGACGTAATCCAGGCGGTGAAATCGGTTTGCTACAAGGATTGATCCCGTGGCGACCAACATTCTGATGCCGGCTCTGTCGCCCACCATGGAAGAGGGCAAGCTTGCACGCTGGCTGGTGAAGGAAGGCGACACCGTCAAATCCGGCGACATCCTGGCTGAGATCGAAACCGACAAGGCCACCATGGAATTCGAAGCCGTGGACGAAGGCCGCATCGGCAAGATCCTGGTGCCCGAAGGCAGTGAAGGCGTGAAGGTCAATCAACCGATCGCCGTGCTGTTGGGCGACGGTGAAAATGCGGGTGATGTCGATATCTCGGCGGCGATGAAAAACATCGGTGACGCGGTGAAAGCCGAGGCACCAAAATTGGCGGAAACGCCTAAGCCGGCGCCCGCCACGACCCCTGCCAGGGTCGAAACCCCCACGGCCGAAGCCGCGCCGCAAGCGGCGGCATCCGCGCCTGAGACCTACGACGGCACCCGTATTTTTGCCTCGCCTTTGGCGCGCCGCATCGCCGCAGAGAAAAATATCGATCTTTCCGCGCTTACGGGTACCGGTCCGCGCGGGCGCATTGTCAAATCCGATGTCGGGGCGGCAAAACCCGGGGCCAAACCGGTTGCGGCAAAAGCGGAAGCGGGCGCCCCTAGCCTGGGCGTGGCGGCGTTGCCAGACGCCAAGCTGTTCTACAAGCCCGGAGACTACGAAGAGATTCCGCACGATTCCATGCGCAAAGCGATCGCGCGGCGCCTCACTTCGGCCAAGACCCTTATCCCGCATTATTATCTTTCGATCGACTGCAATCTCGCTTCCATGATGGCGACGCGGGCGAAGCTCAACGATGCCGCGGGCAAGAATCCGTCCTACAAGCTTTCGGTAAATGATTTTGTGATCAAAGCGGTGGCGATGGCTTTGATGAAGCATCCCGATGTGAACGCCAGTTGGACCGAGAATGCGATCTTGCGCCACAAGCATGCCGATGTGGGCGTGGCGGTGGCGCTAGATTTCGGTCTGATCACGCCGATCGTGTTCCGCGCCGAAGAGAAGGGCCTGGCCCAGATTTCCAACGAAGTGAAATCGCTGGCCTCCCGCGCCAAGGAGAAGAAGCTCAAACCGCAGGAATATGAAGGCGGCGGCTTTTCGGTCTCTAATCTAGGCATGTTCGGAATGAAGAATTTCACGGCCGTAATCAACCCGCCCCAGGCGGCGATCCTGGCTGTGGGCGCGGGCGAGGAGCGTGCCGTTGTCGTGGACGGCAAAGTCCAGGTCGCCACCATGATGACGGTGACTATGTCCTGCGATCATCGGGTAATCGACGGCGCCACCGGGGCAAAGTTCCTTGAGACCTTCAAGCGCTTTATCGAGGAACCGGCCTCGATGCTGCTGTGAGCGACACCTCCTTCGATGTGATCGTGGTTGGCGGCGGCCCCGGCGGATATGTCTGCGCCATCCGCGCGGCCCAGCTGGGCCTCAAGACCGCGGTGGTGGAGCGTGACCGTTTGGGTGGCATATGCCTGAACTGGGGCTGCATCCCCACCAAGGCATTGCTGCGCTCCTCGGAAATCTGGCACCTGATGCACCGGCTCCCCGAGTTCGGTTTCTCGGCCGACAATTTCAAGTTCGACATCACGAAGATCGTGGAACGTTCGCGCAAAGTCGCCGAACAACTCTCCAACGGCGTGGGCTTCTTGATGAAGAAGCACAAGATTACCGTGATCCCGGGTGATGCCAAGCTGGCAAGCAAAGGCAAGCTTTCCGTCACCAAGGACGGGAAGGCAACCGACTACGCCGCCAAGAACATCGTGCTGGCTACGGGCGCCAGGGCGCGCACCCTTCCCGGGCTCGAGCCAGATGGCAAGCTGATTTGGACCTATCGCGAAGCAATGGTGCCCCCCTCATTCCCGAAATCTCTTCTGGTGGTCGGCTCTGGCGCGATCGGAATTGAGTTCGCCAGCTTCTATCGCACACTCGGCTCCGATGTGACCGTGGTCGAAGTCCTCGACCGCGTGCTGCCCGTGGAGGACGAGGAAATCTCCAACTTCGCCGCCAAGGCTTTCAGCAAGCAGGGCATGAAGCTGAAGGTCGGCACCACCGTCACCGAGCTCAAGAAGGGCACAGACAGTGTCGTCGCGACTCTGAAAGCCAAGGACGGCAAAACCGAGACCATCACCATCGACCGGGTGATCTTGGCGATGGGCATCGTCGGCAATGTCGAGAATATCGGACTCGAAGCTGCCGGAATCAAAGTCGACCGCACCCATGTGGTGATCAACCAGTGGGGCGAAACCGGCGTGGCCGGCATCTGGGCGATCGGCGATCTGGTCGGGGCGCCCTGGCTGGCCCACAAGGCCATGCATGAAGGCGTGATCGTCGCCGAGCGCATCGCCGGCGTGAAGGGCGTGCATCCTCTCAATACCGCGAACGTGCCGGGCTGCACCTATTGCTGGCCGCAGGTGGCAAGCGTCGGTCTCACCGAAGCCAAGGCGAAAGAAACCGGCAAGAAGATCAAGGTGGGCCGCTTCCCCTTCATCGGCAACGGCAAGGCCATCGCGCTGGGCGAGGCCGAAGGGCTGGTCAAAATCGTGTTCGATGCCGAAACCGGCGAGCTTTTGGGCGCGCATATGGTAGGCGCGGAAGTCACCGAACTGATCCAGGGTTA
>DATFSP010000209.1:0-6769 GCA_035262545.1 Rhizomicrobium sp. | reverse complement strand
GCCTGCCGCGGCCGCATAAAGAGTGCGGGCCCTTGCCATATCCTTGGGCACCAACTCGCCCGCCTCGTAGAGCTGCGCCAATTCATACTGAGCGTTGGGATGATTGGCGGCGGCTGCGGCCTCCAGCAGTGGTAAGGCGTGCGCCGGATCGGGAGGACCTGCTTCGCCTTTGATTAGCATGTCGGCCAAGTCGGCCTGGGCCGTGGGAAGGCCGCCCTCGGCGGCGCGCAAATACATTTCTTCCGCGCCTTTGGGATCCTTGGGCGTGCCCAGACCTTTCCGGCGCATCAACGCCACATTGCGCATGGCGGCCAGATCGTCGTCATCGATGGACGACCATATCTGATACGCTTTCGCATAATCACCCGCATCATAGGCGGTGACCCCGGAGTCGAATGTCGTTTTAAGGCTTTCGCCGGTTTCGGTGGCGCAACCTCCGGCCACAAGCCCGATAACGAGCGACATCCTTGGATAGAATTTGCGCATGGTACCTTTTCCATCCCAAGGCTAGTCTGCCGCAGCCGGGGATGCTACGCCAGAGGCCAAGAATCATGGGCGAATTTGGCGGATCTTTGGACGACGGCGGCATCGCGCCTGAGCGCGATCCCATCGACGTGTTCGCCGCATGGTTGAAAGAGGCGGAAGCGGTTGAACCGAACGACCCCAACGCCATGGCGCTGGCCACGGTGGATGGCCACGGCCGGCCCAACGTCCGTATGGTCCTGCTCAAAGACGTAAATAAAGACGGCTTCGTTTTCTACACCAACAGGGAAAGCGCAAAGGGAAACGAGCTCAAGGCCAACGCGCATGCTGCGCTCAATTTCCATTGGAAAGGCCTACGCCGGGTTGTGCGGATCAGAGGCAGTGTGAGCGAAGTGAGCGGCGCCGAGGCTGACGCCTATTTCGCGAGCCGCCCGAAAGACAGCCAAATCGGCGCTTGGGCGTCGGCGCAGTCGCGACCGATGGAAGGGCGTTGGGCGTTCGAGAAGGAGATCGCCAAATACACGGCCAAATATGCGCTCTCGAAGGTGCCAAGGCCGGATTATTGGATAGGATACCGGTTGGTGCCATTCGAAATCGAATTTTGGCGCGACCGGCCCTTCCGCCTGCATGACCGACTGGTCTATCGCCGCGAGGGCACGCGCCCCTGGCGCTCCGAGCGGCTTTTTCCGTGAGCGATCTCGCCGAACATGGCAAGCATATGCGCCGGGCGGCAAAAGCATCGGTGAGTGTTTCGCTATTTCTGGTGGCGATCAAAACCTTTGCCTATTTCACCTCTCATTCGGTGGCGATGCTGGCGAGCTTGGCGGATTCCGCGCTCGATCTGTTCACTGCGGGACTCAATCTCTTCGCAATCCACGAGGCGCTCGCGCCTGCCGATGAGGGGCATCGCTTCGGCCACGGCAAGGCAGAACCGCTTGCCGGCCTGGCGCAGGGCGCCTTCATCACGGCTTCAGCTATGTTCCTGGTGATTCAGGCGGTGCAGCGGCTGATCAACCCCCAGCCAATTGATCACGGGTTGGAAGCGCTCCTGGTGATGCTAACTTCAATCGCAATGGCGATCGGACTGATTCTTTACGAGCGCAGCGTGATCAGGCGGACGGGATCGCTCGTTGTGTCGGCGGACCAAACCCATTATCTGGGCGATCTCGCCACCAATATCGGTGTGGTGATTGCCATCTTCCTGTCCGTGGTCCTGGGCTGGGAACGGGCCGATCCCATCATCGCTCTGGTCGTGGCGGCCGTGCTGGTCGGAAGCGCCTGGTTGGTTTTCCGCAAATGCCTGGACCAGCTGATGGACCATGAATTGCCGGATGCCGACCGCGAGAAGATTATGGCCATCGTGTGCGCCCATCCCCAGGTGAAAAGCATGCATGACCTGCGCACCCGCGCAGCTGGCCTTTACACATTTATCCAAGTCCATATCGAGCTTGATCCCGACATGCCGCTGGCGGAGGCACATGCGGTGAGTGACGAAGTGGAGCATGCTCTCTGCACCGCGTTCGACAAGGCGGAAGTGATTATTCACCAGGACCCGGCGGGGCTGGAAGCGGCACCAGGACAGTCCGCCACAGCCGGAAATTCCTGAGGTCCAGTCCCGTCACCCGCGCCGCCTGACTCTGTACAATGCCGTGGACGACACGGGCGGCGAGGAACCAGAGCGGGCTTACCAGCAGCGACATGGCGATCACTGCGATGGCGAGCTTGTGACCGGATTCGGAGAGTACGCCCGCTGTGACGCCGGCACTGGCAATCACGAAGGAGAACTCCCCCACCGGCGACAGGAATAGCGAGGCTTCCAGCGCGGTCCCGAAACTTTCCCCTGCCAGCATGAGCAACAGCCAATTGAGGAAGGTCTTGCCGCCCGTCACTACCGCAAGGGCGGCCAGGATCACCCAGGCGTGGGCGATGAGGTAGCGAAGATCGATGAGAAGCCCCACCGATAAGAAAAATACGAACAGAAGAATGCTTTGCACCGGCTGGGCCATTGTAAGAGCGCCGCGGCGAAGCGTGGAATGGCCCACGACCAACCCGCCCAGGAAAGCGCCCAGCGCCGGCGACAGCCCCAAGAGGCCGGAAACGGTGGCGGAGGCAAAACAGATACCCAACACGCCCAACGTGCCGACGTCGAAATCCTTCAGCAGATATTCCGATCCAGGAAAGCGGAAGCTCTTAATCTTGCCCAGGATAGCGACGAAGCCGCCCAGTAGCACCAGCGCCAGCAGCAATTTCAGAACGATCAAACCCTCGCTCAAATATGTTGGTGGCGTGCCTAACCCATTTGTGATCAGGAGAAGCGGCACCACGGCCAGGTCTTGCGCCACCAGGATGGCCAGGGCGAGACGTCCGGCCGCGCTGTCTTTTTCGCCGGCGTCCTCCATCATCTTCATCGCGACCGCGGTCGAAGAAATGCACAACATTGCGCCGATCACCGCGCCACTCAGCACTTCGCCGCGCACGAGCATGGTGAACATCAGCACCGAAGAGACGATGATGACGATGGTGAGTGCGGTGACGGTGAGCGCCAGGGGCAGGGACTTGCGGAAGGCTTGCAGCCGCATTTCCATGCCGATAATGAACAGCAGCATCAGCACGCCCAGATCGGCCAGGGTTTCGATCGAGTCCGAGGTTTCGATCAGCCCCAGCCCCGAAGGGCCCAGCGCCACGCCCACCAGGATAAAGCCGGCCGCCGCCGGCGCACGCACCCGGCTCATGGCGAAGCCCAGTGCCACGGCGGCGGCAAGGACCAGGGCGATCGCGGTGATATTCTCGATATGCATTTCGGCCGGACAAGGAAGAGTTGCGATGTTAAGCTCAAGCCATGGCCGATCCCAAATCCCAAAATGATGAACAGCGCACACTCATCCTTACCGGCGCCTCGCGAGGGATCGGCCACGCCACGGTGAAGCGTTTCTCCAGCGCGGGCTGGCGGGTAATTACCTGTTCGCGCCACGCTTTTCCGGAGAATTGCCCCTGGGCGGCCGGACCGGAAGATCACATCCAGGTGGACCTCGCCGATCCCGTGGACACAGCACGCGCGAGCGCCGAGATGAAGGCCCGGCTCAAGGACAGCAAGTTGCATGCCCTGGTCAACAATGCTGCAATTTCGCCCAAGGACGATGACGGTCAGAGATTGGGCGTGCTCCAGACCGATATGGAAACCTGGCGGCACATTTTCGAGGTCAATCTCTTTTCCACCATCTGGCTGGCTCAGGGGCTGAGAGAGGCCTTGGCCAGGGCGCACGGCACCATCGTCAACATCACCTCTATTGCCGGCTCGCGCGTTCACCCCTTCGCGGGTGCGGCTTATGCCACCTCCAAGGCGGCGCTGGCCGCGCTAACGCGCGAGATGGCGGCGGATTTCGGGCCCCTAGGCGTGCGCGTGAACGCGATTGCACCAGGCGAAATCAACACCGCAATCTTGTCGCCAGGAACCGAGAGGCTGGTGGAAGCCATTCCGCTTCGCCGACTGGGAGAACCGGCCGAAGTGGCCAAGGCGATTTATTATCTGTGTACTGACCAGTCATCCTATGTAACCGGCGCCGAGCTCCACATCAATGGTGGGCAGCACGTATGATTACCACCTCAACGCCCAGCGGCCGAGGCTCGCGCCGATCGCTGCTGCGAGCGCGATGCCTGCCGTGTACCAGATCAGAATGAAGGGCGCGGTATACTCCACACAGTGGAAAGCATAAACGCTGGCTCCAGCGGCACCGGCCAGAAGTCCCGCGCCCGCGCCGGCCAAACCCAGTCGCGTGGGCGTCAATTTGCGCAACGCCCAGAACATGGCGACGAACATGGGGGCCGAGAGCGCGAGAATATCGATGGCACAGACCTTCCAGGAATCGCCAAGCACCAGATGATAGCGGTCGGCGCCCGGCTGGCTCAGCTGCACAAGAGCCGCCGCAAGAAGCAGGATCACCGGCACAGCCAGCATGATTGCTGGTCTTTCGGCGCTGGCGCCGGAACGGCCCAGACGCTCCACCATCCATAACCCCAGGCCGGCAAGGCTGAGCGTGTAGGCGAGCTTCATCCAAAAATTGCCGCCTGCCATCGCGGCCACCAGGTCCGGCCGCGGTCCCATCGCCACCAGCATCAGAAGGCCGGATAGGAGAAAGCCCAGGCCCAGTCCCATCCCGAGCACCCGGCTCACCGAGCGGACCGGCGCCGCTTCGAGATCGGCGCTAAGATAAGCAATTAATTCTTCAGTTCTCACCACGGTCCCCCAATTCCCGCCCCAGCGATTTTACCGCGCGATGCACGGTCACTTTGACCACGGTCTCGGAAAGGCCGGTCGCCTCGGCCTGTTCGGCAATGGAACGACCTTCCAGCTTCACCGCCCGCACCAGATCGCGCTTTTGCGCGGGTAGCTTGGCCAGCAGCTTTTCGACATCGCGCTTGGCGCCCGCCGCCTCGGCGGCGTCATGGGCGAAAATGTCCGGCACGTCCTCCAATGCCACCAGCGCACGACGCCGGTCGCGGCGCCAAGCGTCGATCAGCTTGTAGCGCGCGATGCCATGCACCCATGCCGTGAAAGGCAGGTCCGGATCGTAGGTGGCGCGCTTTGTATGTATTGCTATCAACGTGTCTTGAACCAAATCTTCGGCGTCAGCCCCGATCCGCTTGGCGAAATATGCGCGCAGATTGCCGCTCAATTGAGCCAAGAGACGGGAATAAGCGGCGCGGTCGCCACCAAGACCCGCCAGCATCCAGTCACGATATTGGGCTTCGGCGGCTATCAATTGGGCCACTTTCCCCTCAATTCGGAGCGCGGCCGAAGCGGTTACACTGGTCGATTCATTCCGTAACCGGAAGCCTAGCTCGGGGAATATAACCTGCCGGGGGTTGGGGCAAATTGAAACCTCGTCCGGCCACGAAAGCCACGCAGGAGTGTGGCTTATTTCCCCTGATAGGATTCCAGGATCCCGCTGACGGTTTCCCTGCCTTCAGCGCTGTGCAGCCAGGCTTCCGCTTCATTCAGGCTCTGGAACTGCAGGGGCACTTTGTGGGGCTTGTTACGGTCAGGTACGGGCACGAGCACCTCAAAGGTTCCCGCGAAACGCATGTCCTTGGTCTCGGCGGCAAAGGGCGGCGGCAGCTTGGGTTTTTTGTTTTTCACTGGGCTCTCGCCGTTTTTTTGCGCTGGCGCTTCTATCAGCTTCTCTTGGTTTTTATCAAACCCGTAGACGCCTTCTCGCCCTTCTTTTCCCGCGTCCAGGGTGCGTCATGACGCTCCCGTTTCTTGCGGCCAATTCCCAATTGCTCGCGCCACAACCGGGCGGGAATTTCCTCGACCTGGCCTTCTGCCAATTGCCCGAGCTGAAACGGGCCATAGGCGATGCGAATCAAGCGCGCCACTTTCAGCCCCAGGCTTTCCATCACCCGCTTGACTTCGCGGTTCTTGCCTTCCTTGAGCGAGACTGTGGCCCAGGAATAGACGCCCTTGCTGCGCTCCAGATCTGCGACGATGGGCCCATAAGGCACGCCGGCAATGGTGATGCCGGTGGCAAGCCTGTCGAGATCGGCCTGGGTGACTTTGCCGAACAGCCTTACCCGGTATTTGCGTACCCAGCCCGCGGCGGGAAGCTCCAGCCGCCGCGCGATTTCGCCGTCATTGGTGAGGAGCAGAAGGCCCTCAGAATTGAAGTCCAGGCGACCCACCGACACGACCCGGCCTAAGGAAGGGGGCAGGCTGGCGAACACTGTGGGCCGGCTTTTCTCGTCCTTGTGGGTAGTCACCAGCCCTGTGGGCTTGTGGTAGCGCCAGAGCCGTGCCGGTGGACGCTCGTCCAAAGGCTTGCCGTCGACCTGAATTACATTGTGACCCGTGACATTGAGGGCAGGGCTGGTCACGGTCTCGCCGTCCAACCTGACCCGTCCCTCGGCGATCAGCCGTTCGGCGTCGCGGCGCGAGCAAAGCCCAGAGCGCGCGATCGCTTTTGCTATGCGTTCGCCTTCGGGCTTATTCTCGGGCAAGGATCGCTCCATTCTCACCATGACAGATGATGAAGCCATAGCATTGGCCCTTGCCGAAGCGGAAGCGTGTGTCACGCGCGGCGAAGTGCCGGTGGGCGCGGTATTGCTTTCGGCAGAAGGCGCGCTTCTGGCCAGTGACGGCAACCGTATCCTGGAACGGCGTGACCCCACCGCCCATGCCGAAATGCTGGTGCTTAGAAAAGCTGCGGAAAAGCTGGGGAATGAACGGCTCACCGGCACCAACCTTTTCGCGTCCCTGGAACCCTGTGCGATGTGCGCTGGCGCGATGTCG
>DATFSP010000208.1:0-2366 GCA_035262545.1 Rhizomicrobium sp. | reverse complement strand
CCATTCAACCATGGGGCGCCAATCGAGTTGCCAGGCCCGCACCATCTGCGCCGGCAGGGCTTTTAACTCGTTCAGCAGCAGTTCGTTTTCGCTCCAACACGCCACCAGACGCAGGGTGGCGGCCAGCGCACAGATGTAGGATTTGGTCGCCGCGACACTCGCCTCTGGCCCTGCGCGCAATGGGATTACGTGATCCGCCGCGGCAGCGAGCGGTGAATCCTCGACATTGACAAGCGCCACCACCCGGGCGCCCGACGCCTTGGCGGAAGAAGCCGCCGCCAGCAGGTCGGGACTGCGGCCGGATTGAGAGAGAACAAGGAACAAGCACCGATCAAGGTCTTGCTTCACGCCATATACCGAACTCACCGATGGCGATACCGAGGAAGTGAGAAGCCCCAGCCGGGTTTCGATCAGATAACGCGCATAGGTGGCGGCATGGTCCGAACTGCCGCGCGCACAGGTGAGGACCGCCCGCGGGCGAAATTGACGCAAGGTGGCGGCAATGAAGTCGAGCCGTTCGCCGTCCCTGACCAGTTGCTCCTCGACGCGCTCGGGTGCTTCCTTTGCCTCCTTGGCCATGACCGTGACGGGGCGTTCACTCATAGCCGTATTCTGGACTCTTCTCAGGTGCAGCGCTATCGGACAACGCATCGCGCATTGCTGGCCTGCGCGGTGGCACATTCCGGCCGCTGATGTCATATTGGTGCCGTACGCATCGCGTGGCCGCCAAACCATTCAAGGACGTGACATTGGATCAGACCAATACCAGACGGGGCGGCACAAATTCCGCCGAGAGTCTGGTCCTTTTGGCGCCGCTTGACGGCTGGGCAGCGCCGTTGAGCGAGGTGCCCGATCCCGTATTCGCTGGAAGGATGATGGGTGACGGAATTGCGATCGATCCCACGTCCTCTTTGCTCACCTCTCCTTGCGACGGCGAAGTGATCCTGCTTCATGCCGCGCGCCATGCCATTACGCTGCGCGCCGCCAACGGAGCGGAAATCCTGATGCATATCGGACTCGATACGGTGGGGCTGGGAGGGAAAGGGTTCACGGTCCATGTGCGTGAAGGCCAGAACGTAATCGCGGGGGAGAAGCTGATTTCCTTCGATCTCGAGACGTTGGGAGGGGCCGCGAAAAGCCTCATCACGCCCATTGTCATCGTCAATGGAGATGATTTTGCGGTCGAATGGCGCCAAGAAAACGAAAGCGTGACATGTGGCCAGGAATTGATGCACGTGCGCCGCCTGCGCAAGCCATCCGAGGCCGCCGCTGACACACGGCGCGAAGTCCGCCGCGATCTGATGATCCCTCTGGCGTATGGCGTGCACGCCCGTCCGGCGGCCAGGCTGGCCGATCTCGCCAAATCATTTTCCGCCGACATGGCGATGGAGCTTGGCTCACGCCGCGCCAATCTGCGCAGCCCCATTGCCGTGATGGCGCTTGGCCTTACCAAGGGAGCTTCAGTCCGCTTGATCGCCGCCGGCGTGGACGCCGACGCGGCGGTCGCCGCCGTCGCCGCGCTGGTCGAGAGCGGCATGGACGAGGGCGCGGTTGCACCTGAGAATACCGTCGCCCCGGCTGCCGCCGAACCGGAGGAACCAGGCGTCGTGACGGGCGTGCGCGCGGCGCCCGGTCTTGCATTGGGCAAGGGGCTGCGGTTCGCCCACGCCGACATCGCGGTCGAGGAACAGGGAAAGGGCGTTGCCCAAGAGAGTAGGCGCCTCGGTGACGCCATCGCGTCGGTAAGAACCAAACTCAGCGAGGCAGTACATAAAGATCATTCGGCCATCCTGGCGGCACATCTGGCCTTCCTTGATGATCCGGAATTGACGGCTGAGGCCGGCCAGAGCATTGCGCAGGGGAAAAGCGCGGGCCATGCTTGGCGGACCGCGATTCAAGCCCAAGTCACAGTGCTGAAAGGACTTAAGGACGCGCGTTTCGCCGACCGCGCGGCCGATCTTGTAGATTTGGAACGTCAGGTTCTTGTGGCGTTGGGCGACGTGAGAACTCCGTCAGAAATCTCCCTCCCCGAAGGCACGATATTGCTGGCAGACGATCTGCTACCCTCGGAATTTGTTGGGCTGAATTCGACTCATCTGGCGGGCATCGCGCTCGTCAAAGGCGGTGCCACTTCTCATGTCGCGATCCTGGCGGCGACAATGAATATTCCCGTGCTGGTGGCCTGCGGCCCCAAACTGCTCTCAATTCCAGACGATACGATGCTGTTGCTGGATTCCGATTACGGCAAGCTGACTATCAGTCCGATGTCGTCTTTAGTGGACGACGCCAGCAAACGGATCATTGCGCTCCGCAAGGCGCATAGCGAGGCACTGGCTCTGCCACATCAGCCGTGCCACACGAGCGAC
>DATFSP010000207.1:0-25144 GCA_035262545.1 Rhizomicrobium sp. | reverse complement strand
ATGGGAAGCGACAATCCCCGCGCGCTGGCGATCGCTTCGCTACTTTCGGACGGCAAGAATCCCAAGATTTTTTTCACAGGCGGCTACGGGCCGGCGCCGCTTAGCGACGCGGAGCACGCAGCGATTGCCGCCACGCCGGGGCAGGAGCCCCTTCCGGTCAAGGGCGAATACCCCGGCTGGCTGGATGAAGAATTGCGCCGCTCCTTCGGCGAAAAACTCCTCGCCGAGATGGAGGCATTTCAGGTGCGCGCGCCGGTGGATCTCAGAGTCAATGCGCTCAAGGCCGCACGCGATCAAGTCATGGCCAGACTTCACGCTGATGGCATCGAAGCGTTAGCGCTTCCGGGTTTGCCTGATGCGATCCGTTGCCGGCCCGGCGCTGCGCTTACAGCCCATTCCCTGTATGCCGCAGGAGCGTTCGAGGTTCAGGATAAAGCCGCGCAAGAAGCCGTGATGCTGTGTGCCGCAAAGCCCGGCATGCGTGTGCTCGATCTGGCGGCGGGGGCCGGGGGCAAATCGCTCGCCCTGGCGGCGGCGATGGAGAACAGGGGGGAGATTGTCGCCTGCGATGTCCGCCAAGACGCGCTGGCGGAACTCTCCCGGCGCGCGGTCCGCGCCGGCACTGCCATCATTCGCCCCCATCATTTGGGCCCGTTGCCCGATGGTCCTTTTGACCTTGTGCTTGTGGATGCTCCCTGCAGCGGCTCCGGCACCTGGCGGCGGCAGCCGGAACTCAAATGGCGCCTCACGCCCGAAAGGTTGGCGCAATTGCAAGATGCGCAGGATCATTTATTGCGGCAGGCTGCATCAGTGGCACCTGAGCGGCTGGTCTATGCCACATGCTCAATTCTTCCTTGCGAAAATCAAGATCGGGCGGACGCATTCCTCTCCGCGCATGAAGAATTCCAACGCCTGCAGTCGGATTTCCATGCCTCGCCCGGCGCGACCGGAAGCGACGGCTTCTACGCGGCGCTTCTGGGCCGGGCTAATTTTTGACAGCCCCAGCATAGGTTGATATCAACCTGTGAGGAACTCCCGGGAATTAAGTGATGGCAAAATTGGTTCCGGCGGAAGAATTGGTGAAAGGCAACAAGGCGCATTTTCCCAATGAGAGCACAGCCTACCGTGCCGCGCGCAATGCCCTTCTGGTCAAGGAGATCGAGCTTCGGCGCAGCCTGGAAGCAGTGGCCGAGATGCGCCGGCAATTGCCGCCAGGCGGCGCGGTGACCATGGATTACCGTTTCATGGGCGAGGCGGGTCCGGCGCGCTTCGCTGATCTGTTCGGCAGCAAGGAGACGTTGATCATCTACAGTTACATGTTCGGGCCCAGGCGCACCGCGCCATGCCCCAGCTGCACCTCTTTCATGGCCACATGGGAAGAAAAGATGCCGGACATCGAACAGCGCGTGTCATTCGTGATGACGGCGCGTTCGCCCATCGAAAGGCTGATCGAAGCAAAAAAAGCACGAGGCTGGACCAAGCTCAGGGTCTATTCCGACGAAAGTGGCGATTACACCCGTGATTATGTCAGTGCCGAGGACGCGGACATTCCAGGCTACAGTGTTTTCACGCGTCGTGACGGCGCAATCCGTCATTTCTGGAGCGGCGAAATGGCGGGAGAAATGGCCGACCCCGGTCAGGACCCAAGGGGCGCGCCGGATTTCGATCCGCTCTGGATCCTGTTCGACACTATGCCGGAGGGCCGGGGCCTCAGCTGGTACCCCAGGCTCAGTTATCCGCCTCAATCCTGACGAGGCACGAGGGCCGGCGCTGGCCCGATTATTTCACGACTGATGTTGATTGGACGCATGGCTCAGGCGCGAAGATTTGACTAAGGTAGGGCAATGATGCGCACCGCCCTGATTTTTGCCGTGGGCCTTTTGGTCACGCCGGCCGTGGCCGCGACCCGTGCCCTCCCTGCCAAGGCTGTGCCTGGTTCCGTAACGTTGAGCGCGGACGAGTTGATGCGGCAGGCCCAGGCCGCCAACGCCAAGGGCGATAAGGATCTGGCGGTCCGCCTGGCACAAGCTGCAATCGTGGCCGACCCGGCAAAGCCGCAGACCTATGACCTTCTGGCCGATCTTTATGCGGGCGACGGACAAAGTGATTTCGCCAGCTTCTACTACAACGAGGCGCTGGGCATCGATCCCAGCGATCCCGCTGCCATACGGGGCGCGGCAGGACAGGGCCGCAGCAACAGTCAACGCGCCGCAGAGGCCGTTACGCCCGCCAAATGAGTGTTCTGGTCCTTGATTTCGGCAGCCAGGTAACTCAGCTGATTGCCCGGCGCGTGCGCGAGGCCGGCGTCTATTGCGAGATCGTGCCTTACAACAAAGCGGAGGACGCGCTGGCCAGGCGCCCACGCGCGATCATTCTTTCCGGCGGTCCCGCCTCGGTCACCGAGAGCGATACGCCGCGCGCGCCACAAACTGTTTTCGAGCAAGGCGTCCCGGTCTTGGGCATCTGCTATGGCGAAATGACAATGGCGGCTCAGCTGGGCGGCCGGGTTGAGGCGGGACATGACCGCGAATTCGGCCGCGCCGATATCCATGTCCAGCGTGCCTCACCCTTGCTGGAAGGCTTGGCGGAAACGGGCAGCGAGCCCGTTTGGATGAGTCATGGCGACAAGATCGTAGCGATTCCGCAAGGTTTCTCGGTGGTGGCGACTTCGGAAAGCTCGCCCTTTGCGGTGATCGCGGATGAGAGCCGCCGCTTCTATGGCGTTCAATTCCATCCCGAAGTGGCGCATACGCCGCGCGGCGCGACCATCCTTGCCAATTTCGTGCGCGCCATCGCCGGCATCGCACCGGAATGGAATATGCACGCCTTCCGCGCCGCCGCGATCGAACGCATCAGGAAGCAAGTGGGTAAGGCGAAGGTTATCTGCGGTCTTTCTGGCGGCGTGGATTCTTCCGTCGCCGCAGTGCTGATTCACGAAGCGATCGGCGACCAGCTCACTTGCATCTTCGTGGATACGGGTCTGATGCGGGCGGGCGAGGCCGACGAGGTAGTGGGCCTATTCCGCGACCACTACAATATTCCCCTGATCCATGCCGAGGCGGCGGACCTGTTCCTGGGTCGGCTTGCTGGCGTGAGCGACCCCGAGAAGAAGCGCAAGATCATCGGCGCCACCTTCATCGACGTGTTCGACAAGGAAAGCCACAAGGTGGGTGGGGCGGAATTTCTGGCCCAAGGTACGCTTTATCCCGATGTAATCGAAAGCATCTCCGCTACCGGGGGACCCTCTGTCACCATCAAGTCGCATCACAATGTGGGTGGCTTGCCCGACTATATGAAGATGAAGTTGGTCGAACCCTTGCGCGAATTGTTCAAGGACGAGGTGCGGGCCTTGGGACGTGAACTGGGCCTGCCGCCGGCCTTCGTAGGCCGCCATCCGTTTCCCGGCCCCGGCCTCGCCATCCGCATTCCCGGCGAGATCACCGAGGAAAAACTGGAGATCCTGCGCAAGGCCGACGTGATCTATCTGGACGAGATCCGCAAAGCCGGGCTCTACGACAAGATCTGGCAGGCTTTCGCGGTACTGCTGCCGGTCCGCACCGTAGGCGTGATGGGTGACGGGCGGACTTACGATCATGTCTGTGCGCTGCGTGCCGTCACCTCATCCGATGGCATGACCGCCGACTATTTTCCCTTCGAGCATTCCTTCCTTGCCCGCACGGCCACCCGCATCGTCAATGAGGTGAAGGGCATCAACCGCGTAGTCTATGACGTGACGTCCAAGCCGCCGGGGACGATTGAGTGGGAGTGAGCCGCGACCTGCCCGCAGGCAGGTCAAATCGGTCCGGTGGACCGATTTGAGCGGCGAACGCGCCGAGCTTGGGCGAGGCGTAAGCGACCTGCCCGCAAGCGACCTGCCCCGAAAGTGATCGCTAACGCTTTCTCTTTTTCTTACGAACTGTCTTCGTCTTCGTTTTTTTTCGTCACACTCGGTCCCTTCACGATGGCGCGAATCTCCTGGGCGTCCTGGGGATAGCCCATGTCGTTGGCCCGGTATTGGGTTAGCACACGCTTGGCCAGGTCAAGGGTGACGCTGTCGTCCGGCGTAGCGTATCGATCGCCCTGTAGTCGTCGGCGTTGGATGGATGTTTGATCTTGAAGGTTTGCGGATCGGACGTGGGTTGGGGTTGGGAAAAGACCGGCATATTAAGAATGCGCCGGAATGCGGCCCTCGGGGATTTCTTGGTCGCCATGGACAGTCTCCAGAGATCGAGTCGCCAGCCTGGTCCCGGGAAATGGCAGATGTGCGAATGTCGCCTGCGGTTGAAGTTGGCAAGTGTGCTGATTTAAAACAACCGGGGACAAATCGTGACCGACGTTGCCGAACATTATGAGATGCTCCTGGCCCGCCATTATTCATGGATGGTGGGGATGGAGTTCGACGCCAAAGTCGCCGAGCAGCAAGCGCTGCTGGACGAGTTAGGCCTTAAGGGCGGCGGTTCAGCCGTCGATCTGGGCTGTGGTCCGGGCTATCAGGCGGTGGCGCTGGCCAGGCTGGGATTTTCACCCGTGACGGCGGTCGATGGCAGCCAGATTTTACTGGACGAGCTTCAGTCCCATGCCAAAGCCCCTTCAGTCCGACCTGTCCGCGGCGATATCCGCGATCTCAAGACACTCGCCGCGCCGGGCTCTGCCTCCGCTATTGTCTGCATGGGCGACACGCTTACGCATCTGCAAAGCCTCGAAGATGTGTCGCAAGTCCTGGCCGATGCGTACCGTGCGCTCAGACCCGGCGGCCTTCTGGCGCTGACGTTCCGCGATCTCTCGATCGAACGCAGCGGACTTGACCGCTTTCTGCCGATCCGCGCCGATGCAGACCGGATCATGACCTGTGTGCTGGAATTCGAGACGGATCATGTGGTGATCAACGACCTCATCTATGTCCGCGAGGGTGAAAGCTGGGCGCTCAACAAAAGCAGCTACCGCAAAGTCCGGCTGGGGGTGGACGACGTGCTGGCGGATTTGCGCTTGCTGGGGTTTAAGGTACGGGTGAACAAGCCGCTTACCAATGGCATGCAGGCCATTGCTGCCATGAAATAGGCGCGGCTCTCATTGGCCCGCGGCGGTGCTAGCGTAGGTGAAAATTGCGGAGTGGATCATGTCGCTATCCGTCTATACCGCCTTTCTTTTTGCCACATTGTTGGTGGTGCTGGCCCCAGGTCCCACCAACACATTGATCGTGGCCAACAGCGTGCGCCACGGCCGCCGCGCCGCACTCCTGAATGTGGCGGGCACGCAAGTGGGTCTGGCTGTCACCGTAGCATTGGTGCTTCTGGGTCTTACTTCGTTGATCGCCGCGATGGGCACGTGGTTCGACTGGGTGCGGCTTGCAGGCGCCGCCTACTTAATCTGGCTGGGCTGGAAGCTTTTGACGGAACAGAGCGCGCCGGAAGAAGGGACGGGGCCCCGCATCCCGCGCGGCGGTTTCCTGGTCCAGGGCATAGCAGTCGAACTCAGCAATCCCAAGACTCTGCTCTTCTTCGGCGCTTTCTTTCCCCAGTTTATGGACATGAGCCGCAACCACACGCTTCAAGTGCTGATCATGGGCGCGACCGCGATGGCGGTCGCTGCGGTCTCCGATAGTACTTATGCGCTTCTGGCCGCGCGTACCGCCAAGCTTCTCACCCGCCGCGCGCGCCTGGTGAGCCGGGTGAGTGGCGGTGTTCTGATCGGCGGAGGATTGTGGTTGGCCTTCTCGCGCTCAAAATAATTCTAGCCCCGATAATTCGTAACTAGGGCAATGTCTCGAATATTTTCAATCCCGGCGGGACCGGAACCCAACTCGGACGGCTCTTATTGAAGATGCCGATCTGGGGCTGGAACAGGGAGGGATCATCCAGCGAGCCGGCGTAGATAGTAAAGGAATCCGATTCGCCCACGACACCGCCGAACACCAGGCTGGAACAGGTGGGACAGGTATTCCTCACAGCGTCGCCGCCGCGATAGGCTTTCGAGACGAACTGTCGGGCTTGGCCCGTGAATCGCACCGCCTTGGCGGAAAAGCTCATGAATGGAATAAAGCCCGAGCCAGACGACTTGCGGCAGTCGGAGCAAAAGCAATAGCCAGCATGCATCGGCTCTCCATGGGCTTCATAGCGTAGTGCCCCACAGAGACAACCGCCCATATAGCGTTTTCTGGTGTCGCTCATCGCGGATCCTCGTCTCGCATCCCGGCGATTACAGCACGGCGGAAAGAGACTGGCGAGCAGGTCAATAGTACTTAGGTGCTGCTTGCCGGAGAACGATCGCGGTCCTAGGCTTTTCCGGCATCCGCAAGGAAGGGCGTGGGCATGTTTCGTAAATTTGCTGCCGAGTTCATCGGGACGGCATGGCTTGTGTTGGGCGGTTGCGGCGCGGCGGTGTTGGCCGCAGCTTTTCCGCAATTGGGGATCGGTTTTGTCGGCGTGGCGCTAGCTTTCGGCCTCACCGTGCTCACGATGGCGTTCGCGATCGGTCATGTCTCGGGCTGTCATCTCAATCCCGCCGTGTCGGTAGGGTTGTGGGCGGGCGGACGTTTTCCGGCGCACCAATTGCCCGTCTACATCATCGCCCAAGTGGTAGGCGGTATCGTGGGCGCGGGCATTCTTTATCTGATCGTGAACGGGCACGCCGGCTTTGACGTTCACGCCGGCTTCGCGAGCAATGGCTACGGCGAGCATTCCCCGGGCGGCTATTCTATGGGTGCGGCGCTGGTCTCGGAGATCGTGATGACCTTCGCGTTTCTGTTCGTGATCCTGGGTTCCACGCATGGACGCGCGCCTGCGGGCTTCGCGCCGATCGCCATCGGCCTTTGTCTCACCCTGATCCATTTGATTTCGATCCCCGTCACCAACACCTCCGTCAATCCGGCGCGCTCCACAGCGCCAGCGTTGTTCGCAGGCGGTTGGGCGCTCGATCAGCTTTGGCTTTTTTGGGCAGCGCCTCTGACAGGCGCGGCGCTAGCAGGCTTGGCCTATCGTTGGCTGAGCCCGGACGAGCCCTTGCCGATTGATGTTGCCGGCCGCTGATGGTTCGATTGCCTCCGCCGTCCGGACGATCGCATCCGGCGAGGCCCAGAGGAGAAGCCGGTGTGAGCAAAATTTATATTGGCGTGGGCGGCTGGGTCTTCGAGGAATGGCGGGACAATTTCTATCCCGAAGGACTCAGCCAGAAAAAGGAGCTGGAATATGCCAGCCGCCATCTCACCGCCATTGAAATCAACGGCACCTACTACGGCTCGCAAAGGCCGGACTCTTTTGCCCGCTGGCATGACGAAACGCCGGAAGATTTCATATTCACCTTGAAGGGTCCACGCTTTGCCACCAACCGGCGAGTGCTGGCCGAGGCAGGAGAGTCGATTCAGAGATTTCTGCAAAGCGGCGTGACGAGACTGAGCCAGAAACTGGGCCCCATCAATTGGCAATTCATGGCCACCAAGAAATTCGAGGAGAAGGATTTCGCGGCCTTTCTTTCGTTGCTGCCCGAAAAATACGAAGGCGTGGCATTGCGTCACGCGGTAGAGGTGCGCCATCCGAGCTTTGCCTGTGAGGAATTCGTGGCGCTCTGCCGCGAGCACAATGCTGCAATTATCATCGCAGGCGATAGCGAATTCCCCATGATCGCCGATGTAAGCGCCGATTTTGTCTATTCCCGCATCATGGGGACCAAGGAGAAGGAGAAGCTGGGCTATTCCAAACCGGCGATTGCGGCCTGGGCCGGGCGCGCAAAGGAATGGGCCAAGGGCGGCGTACCCAAGGATATGCCGCTGGTGGCGAAGCCGGCCGCGAAGAACTTCCGCGACGTTTTCCTTTTCGTGATCTCCGGCGCCAAGGCGAGGAATCCAGCCGCCGCGCAGGCGCTTATTGCAGCGGTCTGACTCGCACGCATAGGTGGACTGCGCTTGTCAAAGCCGGGCCGTCGCCCAAGGATTGCGAACTATCTGGAGAATTAAAATGCGGCTGATCGGGATGCTGGATTCGCCCTATGTGCGGCGGACTGCGATTTCCTTGCGGATGATGGGGCTTGATTTCGAGCTGAGTCAGCTTTCGGTGTTTCGCAATTTCGACGAATTCAAAGCCATCAGTCCGGTGGTCAAGGCCCCCAGCCTGGTTACCGATAGCGGCCAGGTGCTGATGGAATCGACCCTGATTCTGGAATATGCCGAACGTCTTGCGCCTTCCAAGAGCCTGATGCCGGCGGATGCCGCGGAGTATGTGAAAACTCAGCACCTGATTGGTTTCGCCTTGGCCGCCAACGAAAAGACCGTCCAAATGGTCTATGAGAAGTCGCAACGGCCCACGGAGAAGTATCACCAACCATGGTTCGACCGCGTGAGCGGCCAATTGCAGCGCGCGTATGGTGAATTGGAGCGGGAGACCCCGGCCGGATGGTTCGGCGCAAACAAGCCTAATCAGGCCGACATTACCGTGGCCGTGGCCTGGCGCTTCACCCAAAGTCGTTTTCCCGAGGTTGTGACCAGTGCGGTGCACCCCAAGCTGGCCGCCCATTCCGCCAGGGCGGAGGTCTTGCCTCCTTTCGCGGAGCTCAATTTTTAAAATTTGGCCCCTGCAAGGGGTACGCCTCAAACGACTTCGCCCGGCTGCAGACGGCGCAGCACATTGAGTTGAATATCAGCGCGATGACAAAAGCCAAGCCTCTCATATAATGCGATCGCGCCTTTATTGTGTGGATAGACATGGAGGAAAAGCTCTTCACCTCGCGCTGCAATCCCGGCCGCCACACGCCGCATCAATGCCGCCGCCAACCCCCGCCCCCTGGCGTCGGGATGAGTGCACACCGCGCTGATTTCGGTGAAGCCTGGCAGCTTCAATCTCTCGCCCGCCATAGCGATCAGGCGGCCATTCTGACGGATCCCGACAAATCCTCCCAGCTCGTGCGTACGGGCATGGAAGGGACCGGGTTGGGTCAACTCCGCCAGGGCGCGCATTTCGGGTGCGTCCTGGTTCGATAATGTCACGATATCGAGGCTGTCATCAGGCGCGTCGAGCTGCGCCGCAGTCATCTGGTGGCAGGTGGCGCCAATCATGCTGATAAAGCCAGCCGGCGCGGTGACCTTGTCCACCTCGAACAAAGCGACATGTCCGTCCGGGGGCATCAGTTCGGCCAGATCCGCCAATTCCCCCACGGTATTGCTGCAGGTAGCGCCGAACGGTTCGATGTCGGCGGGGAAACGCAGGAAGCGTTTTTTTTCGCCTAGCGCCAGGTGCGCCTGCCGGCTGGTGAGCGCGTGCCATACTGGACGGTCCAATGGATCCATGATGTCCCCTGGCTTTATTTGCGGTGCTCCCAGTTGAGAAACAAGCCCCAACCCTCGCGCGGCAAGAGGCGAGAACGAATGCGGCGACAAGGTAGCCAATTGTGATCTCCCCGAATCGCGCCACTAGAGCTAGACTCACACGGCGTACTGGGGCTTTTTAAGCTGTGTGAAAGTTTTTTTGCCGCTTGCCCCGGTGAAGCGCGGCCGGTTGATTCTTTTTTTTCGAGTTTTTCAGACCGCATGGAACAGGAAGCGTATCGGCACGTCCCTTATGACGTCGAAATCGAGCAGGCCCTGCTCGGCGCCATCCTTGTGGATAATCAGGCGCTGGAGCGAGTGTCAGCGCTGATACGGTCCGAGCATTTTTACGATCCGCTCCACGCGCGCATTTTCGAAACCATGATCCAGGCAATGGAGCGGGGTTCCTTCGCGCTCACGCCGCTCACTTTGCATGCGGCGATGAAGGCCGATCCGGGCCTGATCGAGGTTGGAGGCACCGCTTATTTAGCCGGTTTGGCACAAGCTGCGCCCGCGCTTCCCAATGTGCGCGATTACGCCCGGATTCTGCATGATCTGGCGGTGCGGCGCAGCCTTATCCGCATCGGCGAAGACATCGTCAACACGGCCTATGAGGCTCCCACCGAAAAGAGCCCCCAGGTCCAGATCGCCGAAGCGGAAAAGGCCCTCTATTCTGTCAGTGAATCCAGCAAATATGGCGAAGGTCCGCTCGATTTCCACGAAGCGCTCCGGCGGGCGGTGGAGAGCGCCGAGAAGGCACAGGCGCGCGGCGGGCGGATTTCCGGCGTCACATCCGGCTTCACCGACATCGACCAGCTTCTGGGCGGCCTTCAGCCATCAGATCTCCTGATCCTGGCGGGGCGGCCGGGCATGGGAAAAACGGCGCTGGGCACTAACATGTCCTTCCATGCCGCCCGCGCTTATATCCAGGACCTGGAAGCCGGCGCAGAAATCCCCCGCGGTGCGGCTGTCCTATTCTTTTCGCTGGAAATGGCGGCGCAACAGCTCTCGGCCCGTATCCTGGCCGAGCAGACTGAGATCGAAATGTGGAAGATACGCAACGGAAAATTCTCGGAAAGCGAGTGGGAGAAATTCGTACTCTCCATGCAAGAGCTTTCAACACTGCCGCTGTTCATCGACGATACCGGCGGCATTTCCATTGCCCAGATAGCGGCGCGCGCCCGGCGCATGAAGCGGGAAAAGAATATTGGGTTGATCGTGATCGACTATCTGCAACTGGTCGAGCCATCGCGACGCCAGGAAAACCGGGTGCAGGAAATCACCGAAGTCACCAAGGGCCTGAAGACCCTGGCCAAGGAATTGAATGTGCCCGTCCTGGCCCTGTCCCAATTGTCGCGCGGCGTGGATTCGCGTGACGACAAGAGGCCGGTCCTGTCGGACCTGCGCGAATCCGGTTCGATAGAACAGGACGCCGACGTGGTGATGTTCGTCTATCGCGAAGAATATTATCTCAAGTCCCGCGAACCAGACCCGTCCTCGGCCGACCACGCCAAATGGCTCGAGAAGTGTGAACGCGCGCATCGGCGTGCCGAAGTGCTTGTGGAAAAGCACCGCCATGGCGCGACGAACAAAATCGACCTTTATTTCGACGACCGATTCACGCGCTTCTCGAATCTGGTAACGGACAATTAAATCAGAGGCTCGCCACACGCACGAATTTTGCTTTGCCTATGGCCAGAAGCGCCAACTGTTGCGGCAGCAATTTCAAGTCGTAGCCAAAGCGGATCAATTCGCGCCTCGCGTAGGTAAGACTGAGTTTTCTCAATCCCACCCGCCAGCCTTCGATGTCGGATTTATTCTCCTGCTCCTGCCGCGCAACGGTTGGCAGCAATTGCCAGGGCCTGAGACGAGGGAACGATTTGGAATTGTTGGGATTGAACAGGAGATGGTCAACCGGCAGATCGAAGCGCGAAATTCTGAGCAGCATCTGTGCCGCGTGACGCGACAGAATATAGGCGGCGGCGCCCGTATGGCGCGAGCGCAAGCGCGCCAGGCGGAATCCATGATCGAGGTCAATGAAGTCCGAGAGCAGAACGCCCTGGCCGGGCGGCCCATAATGTTCGAGCTTGATCAGATCGGTGCCTGGCGGAATCCAATCAGCGCTTTCAAGCACCGGCCTCGCGCGTTCGCTCAAGACCACATCATCTTCAAGGATTGCGGCATAGGAGGCGCTGCTTTCCGCCAACCGGCTCCAGGCAATGCGGTGCGAAAGAAAACAACATTGATCACCTTTGGGGATTTCGCCTAATGGTCCGTTTTTTTCGAACCAGCGATCGAGCTCTTTTGAATCGGTGGCGCGCGCGTCCACGGCTTCAAGCCGTATGAGGCTCAAGCCTAGCCGCTCAGCCCGGATCTCCATCGCCTTCTGCCGGTCTGGCCGCCGCGACAAATTGATAAGATAAAGGTCCATGTCCCGCTTATGCCCGTCTTAGGGCACTTTGTGAAACGCTGTACAGATTGGTTTCCTGCCGTGCGACCCGTTATGATGGCAATGCCCGAAGCACAATAGATTTTCCGTGACCGATCACGCCCTGGCTTTTTACGGGAACCGGCCCCAACGGCTGCCGAATGAGGAGGAACGCCGCCTGTTAGTGCGGCGGGTTATCTCATGGGGGCTGGTGGCCCTCGTCCATTTCCTGCTCCTGTCCATCCTGGTGGTGGACCAATATCATTGGCGCACGCTGGTGATAAAGCAACCGGCAGAGACCATCCTGAACCTCACCCGATTGCCAAGAGGGCAGGCGCCGCCCATTCAGATGATTCAGCCCATCGTGCCGCGTGCCGCGCCGCCCGAGATCACCACGGCGCCGGTGATCGTGGTGCCGCCGCCGCCCAACAGCCAGATCGCGCCGCCGCAGTCACCCGCCGATATTCTCAAGGCGATCGGGGAGGCCTTGTCCTGCGGCGCGGAGAATTTCGAGAATCTCACCCAGGCCGAGCGCAGCCGTTGCAAGCATGAGCCCTGGATCGCACGCAAATTGCCCAATGGCACAATCGTGCTCGAGGCGGCCGCGCCCCAGGCTATCGAGCCGCCGGTGCCAAAGATTTCCGGCGGCGAGGCGCTTCGCCGCCAGATGCAGACGGCGCCGTCGGGGTGCTCACTAGTCTCCAATGTCCCATGCATCAATCCTACGCCCCAGATCACTATTCCCGTGAACTAGATGAGGGTCCCCGCACAACTGGACTTAGCGGCTGCGGTCGGGCCATTGTCCTGCCTATGAAAGACAGTGATTTCGAGGCCGCGTGGCTCACCGTGCGGCTGGGCGCCATAGGCGAGAATTATAGAGATTTCCGCCGTCTGGCTGGATCGGCCTCCGCTGCGGGTGTGGTCAAGGCCGATGGTTACGGCCTGGGCGCGGCATTCGTCGCCCCCGCGCTGGCGGCGGCGGGATGTGACACGTTTTTTGTCGCGAGGCTTGAGGAAGGCATTGCGTTGAGAAATGTGCTTCACGATGTCCGAATTTTCGTGCTGGACGGCGCACCGGCCGATGCCGTGCCGGCTTTGATCGCGCATCGCCTGACGCCGGTTTTGAATTCGCTTTCCCAAATTGCGGATTACGGCGCCGGTGCTACATCGCCCCGCGATGCAGCCATTCACATCGACACGGGCATGAACCGTTTGGGACTTTCCAAGGAAGAATTATCGTTGTTGGCGGCGGAATGGCGGACGCGGCTCAAGAATGTCCGTGCCGTGCTGCTGATGAGTCATCTTGCCTGCGGCGATGAGCCAAAAAACAACCTAAACCTCACTCAGCTCAACCGGTTCCGCGCCGCGCTCGCGATGTTGCCGCCGGCGCCCGCCAGTTTGGCGGCCTCGGGCGGTGCCTATCTCGGTCCCGCTTATCATTTCGATCAGGTGAGGGCTGGCATCGGTCTCTATGGCGGGGCGCCGCAAGAGGGCGGGCCGCCCTTGCGGACGGTGGCGATACTCTCTGCCAGGGTGCTGCAGTTGCGACGAATTGACAGGGGGGAGAGCGTTGGCTACGCAGCCACCTTCCACGCCAAGAGGCCCACCATGCTTGCCACAGTGGCGCTGGGTTATGCCGGCGGCATTCCCCGGAGCCTGTCGAACAAAGGGATCGCGTATGTCGGCGGCGGCCGCGCGCCCTATGCAGGCCGCGTCTCGATGGACATGACCATACTTGATGTGACGGATTTGGCGGACATCAAGGCGGGTGACGTGGTGGAATTGCTGGGTGACCATGCGCCGCTGGAGGATATGGCATCATTGGCCGGCACCAACGCTTATGAAATACTGACGGGGCTGAAACTGCCGCGCCATTATGTGGATGCGGCCTGATGCACGGTGCGAGAAAAGGGGGCGCGGCCGAAGGCCGGGCGACGGGACTTAAAATGAATTTCCTTGCCGCCATCGGCCGGGCCATATTGACCTTGCTGGCCGAGATCGGTCGGCTTTCGACATTCACCGCGCGCGCCATCGCCTCCTGCGCGAGTCCGCCAATCTATGGACGGCTGATTCTGGGCCAGGTGGTACGCATCGGCTATTTCTCGCTACCGGTTGTTGGGCTCACCGCATTCTTCACCGGCGGGGCGCTCGCCCTGCAGATTTATCTGGGCGGCAATCGTTATGGCGCAGAATCGATCGTGCCTCAGATCGTGGTGTTGGGGATTACGCGGGAGTTGGGCCCGGTGATCGCGGGTTTGATGGTGGCGGGACGCGTGGCTGCCGCCATAGCCGCCGAGATCGGCACTATGCGGGTGACCGAGCAAATCGATGCGCTAACAACCCTGGCCACCAACCCCGTCAAATATCTGGTGGTCCCGCGTCTGGTCGCGGCCATTCTCTCCATGCCAGTTTTGGTCGCCATCGCCGACGCGGTTGGCGTTTTCGGCGGCTATGTTGTCTCAACCGAGAGCCTGGGCTTTACCGGCTCGATCTATCTCAAGAACACGGTGGATTTCGCCACGCGCCAGGACGTGTCCTCAGGTCTGATCAAGGCAGCGGTATTCGGGTTCATCATCGCGCTCTTGGGTTGCTATCACGGCTTTAATTCCAAGGGCGGCGCACAGGGCGTCGGTAACGCTACCACCAACGCCGTCGTGTCGGCTTCGATCCTAATCCTGGCCGCCAATTACCTTCTCACCTCAATACTGTTCGCCACCACATGACTGCCAAAATCGAATTGATCGGGGTGAAGAAGCGTTTCGGCACCAAGGTGGTCCTGGACGGCGTCGACCTCACGATCGAGAAGCAATCTTCGACCGTTATCATCGGCGGTTCGGGCACAGGCAAATCCGTCACCATCAAATGCATCCTGGGGATCCTCACGCCCGATGAAGGCACCATCCTGATCGACGGCGAGGATGTGACGCGGCTCAAAGGTTCGGCACGCGATCCTTTGATGAAGAAATTCGGCATGTTGTTCCAAGCCGGAGCGTTGTTCGACAGCCTGCCGGTGTGGGAGAATGTGGCGTTCGGCCTGATCCAAGGTCATGGCATGGCACGCGCCAAGGCCAAGGATGTGGCAATCGAGAAACTGGCGAAAGTCGGTTTGGGCAGCGACGTGGCTTATCTGAGCCCGTCGGAATTGTCGGGCGGCATGCAGAAACGCGTGGGCCTGGCCAGGGCGATCGCCGCCAACCCCGAGATTATCTTCTTCGACGAGCCGACCACGGGCCTCGACCCCATCATGGCGGACGTGATCAACAATCTTGTGATCTCGACCGTCAAGAATGTGGGCGCGACGGCGCTTTCAATCACCCATGACATGGTGAGCGCGCGCAAAATCTCCGACCGCATCGCGATGCTCTACAAGGGTAAGATCATTTGGCAGGGCTCTACCGGTGAGATTGACAAGAGCGGCAATCCTTATGTCGAGCAATTCATCCACGGTAGGGCCGAAGGCCCTATAAAGATGGCGGTAAAGGCATAGATGCCCGAAGAAAGCAGTGACAACAGCGTGTCACGCCTTTCTAGGATCTATGCCGACTTCGCCGACCTGGAAGCAGCCGCGCGTTCGCCGCTTTACGCCGAGATCTGCCGCGGCGTCGCCGGCGACATGGCGCTTCTGGTCAAACTGGCGGATTTGCCATTGGAAAAGCAGCAGCCCAACTTGCTCTTGGCCGCGATGAAATATCTGTTCGGCACGGCGCTGGACTGGCCTCAATTCCGCAAGCGGGCGGAGGCACATTGGGACGCAGTCCTGGTTGTAATCATGGCCCGGCGCACCCAGACTAACGAGCCGGCGCGCTGCGCCACCTTGTTGCCATTGCTGGCGCTGCTGCCCCAGCCCTTGGCGCTGTTGGAAGTGGGCGCTTCGGCGGGATTGTGTCTCTTGCCGGACAAATACGCCTATGATTTTGGCGGCCGCGTGACCGGCCCCACCAGGGGTGAAGACGCCGCGCCGCTTTTTCATTGCGCGGTCAATGATGCCACGCCCGTACCGCGAAAGAATATTGATGTGGTGTGGCGCGCAGGGCTCGATCTCAATCCGCTGGATGTGCGTGCTGAAAGTGACGTGCGCTGGCTTCACGCCCTGGTTTGGCCGGGGGAAGGCGAGCGGGGCAGGCTGTTGGACGAGGCACTAGCCGTTGCGCGCCGTGATCCGCCGCGCGTTGTGAAAGGCGATCTGCGTCACGATCTCGCCGCGTTAGCGGCCGAAGCGACCAGGGACGCAACCCTGGTAGTTTTCCATTCCGCCGTGCTTGCTTATGTGCCCGACATGGCCGACCGGCTTGCTTTCGCGGAATCCGTGAAACAACTTGGCGCGCAATGGGTCAGCAACGAAAGCGCTAATGTGTTCCGTGCGGCGGATATGCTGGCCCGCCCGTGGGGGCGATTTCTTCTGTCATTGAATAATATTCCACAGGCTTATGCGGACGGGCATGGCGCTGCACTGGACTGGATCGCTGGGCTCGTTTGATTGGCGTGCTAGAGTCCGATTCATGGCGAAATCGGCGATAAATTTTGTCTGCCAATCCTGCGGGGCGTCCACTTCCAAATGGGCCGGCAAATGCGAAGCCTGCGGTGGCTGGAACACGATCACGGAAGAGGGCGCAGCGCCGCCCACGGGCAGCAGTGCCACGCGCCGAGTAAGGGGACGCAAATTCGCTCTGGAAGACCTCAAATGCGACGACCTGCCACCCTCGCGCCGCGTCACCGGCATCACCGAATTCGACCGGGTGTGCGGCGGAGGGCTGGTGTCGGGCTCGGCTTTGCTGGTGGGCGGCGATCCCGGCATCGGAAAATCTACCTTGATCCTGCAGGCGCTGGGCGAGTATGCGCGAAATGGCGGAAGCGCGGTCTATATTTCCGGCGAAGAGGCGATGGCCCAGGTCCGCATGCGGGGTGCGCGCATGGGGTTGAGCGAAGCGCCGCTGGGGTTGGGCGCCGCCACCAATGTGGAAGACATTCTGGCGACGCTGGAAGCCGGCAAGCCGCCCGGCATCGTCGCCATCGACTCCATTCAGACGCTTTGGACTGGTGCTCTGGACGCAGCGCCCGGCACCATCGCCCAGGTGCGCACCGCCAGCTTCGACTTGGTGCGCTATGCGAAGGCTTCGGGCTCAGCGTTGATTCTGGTCGGCCATGTCACCAAGGAAGGCCAGATCGCAGGGCCCAAGGCGGTCGAGCATCTGGTGGATGCAGTGCTCTACTTCGAGGGTGAGCGCGGCCATCATTTTCGCGTGCTCCGGGCGGTGAAAAATCGCTTCGGTCCCACCGATGAGATTGGCGTGTTCGAAATGACAGGAAGGGGCTTGGCCGAAGTAGCCAACCCGTCCGCCCTGTTTTTGGGCGATCGGGATTCGGGCGCGCCGGGCACGGCGGTGTTTGCCGGCCTGGAAGGGACACGACCGCTACTCTGTGAGATCCAGGCTTTGGTCGCACCCGCCGGTTTTGGTACGCCGCGCCGGGCCGTGGTGGGCTGGGACACAGGGCGGCTGGCCATGATCCTGGCAGTGCTGGATGCCCGTGCAGGCGTGGGCATTTCGAGTTCGGACGTCTATCTCAATATCGCAGGCGGCCTGAAAATCTCCGAGCCGGCCTGCGACCTGGCGGCAGCTGCAGCGCTGATTTCGTCCCTGGGCGGCCAGCCTCTGCCGCGAGACAGCGTCTTTTTCGGCGAGATTTCGCTTTCCGGCGACATTCGTCCAGTGCCCCAGTCGGAAGCGCGGCTCAAAGAGGCCGCCAAGCTTGGATTCAAGCAGGCATTCATCCCCAAAGGCATCAGGATCGACGGAGCGGGGCTTAAATTAACTGAAATTGCCAGTGTCGCCGACCTTCTGGCCTTCGCGCCCGAGCCCAGAGCGAAACATGCTAGAATAGAATCATGAATCTCACCTTTGTCGACATACTGGTCGGACTGGTACTTGCAGTGTCGACCTTCTACGCGGTTTGGCGAGGATTTCTCCACGAAACCCTCTCAATTTTCGCGCTGGTGGCGGCGGGTTTCGCCGCCCTGTATTTGGGCCCCTGGCTTCTGCCCTGGATACGCCAGCATATAACCACGCTTTGGCTGGCGATCGTGGCCACCGATGCCGCCGTGTTTCTTGTTGTCTATGTGCCACTGGCTTTTCTCAGCCGCCGCATCTCGAACGCTGTGCGGGGTTCGGCCATTGGACCCCTGGACCGGATTCTGGGCATCGCCTTTGGGGTGATCCGGGGTCTGGCAATCGTAGGGCTGGCATATATTGGCTTTGTTTATTACGTACCGACGCACGACCATCCGTCATCGCTCACCCATGCCCGTACCCTGCCTTTGATGCAGATGACCGCGGGGGTATTGCACGCGCTGGTTCCCAACCGCTATTTCGGCGCGTTCACGGCCCACCCCCGGGATCAATTGGGCGACCTGATCCGGCGTAATGAAGAGCCCGTTAAGGCTGCCGCTGAAGAAAAGCCTGAAAATATCGAGGTTCCTCAGGACCATATGCCACACAAGAGCATATCGGCAGCGCGATCCGAGAAAGGTTATGGCGCCAAGGACCGCCGCGCGCTAGACAGCCTCGTGGAGGCGACAGGGAACGGCGGAAGCGGCAAGCCATGACCGGCCAAGAGATTCAGAAAGACCATATGTGGGACTCGGATACGTTGCATGAGGAATGTGGCGTTTTCGGCATTTTTGATCATGCCGACGCCGGGGCATTGAGCGTGCTGGGGCTGCATGCCCTCCAGCATCGCGGCCAGGAGGCAGCGGGCATCGTCACATACGACAATGGTCAGTTCATCGCCGAGCGGCACTTGGGCCTGGTGGGCGACGCCTTCGGGCGCAATTCCAATGCCGCCCGCAATCTGAAGGGCCGCTACGCGGTGGGCCATGTGCGCTATTCCACCACGGGCGGGTCCTTGGCCCGCAATATCCAGCCGATTTTCGCCGATCTCACCGGGGGCGGCATCGCCGTTGCCCATAACGGCAATCTCACAAATGCACACACGCTCCGCACCGGATTGGTGGCGCAGGGCGCGATCTTCCAATCGACCTCCGACACCGAAACCATTGTGCATCTGGCGGCCCGCAGCAATTGCGTGCGCATTGTGGATAAGTTGATCGACGCGCTTCGCCAGGTCGAAGGCGCTTATTCGCTGGTAGCGCTGACCTCCAAAAAGCTGATCGGGGTGCGCGATCCCTTCGGCGTCAGGCCTCTGGTCCTGGGCATGTTGGAGGGCGCGCCGATCCTCGCTTCGGAGAGCTGCGCGCTCGACATTATCGGCGCGGAATTCGTGCGCGATGTCAAACCGGGCGAAATGGTAGTGATCACCAAGGACGGCATCGAGAGCCATTTCCCCTTTCGCCCGCAACAGAGCCGCTTCTGCGTATTCGAATACATCTATTTCGCGCGGCCGGATTCCACGATGGAAGGCAGGAATGTCTATGAGGCCAGAAAGCGCATTGGCAATGTGCTGGCCCAGGAAGCGCCCGTTACTGTCGATATGGTGATACCGGTGCCGGATTCGGGAGTGCCCGCGGCCCTGGGGTTCGCCAATGAGGCCGGGATCCCGTTCGAGTTGGGCATTATCCGCAATCATTATGTGGGACGCACCTTCATCGAGCCGCTGGACCGCATTCGGCATCTCGGCGTACGCCTCAAGCACAACCCCAATCGCGCCAAGCTGAAGGGCAAAAAGGTAGTGCTGGTGGACGATTCCATCGTGCGCGGCACCACTTCCAAGAAGATCGTAGAGATGGTGCGCGATGCCGGCGCCAGCGAAGTGCATTTCCGGGTCGCCAGTCCGCCCACCACCCATTCCTGTTTCTATGGCGTGGACACGCCCAATACCGACGATCTTCTGGCTCATCGCATGGATGTGGAAGGCATGCGCCGCTTTATCGGCGCCGACAGTCTCGCGTTCATCACCATGGCTGGTCTCTATCGCGCCATGGAGGCGCCCGCCCGTGATTCCAAGGCCCCCAGTTTCTGCGACGCCTGCTTCTCGGGCGAATATCCAATTGAGCTCACCGATATTTCCGGCGGGGCCCGCGACCGCCAACTCTCGCTGCTCGCCGACGTAGCTTGATTCAATGACTCAAAAACTGAAAGGGCGCATTGCGCTCGTCACCGGTGCTTCACGCGGCATTGGCCGTGCCGCGGCCGTCGCTTTGGGAGCGGAAGGCGCGCATGTGATCTGCGTGGCCCGAACTGTGGGTGGGCTCGAAGAAACCGACGACGCGGTGCAGAAAGCAGGCGGCAGCGCCACCCTGGTGCCGCTCAATCTCAAGGATTTTGCGGCAATAGACCGGTTGGGGGCCTCGATCTTCGAGCGCTGGAAGAAGCTGGACGCATTCTTGGGCAATGCGGGCACTTTGGGCGTGCTCACGCCGCTCACTCATCTGGACACCAAAGTGTTCCAAGAGTTGCTCGATATCAACGTCACCGCCAATTGGCGGCTGATCCGCTCGCTCGATCCCCTGCTGCGACAGTCCGATGCGGGCCGGGCGTTGCTGATGAGCTCCGCCGCTGCTCAGCGTCACACGCCTTTTTGGGGCGGCTATGCCATGAGCAAGGCGGCGCTGGAGTCCGTCGCCTTCACCTATGCCCAGGAATGCTCCGGCACCAATGTAAAAGTGAATGTGCTCAATCCCGGCCCCGTGCGCACCGTGATGCGCGCCAAGGCAATGCCAGGCGAGGACCCTTCCACGCTGCCACGTCCCGAGGAGATTGCGCCCCTGATTGTGGAACTGCTTTCGCCCGCCAATGACAAAAACGGCGAATTGGTGGCGTTCAAGCGCTGACCCTACGTCCTGGTCGATAGATGGGGAAAATCAGCGTGGGTCATAGGGATTTTTGGTGTTGCGCATCAGAAGGCGGATGGGCGTGCCTGCCAGAGCGAAATTCTCGCGCAAGCCATTCACCAGATAGCGTTGGTAATCCTCGGGCAGGTGATCGAGCTGATTCCCAAACAGCGCGAATGTGGGCGGCCGCGTCTTGGCCTGAGTCATGTAGCGAATCCGCACCCGCCGCCCCTTGATCGCGGGCGGAGCGTGACGGGAAAGCGCGGTCTCGAGAAAACGGTTGAGCGCTGCAGTCGGCACTCTGCTGTTCCAGGCCTGGTCCGCGGCCATGATGGCGGGCGGCAGGCGGTCGATTCCCTGGCTGGTACGGGCCGAAACAGCCACCAGCGCTGCGCCCGCCACTTGCGGCAACAACCGGTCCAGTGTCTCGCGCAATTCGGAAATCGCCCCCTGCTTATGCTCCTTTAGGTCCCATTTGTTGACAGCAAAGACTATGGCGCGGCCTTCGCGCGCGATCAGGTCCGCGATGGCCAGATCCTGCTTCTCAAAGGGCTGGGTCGCGTCCAGTACCACGATTACGCAATCGGCGAAACGGATGGCAGTGAGGGCAGACGCCACCGACATTTCCTCCAGCGTCTCGCCCGCTAGCCGCGCCTTCTTGCGCAGGCCCGCGGTGTCGTGAAGCAAGACTTCGCGGCCGCTTTTTTGATCTTCATTCGGGATCTTCCAGGGCGCGGCGATGGCGTCGCGGGTAAGCCCAGCTTCCGGACCGGTGATCGAGCGTGCCTCGCCCAAAAGCAGGTTGAACAAACTGGATTTGCCCACATTGGGCCGGCCCACCAGGGCGAGCTTGAGCGGCCTTGAACGAAAATCGAAATCGGCGTCTTCGCCGTTAACTACTTTCTCCTCCGGCTCCGGAAGCGGAGAGGGGGGTGCCAGCGCCTCCAAGGCTTGCGATAGTTCCTCCATCCCAAGCGCGTGCTCAGCGGAAAGCTTGAGCGGTTCGCCGAAGCCCAAATCGAACACACCCCCAAGCGCCGCGGGGTCGATGCGGCCTTCGCATTTGTTGGCGGCCAGGATCACGGGCTTGCCGGATCGGTGAAGCGCGCGGGCTATAATCTCGTCCCCGGCGGTGATGCCGGCACGCGCATCGATTACGAACAGGATGGCGCTGGCTTCCTCGATGGCCGCCACTGTCTGGCCCGTCATGCGTGCGCTGAGACTTTCAGCGCCCCCTGAGTCCTCGAAACCCGCGGTATCGATCAGCCGGAGCGACAGGCCCTGAAACGCCGCCTCGGTCACCTTGCGGTCGCGGGTGACGCCCGGCGTGTCGTGGACGATGGCGATGCGCCGTCCGGCAATGCGGTTAAAGAGGCTGGACTTTCCCACATTGGGGCGCCCGACGATGGCAAGGGTGAACGACATCACACATAACGCCTAATCTAAGCTCTATCGCAGCGCCACCAATCGGGCGTCATTGGTGTAGATATAAAGCGTATTGTTGGCGACGACCGGCGCGATACTGGTGCTGCCGGGTATCTCGACCCGGCCCAACAGTTGGCCCGTATAGGGTGAGATTGCTTCGGCAAAGCCGTCCGACGACAGGACTATCAGCTTGTCGGAAACCAGGACGGGGCCCGACCAATTGATGGGGCGTGCCTTATCTTCGGGATTCTGGAATTGCGGCAATTGGTGGACCCAGTGCACCCGTCCTTCCTTGCGCGTAAGGCAGAGCAGAACCTCATCGCTGGTCACCACATAAATATAGTCGCCCGCCGCCCAGGGCGTCTGGGTCCCGCCCAAATCGCGCGTCCAGGCGCGGTCGCCCGAGGCCAGCGCGATTGCCGCCATTACGCCGGAATGGCTGATGGCGAAGACCATGTCGCGATCGATCACCGGACGAGCGGCGATATCGTCCAGCTCTGAGAGCGCCGTGACGACGCCGCTGTGGGAAAGAACATCGTTCCAGGCCTGCTGACCATTCTGGACTCTGAGCGCGTAGAGTTCGCCTGAAGTATAAGGCGCGATCACGAATTGGCACGACACGGCGGCGCTGGTAGAGGCCAGGATGCCCGCCGATTCCGCCACACCTTGTTGATCCCAGAGAGTGCGGCCATCGGTTTCTGCCAAGGCAAAGAAATGATTGTTGTCCGTTGAAAAGAAAATCCGGCCGCCATTGACCACCGGCGCGTTGACGATGGGCACGCCCATGTCATGGCGCCAGATTTCGCGGCCCGTGGCCGCGTCCATGCAGATCAGGACACCGAAACCGGAGGTGGCGAAGATTTTTCCCACGTCATAGGCGATCCCGCCCCCCATGCCGGAAACCGGATCGATCGTGTTGGGCTTGCCAAGAAGACCCCACAATGTGGGCATGTCGGTACCATTCTTGGGTGCGAGCCGCTTGTCCCACACTTCCTGGCCGGTATTGGCGTTGAAGGCATAGACATGGGCTTCGGAGTCCAGGACGAAGATGCGCCCCCCGCCTATCACCGGCGACGCCGTAAGTCGGGAGTCCGTGTCCGAGCCTTTTCCGGCATCAGATTCCCAAAGCTGGCGCAGATGGCCGCTGGCTTCGAGGTGGTACATGGCGTTGGAGGCGAAGCCGCCCGGCTGGGGCCATTCCGTGTTGCGATAAGGGGGTGGCAGCACGACCGGCGCGGCCTGGAGCGAGGCATCAGGCTTTAGCGCATCATCCAGTGCGTTAAGCGGGATGCGCTCGCCCTTGAGTTTGGTTTTAGTGCTCGACGAGAACCAGTCGCCCACTGTGTCGCTGATACCCTGGAATGTGTCGCATCCGGCGAGCAGTAAGCCAGCCGCGAGCGCGCCGCCGATGCGCAGGCGCTTGGAAATACGCATCATGGCTTGGTGGACGCCCTCGCGGGCGGCGTGACCGCTCCAGGCAGCGGCACCTGCGCGGGCGGAGGAACGGTGCCGAAATTCTTGTCGCCTCCCTGTTTAAGGAAGTCCGCCATGGCTCTGGCGCGAACCTTGACCTGGCCGGGCGTGGCCGGATCGTTGGCGAGCGCATCGAATTCCTGTGTAGCCTTAGCCAAATCGTGGTTGCGGTAATCGCTGTAGGCCAGAATTTCGTCGGCCATCGGCTTGAAACCATTGGAGGGCGTTTCAAGCGGCGCCAGCACCGTTTGGAGGTCGGCGCGGCTTGCGATGTCGGCCATCGCCCATCCCGCGCGAACCCGCGCCAATTGGCCGATGCTGCCTTTATCTTGACCGGCAATCTCTTCGTAGAGCGCGACCGCGGATTCGCGCTGACCCGCGGCCAGCATGCTGTTCGCCTGCGCCACGCGCGCAAGCAGGCGGTAGCCGGCGGGTGCGGTTTTTGCCAGATCGGCGAAAGCCTCGGCGGCCCGCCTTGGGTCGGTGATGCGTTGGGCGGCGGAGAAGGCGATCGAGGCCTTGTCGCGTTGATTAGCCTCATAACGCTGCCAGAGCTCAAATCCAGCGATGCCCAGGATGATCAATGCCACCAAGGCGATGATGTAGTCGCCATAGGCTTTCCAGAATTTTTCCAGTTTTTCTCGGCGAACGTCTTCTTCGACTTCGCGGAAGATGTCACTCAAACGCCAATCCTCGCCTGGGAAGAGCCCTTCAAGGGCATTTGTCCGCCAATTAGCCCGGTCCCAGGGCTGCGCGCAATGCGCATTTAGTGGGCGATGGCGAAGATTGCCAATTCGAAACACGGCTGAATTCGGCCTTGACGGGCAGGGGCTTGGCCTGATACTTAAGTATATGCTTAACTATCAAGGCCCATTGGATCTAGCCTTCCAGGCGCTCGCTGACCCCGCCCGCCGCGCGATAGTAGAACGGCTCAGCAAGGGCCCCGCCAGCGTGAGCGAATTGGCCAAACCGCTGCCCATGTCGCTGCCCGCGGTGATGCTGCATCTGAAAGTTCTGGAAGGGTCCGGCCTGGTGAAAAGCACGAAGATAGGGCGGGTGCGCACTTGCTGCATCGAGGCCCAGAACCTGTCCCAAGCCGAAAGCTGGATCAGCGAGCGCCGGCAAATGTGGGAGCGCAATCTGGACCGGCTCGGCGAATTTCTGGAACAGACCAAAGGAGAACAGGAGCCATGAAACGAGCCGCCCCTAGCTGTGCCACCTATGAAGGAGCCCCGATCATGAACCGTTCCGTCGTCCACGGCAGTTTCACGCTTACCCGCGTCTATGACGCGTCCGTCGCGCGTGTGTTCCAGGCGTTTGCCAATCAGGAGGCCAAGGCCAAATGGTTTGCCGGTCCCGGCGGCTGGAATCTCATCAAGCGCGCTTTCGATTTTCGCGAAGGCGGACGCGAGCATCTCTCCGGCCGTTTCGAAAACGGCACTGTCACCTGCTTCGACTGCGTCTATCACGACATCATCGAGAATGAGCGCATCATCTACAGCTACACGATGGAGCTTTCTGGGCGGCGTATTTCCGTGAGCCAGGCCTCGTTGCAATTCAAGCCGGAGGGACGCGGCGCTAAGCTCATCGTCACTGAATATGGCGATTTTCTGGATGGCTATGACGATGCGGGGTCTCGAGAAAAGGGCACGGGCGATCTGCTGGACAGGCTCGGCCAATCACTGGTGGACTGGCATGTTGGGAACGCTGGTCGCCCTGCAGTGAAGCCTGTTATCATGTG
>DATFSP010000206.1:0-15202 GCA_035262545.1 Rhizomicrobium sp. | reverse complement strand
GCCGCGGAACATCATGTGTTCCTGCGCGTGCGCCATGCCGGGAAAGTCCCTAGGTGCCTCATTGGAGCCCACGAGGTAATTCACCGAGGTCGAAACCACCGGCGCCAGCGTATCGCGGACGATCACAACCCGAAGGCCGTTGGCGAGGGTTGCGCGCAGCACGTCCTGATCAGAAGCCCGCGACGGCATCAACGGCATCGCCGCCGTCATCAGGACAACCACGGCGAAAAAAAGCGCGCCGCGCGAATAATTTCGACAGTTCATCGGAACCTTTGCAGAAAGCCCTGCGCGAGTTTGTGCCGCGATTCGAAAAGGTCAAGAAAAACCGCTTTAATCTGAAAAGGAATGCGGGAAAAAGCCGTATTCTCCGCGGTTCTTTCCCCGTCCGCCCCTGATCCCTTCGGCCCGGCGCCGCTCTTCGATTCCCCAGACACTCTGAACATTCCATGCTCTGGACGCGACTGATCTCCACGATACACCGCGGCTGATACTGAGGATTCAGAGAGGCAATGGCAGGCCTGCTTCTCGTTAGCCCGGGAGGGTTTGGGGAAATTTCAAGCTCCAAGCCTTGCCGCGGCAATTAAAATAATGAACCTTGAACGTCCCGCGGGGTGCTTCACCTCGCCCCTTAAGGGAGCGTCCCATGTCGTTTGCTCAGGCGCCTGGCTATGGCGCCGTTGCCAAGATCCTGCACTGGCTGATCTTCGCGCTTCTGACCGCGCAATATGCGATCGGTTCAATCATGCCCCATATTGGCCGTCACACGCAGGACGAAGGTTGGGTGGCGTGGCATTTCTCCGTGGGCGCGGCGATCCTGTTTTTTATTGTGCTGCGCCTGATCTGGCGTCTGCTTCATCCGGTGCCGCTGCCCCCCACCCTGGCCCCTTGGGAACGGGTCGGATCGGGATTCGTCCATTGGTCGCTTTATGGCCTTATCCTGGTGATGACTTTGCTGGGCTGGGCCGCGACAAATGCCCGGGGCTGGGATGTGCATCTCTTCGGCTTCATCACGCTGCCGCAGATCGCACCCAATGGTTCGCGTTGGGGCCATGAGGCGGGCGACATCCACAATATCCTACTCTATGTGCTGCTGGGCTTCATCGTGTTGCACGTGGCGGCAGCGCTGTATCACTATTTCGTAAAGCGAGACGAAGTGGTGGCCCGGATGCTGCCGGGCAGCGGACAATTCTCCGAAACCTAAGGCAGCCGGACAGCAAATCGCCCGAGAGTGAAAGCCTCGCGGGCGTCAGAGAATTAAGGCTGCGCGAGCCTCAGAGTTGGATCCATACGCCATTGCGCCAATAACCACGACCCGCGCCAATGGTGATCCCGGTCGGAATCCCAATGGCGATGGAAATACCAGTCATCTGGGTGATAGGTGAATGTGACGCCTGGCACCATGATGCGCCGGTCGGCATGCCAGCAATCGCCATCGCGATTGCAAACAATATAGTCCGAGGCGGGAGCCGCGGCAGCGACCAAGACACTGGCGGAAAGGCCGCCAGCCAGCAAAAACTTCTTCAATTTCAACACGACGCTCCAGTTCTGGTGCCGCCCCCAGGCGCAGCATCGCAATTTCCGGCAGTACTTGCCAAAACTTAATTGCTCAAAGGCAAGTCGATAGGGGAACGGACGCCGGAATTCGTCAATCTAGGCCGGGACTTGTCCCAGGAGCGGGAGTTGGGCACGATTGGTTGTGGGCTTTCGCCAAATGGCCCGGCGGCCATTATCATAATTTCAAAGTCATCCCGCAGCCGGTCGGCCGCGGCCCGCCGACATACAGGGGAAACGACATGGATCGGACGCATCGCAGCGAAATTTTGATTGGCGAGCCCGTGGCGGAAGGCGACCTTGTCCGCCCGCCCGAAGAAGATTGCGCCTGCAAGGAGGGAATGTTTCCTAAGGCCAGCCGCCGTCAAATCTTGCGCGGTGGCGGTTTGGTCACCGCAGCTGCTGCGACGGTGCTGCTGGCGAAGCGCACGCTTGCCGCCGATGAGGATATGGCCGGATCTTGGACCGTTCCGGGCCAGCTCGCCAAAAGCGACTATGGCACGCGCTCGAAGTTCGAGACTGCGGTGCGTCAGGCCACGCCCGCCGGCACAGATGCGCTCACGCCGTTGCAATCGCTATGGGGTATCATCACGCCATCAGGCCTGCACTTCGAGCGCCACCACAATGGCGTCCCCGCGATCGACCCCGCCCAACACCGGCTGATCATCCACGGCATGGTGGACCGGCCGATGAAATATTCGGTGGAGGATCTGAAGCGCTTCCCGTCTGTCTCGCGCATCGTCTTCATCGAATGTTCGGGCAATTCCGGCGGCACGGCAAGGAGCGCCACACTTAAGACCGCGCAGGCCGCTCACGGCCTCACCAGCACATCCGAGTGGACTGGCGTCAGGTTAAGCACCTTGATGAGTGAAGTGGGTGTGAAAGATGGCGCTGGCTGGGTCCTGGCCGAGGGAGCGGACGGCGCAATGCTGTCACGCAGCGTTCCGATCGACAAGATCATGGATGATGCATTCGTAGCCTATGCCCAAAATGGCGAAGCGATCCGGCCCGAAAACGGCTATCCCATGCGGCTCATTCTTCCCGGATGGGAGGGCAACATCAACGTCAAATGGTTGAGGCGTCTCAAGCTGGGCGACAAGCCTTTCATGACCCGCGAGGAAACCGAGAAATATACCGACCTGATCACGCTGACCGGCAAGGCGCGTCAATTCAGCTGGGTGATGGAAGCCAAATCGCTAATCACTTTTCCCTCCGGCGACATGCGCCTCCCAGGCAAGGGCTTTTATGAGATCACCGGCCTTGCCTGGTCGGGGCGCGCGCCAATCGAACGCGTGGAGATCTCCACTGACGGCGGCAAGAACTGGGCACTGGCGTCATTGCAAGAGCCCGTGCTTCCCAAGGCCCATGTGCGATTTCGCTACCCATGGCATTGGGACGGCAGCGAGACGATCATCGAAAGCCGGGCCACCGACCAGACCGGCTATGTCCAACCGACCAAGGCGTTTCTCACCGCCAACGAGGGCGTGGGCCCCACCTATCATTATAACGGCATCCAGAGCTGGAAGATTTCGGCGGACGGGAGCGTCTCAAATGTTCTCATCGCATAGAGGAATCCTTCTCGCGACCGCTTTGATGCTGGGTGCAAGTCCGCTTGCGGTGTCAGGGCAAGAGAGCGGCTATGCTGGAACGTATCCGTTCGGCACGGCTGCTACCCAGGCTGATATCGATGCCTGGAACAAAGATGTGCGTCCCGATGGGCAGGGACTTCCGCCCGGCAGCGGCACCTTTGAAAAAGGGCAAAAGATCTATGCCGAGCAATGCGCAACCTGCCATGGCGAAAATCTCGAAGGCATCCGCGACCCCAACTTGCCGCAGGGCGGTGGTCCGGCCCTCATCGGTGGCCGTGGCACGCTGAATACGTCCAAATTCAAGATTACGGTCGAGAGCTATTGGCCCTATGCCAGCACGCTATACGACTACATCCTGCGCGCCATGCCCTATACTGCACCCAGCTCGCTGAAACCCGACGAGGTCTATTCCCTGGTTGGCTTCATCCTGGGGCGCGCCAACATCATCGACAAGAAGGCGACGATGGACGCCAAGTCGCTACCCAAGGTCGAAATGCCCAACCGTAACGGCTTCTACCCTGATAATCGGCCCTACCCGGTGAAACGTTACGACTGACCAGATTTTAAAATCCTTCTGGCTTTATGCTTTTGAGAACGTGTCGCATTCGGACCCTTGCAATGCAAAGGTACATTTGATCCATACTAGTTTGGCGGTACGAAAATTCGTTCGCGAATCAGCGCGGACGGCCAGGGATTGATTTTGCGCGGGCACTTGCGAACACTGTTTTATCCCATATTGGCCGGATGCTTTTTTATGGCGTCATCGTCGGGCGCCAATGCGCAAACCGTCTCGTTGGTCGCGCACCTTCTGGGCAGCAGCGAAGTCCCCAGCACACAGAGCGACGCCTTCGCCGAGGCCCAATTCACCTACGACGACACGACCCGTGAGCTTCAATATTATGTGAACTATGACGGGGTGGCGCCGGCCAAGGTGGACGTTCATGGTCCAGCCGGCAAAGGAGAAAAAGCCGCCTCCGCTCTGGATATTCCCCTTTCCGAGTCACCAATCAGCGGCCAGGCCAAATTGACGCCGGATCAAGGTCAGGAATTGCTGGCCGGGAAAATGTATGTGGAAATCCACAGCCGTGCATATCCTGATGGCGAAATCCGCGGGCAGATCGTCAAGCAATAGTGGCACCCCGCATTTGCACTTTTAATCAAATCGTCACGTAGGCCTGCACCTCCCGTTGAAAGTCGGCGGCACAACTTTCGGCTTGGGGGCGGATTCTGACCCTAGGAACGCCCTCAAACGGCGAGCCCTGCAGCGAAAGCTGCAGGGCTTTACAATTTTGCCGGCGTTTTGGCAGGTGCGAAGAGTGCGAAGACCGTCAATTAAGTGGGCTCGAACGCCCCTTTTCATCCAAATTTGTTGGAGTTCCGTCCCCTGCACTGGAAAGTTTGATGATATATTCGAGCGCGTCGCCCGGTTCGGGCCGGGTCTTGAGTCGATCAAAAACGGAGAGTTGGCACGAGGTAACCGCTATCGGCGGAGCAAAGGGAGGTACGGATGAGCAGCTTGGGAGACTTCCACCATCATAACGAGGAGATGGAAGCGAAAAGACCCAGGATTATCGCGTTGATCGTCATCGCTCTGATCATTGGTGGCGTCGCTCTGTACGCTGTTGAGTCCGGAATGCTGAATTCAAACAACACGGCACAAACGGGACAGAGCTATCCGCGCGGCATGTAACTGACCGCGTATGTCGTGAGACGTGTTTCGGGGGTCGATACAACTTGTCCCCGAGAGGGGGTATTTGCATAGTTCGGCGCGTTCATGATTCTCCGGACTGCTAGACTGCGTTTGGGTTGCCGTCCGGCCCCTTGAGAAAAGCGTCAATCTCATTGCGTGAAGCCATGGCTGGTTGTGCGCCGTGGCGCGTCACCGAGATGGCGGCCGCCGCGATGGCAAAGTTGACCGCTGCCGGCGCGGGCTTTCCTTCCGCTAGCGCGACCGCAAATGCGCCGTTGAACGCATCCCCCGCCGCAGTCGTGTCCACCGCGTGAACCTTGCGCGCTGGGACCAGGGACGGCGCATTGTCTTCCAGCAGAACAACCCCTTCCCCGCCCAACTTCAGCACCACGCCGCGCGGGCCCAACGCCTTTAACCTATTTGCCGCCACCAGCGGATCACCCAATTCCCTGACGCCCAGAAGCGCCGCGGCTTCGCTTTCATTGGGCGTCAGCCAATCTACAAGGACCAACAATTCCTCCGGTAACGGGCACGCCGGAGCGGGATCGAGAATGAAGATGGCACCATTTTTCCGCGCCAGCTTCGCCGCTTTGATGACGCCGGGAAGTGGCGTTTCCAATTGCGCCAATACAAAGCGGGCGCCGGCGAAACTGCTCTCGGCGACGGCGTCCTCGCGCAGCGCATTGTTGGCGCCCGGCGCCACGACGATCATGTTGTTGCCGCCGCCGGACATGATGATAGCGACGCCGGATTGGCCTTCCACTTCGCCAACAAGCCGCGTGTCGACTCCATTTTCCTGAAGCGATTTGCGCAACCGCGCTCCGAACACATCGAGCCCGATCCGGCCCAGGAACGCCACCTTGCCCCCGGCGCGCGATGCCGCCACCGCCTGGTTGCCTCCCTTGCCGCCTTCGAAACTATGGAAGGCGCCGATCACCGTCTCGCCCGGCTTAGGCAACCGGTCCGCGAACGCCACCAGATCCATATTGGCGCTGCCGATGACGAGAATATCGCTCATGCGTAAAGAGGCGCTATGGCCACCAAACCCAGCCCGATCAGGAACAGCGCGAACATCAGCGCCAGCAAGCGCCGCGCCAAGGGCGGCGCGCCGGCGAATTCGCGCCAGACAAAAACGCCCCAGGCGGCAGACACCATAGTCGCGCCTTGTCCGATGGCGTAGGAAACCGCGGTACCCACGAAATGGGTGGTAGCTGCCACCAGGGAGAAAGTCATACCCACACCCCAGATCGCGCCGCCCGCAATGCCCGCCAGGTGGGTGACGGTGGATGCGGCGCCGTATTGTGCGAAGCGGCATGGCGGATCGGCCGTGAGGGGCCGCCGCATGAGCCACGTATTGAACAGAAAGGAGGAAAGAAATACCCCCAACGAGAAGACGACGGAGACGGAATAGGGTCCAAGCCCGCCCGTTCCCTGCATGGATTTCGTCACCAGCGGATAGAACACGCCAATCAGAATGCCGCATGCAATGGCGAGTTTGAGGCCCCGCGCCACGTCGGTCTGTTCCTTGTTGCCGCGCGCCCGATAGGCCAAGGCGTCTACAATGATGGCGGCGAGCACCAAAGCGACGCCGCTGAATAGCAACAAGGGATTGGCTGCCGGGGCGATGGCATAATTCAACAGAACACCGACGATCAGGGCGATGCCGATACCCACGGGAAAGGCAACCGCCAGTCCGGCGATCGAAATCGCCGCCACCAGCAGGAGATTGCCGATGTTAAATACCGTGCCACCCGCAAGCGCATAGAGGATGCTGCCGCCATCCGCGCGGCCCAGATCGGCCACCATGGCGTGGGGGCCGCCAGTCGAGCCCATGGTGAGGCCCAGAATCAGACTAACGATCAGCACGCCCGCCACATAGTCCCAATAGAATAGCGGAAACGGCCAGCCGGGTGTGAGCTTCATCATATTGGCCCACGATCCCCAGCAGACCATAGTGATCAACATCATCACAAGTGCGATGGTGTAACTGTCCGGTTGAAACATGCGTGCCCCCAAGCCTCGCCCGAGAAAAGCTCTCACGAGTCAGCGGCATCTTCAACTGGCGGCCCAATTACGCAGATGCGAAAACGACCCACAATTTGCCCGGAGCCCTTATGCCGTTATGGTGCGATTGGCGGGTCGGGAGAGAAAAATGGGCGGGAAAAATGACGCATCGGACGTGACGCGACGGGTCTTCGTTGCCGCATCCGCCGGGCTTGTAGCAAGCGCGGCCACTCTGCCTGCATTGGGACAGCCGGCAGGGACACCACGCCGCGTGATCATCGACACCGATCCAGGCGTGGACGACGCCTTCGCGTTGCTTTTGGCGATGCGTTCGCCCGAACTGCACATCGAAGGGATCACGCCGGTTGCCGGCAATGTGCCGCTGGATTTGACCCTGCCTAATGCGCTGCGCATGGTGGATATCGCCGGTCGTTCCGACATCCCCGTGGCCGCGGGTGCGCGGGGCCCGCTTGAGCGGCGTCTAGTGACGGCGACTTACGCCCATGGCGAGAATGGTTTGGGCGGCGCGGTATTCCCCGCCCCGAAGTCGAAACCGATTGCCGAGCCGGCATCCGTCTTCATCCAGCGAATCGTCAACAAATATCCGGGCGAAGTGACCCTGCTGACTCTCGGCCCGCAAACCAATGTGGCGACGGCGCTCGCCTCCGATCCGGGACTGGCCAAACTCATCAAAGGCGTGGTGATGATGGGTGGCTCGCTATCGGGCGGCAATGTCACGCCTTCCGCTGAATTCAACATCTATGTGGACCCGGAGGCGGCTCGCATAGTGTTTCAGTCAGGCATTCCGCTTTTTATGGTGGGGCTGGACGTCACGCGCAAAACCGCGCTTACCGAAGCGCACCTTCGGAGGCTGGAGGCCGCTGGCACGCCAGTTAGCAAGGCGGCGGCAACAATCGCGCGCAACACGATCGATCACAATCGTGCGCAGGGATTTCTCGGTGGGCCCAACATGCATGATCCACTGGCAATGGCGGCATTCCTCAATCCATCGCTCCTTACCTGGAAAGACTATTATGTGGACATCGAAACCAAGGGAGAGCTCACCGCGGGCGAGACCGTCGGCTACAGCCCCATCCAGGGCAGCGAACCGCGGCGGCCAGAGATGGAGAAGCTGGCCGCGGAACGGATGGCGATCCGCGGTTCCGCGCCCACTCTTGCAGGATCGGCGACATCCGCCGTGCTCAGAGATAAATACGTCCCCAACACCAGGGTTGCGGTGGATGTGGATTCACCGCGCTTCTTCGAGTTGCTGATCGACCGCCTGGTTGCATGAGGCAACTTAGTTTGGTGCCGTAATATCGGATCGGAATCTGTGTGAGTTCCACACGCAAAAAGCGAACAGCGGTGCAACCGCCCACTGGCGGCCCAACCCTCGCCCCAAACATGACACATTGGCACAGATAGACTCTTCAAAAGAGGACCAAGCTCAGGAGCGCCATATGCCATCAAAAAATTGGCGGAGGTCCGCTGGCGCGGCGGCTATTCTCAGCGCCGCCTTGGCCGTCACAAGCTGCGGAACCACACCGGGTGACAGGGGGCTGTCCGGTGGCTTACTGGGGGCGGGTACCGGTGCAGCGATCGGCTCTCTCGCTGGAGCAGCAGGCGAAGGCGCGTTAATTGGCGGTTTGGGTGGGGCAGCCATCGGCCTCTTGACCAGCTCATCGGCAGTCAATCTGGGCGAACCGCCTTGGCATCGTGGGGCATCATCGGCCGAGCGGCGTCATCATTCCGCCAACCGGATGGCGCGAAACGAAGAGAAATGTACCACGCGCGAAACTTCGACCGAACGGATCACGACCTGCGCAAAATAGAAGCCGTTCGTGCGAGCCCGGCCCTCTCAGAACATCTTGTGGTTGCAAGAAACTAAGAAACGAGTTAGCGCGTCGAACTTTTTGCCCGCAACGGTGCAAACTCCGCGAGATGGATTTCGCTTATTCTTCACCCCAAAATCGCCCTCGAAGCGATCGCGGGTGTCGTAAGCGCAGGTCATCGCAATCCCCTAATTGAAGCCGAACAAGGTCATGCCCCATCGAGCTGCGGCCAATGCAATGACGATGCCCAATAGGATGCCGCCGATGCGGCGCAACGCACCGCCGCTCTCGGCCAGGGTCAGCATCACAATGGTCGCGATGATGACGGTAATAAGCACCGTGTTGGGGACGGGGCCGTTGATGCAGTCGAGCAGTTTCTGCATTGGGGTTCTTTTCTTTCACCCGGCGTTCCGAGCTTGCTTTGGCCGCAACAGCACTCGCAATTTCCGAGCTACCCACATTGGGTATTGCGAGGGGTATGACTCAGCCGTCGCCCGTCTTACCTTTCCGAGTATCTCGAACCTCCCCTGATCCTGGCCCGGTGCCCGCACCGGGCCATTTTTCGAGGATTCGATGTCGAACCGTACTTTCACGGCCTGCGACGCGCCTGCCTGTGGAAAAGCAATATCCGAAAGTCAGAGCAGGGCATGGTACCTGATGGCGTATGCCGCGCCGGTCAAGATCGTAGATGGGACAGCTCCTCGCCTCGATGCCCGTCTTATCCTGCCGGCGCACCTTTTCTGCGATGAGCATTGCCTCGCTACCTGGGCGACCGATGCCGACGCGAAGCCCGCCGCCGCCACAGCGTTGTCACTCAGGTCATAATCCCATTCCCCTACCGACCCCTGGCCGATAAGGAAAATTGCGCCCCGGATGGTTGCCGTTTGGGTCTCTAAACAGTGTGCTTGAAAGGAGCAGTCCGCTGGTCTAAACGGGCGGTCCCGCTGGGCTTTTCCGCCCCGTTGGGGGATCGTCTAACGGTAGGACTGCAGACTCTGACTCTGCCTGTCTAGGTTCGAATCCTAGTCCCCCAGCCACTTAGTCCGGCAACACCTGCGAATTTTCAAATCGAAAAATTTATGCCGCCATTTCCGCCGGTTAGCGGCAGCGTTAGGCGATCAGAGCGGAAGAAGATGCAATTTTGCAGTACACCGTTGCCAGTGGAACAACGCGATTGTAGACGGGACAAGATGGGCCAACGACGACGCATAAGCCCACAGCGCCACTGTCGATAAGCCGATTAATACAGTCAGCGCCGCGTACACCGTCGTGCCAGCCTCGTAAGTCTGCCCAATGGAGATGTGCGTCGCTCCTGGAACTAGCCCAATCGATCCGAGCATTATCAAGTTAAGCACTTTTAGCTGAGCGTCCACTTTTGTAAACGATCGCCATGAACCGTCGACGCGCCAACCAGAAAACAGCGATGACGGTGTAGCTCAATGCCTATACGTTAAGCTCCGGCATTGTATTGCTGATGGGGCTGGAACTTGGTGATATCGTGAACTGCGTAGGATAGGTATCTCCTGAGAAGAAAATCGCTTTTGTTGCAGCTTGGTTGTGCTCGGCGGGCTTTGTCAGCCGATCGACTGGTTCAACCACCCACATTGGCATGACAATGGTGCCATTAAGCTGAACCTTGAGTAATTTATTCAACGGGGACGCAGGCGCGAACTGGGAGGCTTCGGAGTCTGGAATCCGATGAAGAGTGGAAGCGATGCAGCGATTACACGAAGAAGTCGAGTTGAAACGGTGCATTCTCTCCTTTACGGGGAAATAGATGCGGACTCGCCTCATTCAGTCTGCCGGTATTCGAACAAGTGAGATCGGGTTCGGCGCTGCAATGCTTGGAAACCTCTACCATCCCCTAAGTGAAAGCGATAGCCGCGAAACGCTCATTGCAGCTTTAGAAGCCGGTATCGCTTATGTCGACACGGCACCACGTTATGGTCACGGATTAAGTGAACGGCGGGTCGGAGATGTTTTGCGAGGACGCGCCGATGCAACGCTCTCCACAAAGGTGGGCCGGCTGCTTCGGGCGAATCCTAACCTCTTAGGGAATGCAGAGCGAAACGGGTTCTACTCACCGATGCAGTTTGAATCCAATTATGACTACACCTATGGGGGCCTAATGCGCAGCTATGAAGACAGTCTGCAGCGCCTTGGCCTGGCCCACATAGATCTCCTTTACGTTCATGACATTGGTTCTCTCACACATGGCCAGGACAATCGTCGCCACTTTGCTGATTTGTTAGGCGGCGGATTCCGAGCGCTCAAGGAACTTCGCCTTTCGGGTGCCATCGGCGGCTTCGGTTTAGGTGTCAATGAGTGGGAAATTTGCATGGAGGCGATGCCTCAAGAGGATCTCGACATTGTTCTGCTTGCGAGTCGCTATACTCTTCTCGAGCAAGGAGCATTGGCGCAATTCCTGCCCGCTTGCGTCGAGCGTGGTATCGCCGTTGTCATTGGTGGTGCTTACAATTCAGGAATTCTTGCGACTGGAACTCACGGGCCGGAGACGCCACTTTATGATTATAAACCTGCTCCAGCACATATCGTCGAGCGTGTGCGCCGCCTTGAAGCGCTTTGCGCGGATTTCGACGTTCCGCTGGCCGCGGCGGCGCTTCAGTTTCCGCTTGCACATCCTGCTGTAGTAAGCGTTATTCCCGGTCTGGGTAGCGCAGCGCGCGTAGCCCAAACAATTGACCTGTACAACACAAAAATCCCCACTGATTTTTGGGCACAATTGCGAACCCAGGGATTAGTGGATTCCAGTGCGCCACTGCCGGGCGAAACCGCATGCGCATAGATGCTCACCAGCATTTCTGGCGGCCGGCTCGCGGAGATTATGGATGGCTGACGCCTGAGTTGACCACGCTATATCGCGACTTCGAGCCAGATTTGTTACGCCCATTGCTCGACGAAGCAGGAATCGAAACGACAATCCTTGTTCAAGCCGCACCAACTGAGCCAGAAACTGAGTATCTTCTTGAGATCGCTCGACGAACGCCTTGGATAGCTGGCGTTGTCGGTTGGACGGATCTTGCGGCCGCCGACGCGCCTGCCCGCGTAGAGCGCTTGGCCAATACCCGAACTTTGGTAGGCCTGCGCCCCATGCTGCAGGACATTCCGGACCTCAATTGGATTTTAAGACCCGAATTGGGCGCCGGCATTTCGGCTATGGCCGCGCACGAGTTGGTTTTCGATGCCTTGGTTCGAGAAACCCAGTTACCGGTCATTCTTGAGTTGGCCACACGGTTTCCATCCCTTGCCATTGTGCTCGACCATGCCGGAAAGCCAGCCATAAACGGAAACGTTGGCAAAGATTGGCGCGAAGCGATCGTGGCTCTTGCAGACTGCCCCAATGTGAGCGTGAAGCTCTCCGGTCTTTTAACAGAGGGCCCGCCAGGCCTCCACTACGATACACTCGCACCAATCGTCGAAGCGCTCTTAGAGAACTTCGATTGTGATCGAATTTTGTGGGGCAGCGATTGGCCTGTGCTGACCACGGTTGCAACCTACCACGGATGGGTAGCTATCACCGAGAAGCTGATCAGGGGCCTAGACGCAAAGGCACGCGACGCGATTTGGGGTGGCACCGCAGCCCGGGTCTACGGACTCCAAGAGGCAGTCAACGTCAATGGTGATGATGAATGAATGCTGCGGCGGGCAAACTGGCTGGAAAGACAGCCCTTATAACGGCGGCGGGTCAGGGTATTGGTCGGGCGGCGGCGGAGGCCTTCTCCCGAGCAGGCGCCACCGTGTGGGCGACTGATATCAACGCGTCGGCGCTTACAGGCCTTGGAGATTGCCAAACAGCCCGGCTCGACGCCCGCGACACCGGCATGATCGAGAGCGTGATAGCCAAATCCGGACCGCTTGACATTCTTTTCAATTGCGCAGGGACAGTTCCGTCCGGGTCCATCTTGGAATGTGAGGAAAAGGACTGGGCAGACGCGTTCGACCTGAATGTCACTGCCATGTACAGGACAATTAAGGCCAGCCTTCCGGGAATGATTTCCCGGGGTGGCGGGTCGATCATCAATATGTCTTCGGTAGCGTCCTCGGTGAAGGGCGTACCAAATCGCTTCGCTTATGGAGCGACCAAAGCCGCCGTCATTGGCCTAACAAAAGCAATTGCAGCAGACTTCATCACCCGGGGAGTTCGATGCAATGCAATATGTCCCGGGACTGTCGATACCCCATCTTTGCACGAGCGCTTAGCCGCGACAGGCGATTACGGAGCGGCATTGAGGGCTTTCGTGGCGCGCCAACCTATGGGGCGACTTGGCAAACCCGAAGAAATCGCGGCCCTGGCTCTGTATCTTGCCTCCGACGACTCCGCATTCACTACGGGCCAAACCCACGTCATCGATGGTGGTTGGGCAACGTAGTGCAGGAGCATGATGCTTGAGTCTCTTGCATTCAACTAAACACCGATTAGGAGGTTGAGATGACCCGTATAACGGGATTTCGCACCATCGATGTTCGCTTTCCAACGAGCCGCAGGTTGGACGGTTCGGACGCCATGAATCCTGACCCGGATTATTCGGCCGCGTATGTGATTCTGGACACCGATACAGCGTTTCAAGGCCATGGCCTCACCTTTACAATCGGCCGCGGCAATGAAGTTTGCGTGGCCGCCATCGAAGCCATGCGGCACCTTGTTGTTGGGATAGATCTGGACTGGGTTCGCGAAAATCCGGGACGATTCTGGCGGCATCTGACCGGTGACAGTCAATTGCGCTGGATCGGTCCGGACAAGGGCGCAATCCACCTTGCAACCGCCGCGCTCGTGAACGCTGTCTGGGATTTGTGGGCGCGGGTCGAGAACAAACCGCTGTGGCAGTTAGTGGGCGAAATGTCGCCAACCGAACTCGTCCGGGCTATCGACTTCCGGTACATAACAGACTGCATAACGCCCGAGGAAGCACTTATTCTGCTCGAAAAGCGCTCCCAGGGGAAATCTACTCGCGAGGCGCGGCTCCGAGCCAACGGCTACCCTTGTTATACGACGTCCGCTGGCTGGCTTGGCTATGATGATGCAAGGCTGGGCCGCCTTGCGCAGGAGGCCGTAAATGCAGGATTTTCACACCTAAAGCTTAAAGTGGGTGCGACTCTTGAAAACGACATCCGCCGTCTCCGAATCGTTCGCGAAGTAATCGGCCCTAACCGGATTCTCATGATGGATGCCAATCAGGTCTGGGAGGTTGACGAAGCGATTGCCTGGGTGAATGCACTAGCGTTCGCGAACCCGTGGTTCATCGAAGAGCCTACCAGTCCGGATGACATTCTTGGCCATCGCCGGATTCGCGACGGCATCAATCCCATTAAAGTCGCAACTGGTGAGATGTGCCAGAACCGCATCTTGTTCAAGCAGTTCATCATGAGTGGTGCCATCGACGTGGTTCAACTAGATGCTTGCCGTCTCGGGGGCGTGAACGAAATCTTGGCCGTTTTACTCATGGCTGCGAAATATGATCTGCCAGTTTGTCCACATGCTGGCGGGGTTGGACTTTGCGAATATATCCAACATGTTTCCATGATCGACTTTCTATCCTTTGCAACAACGACCGAGGGACGCGTAGCGGAATTTGCCGATCACCTTCACGAGCATTTTCTTCACCCCTGTATCATACGAAATGCAGCTTACATGCCACCATCTGCCCCAGGCTTTTCTGTAGAAATGAAACCGGCGTCGCTTGAGCAATACCGACACTGAGACTGAAGGAATTTCCGGCGGGAGAGAGAGCGATGAAGCGGATTGGTATGATCATAAGACTCAAGCCTGGGACCGCCGACATGTATCGGGCTTATCACAGAGATGTTTGGCCAGAAGTCCTGGACATGATTCGAGACTGCAACATTCGCAACTACTCCATCTATTTCAAAGATGATCTACTCTTCAGCTACTTTGAGTACCACGGGGGCGATTTAAAAAAAGATTTGGCAAAGATGGCGGCTCATCCCAAAACACAAGAGTGGTGGTCAGTAATGAACCCACTGCAAGAACCGCTCGCAACTCGCAAAGAGGGCGAATGGTGGGCGGAAATGGAAGAGGTATTTCACGTCGACTGAAGGGACTCGCTGCCCAAAGTCATCTAACCGGGAAGGGCGTTTCGATCAGAATGCGATGGATCGTCTTAGCGAAATTGGGCAGTATTGGGGAAACCGGGTGACCGCTCCGCGACTGGCCGCGACACAGCAAATTCTCACGCCAAATCTTGCGTCCGAGCGACTCTCATCTGTCAGCAGTATCGCCGACACAAGCGGCCCAGATCTCGCAAATGACGATAAGCCCGCGACCTATTGGTTATGCGGGGATGGACAAACCCCCGGATGGATCGAAATTGATCTGCAAAAAAGTACCAAATTCTATACTATTGCCGTCGTCTATGAGCGATTACGGGCCAGACAGCCGCGCCCTGACTGCGTACACAGTCACGAAAAACATCGAGCAGGTCGGTTTGCAGTAGGTTTCCGGCGGCCGTCTCGACCGGTTCATCATTGAGGCCTGCCAGAATTAGATTCTTGTGCAG
>DATFSP010000205.1:0-21862 GCA_035262545.1 Rhizomicrobium sp. | reverse complement strand
CGGCATTGCCGGGCTGTTTGGCCCGGCCGCCGCCGTCGCGAAGGCTCTGATCGTATTCGGCGTGTTCCAGGCGTGCGTGATGAATCTCTACAGCGCTTACATGTCCACTAGCACAATCTTCACCGGCTTTCGCAGTGACAGCCGCGTGGGAAAAGGAACCAAGTTCGTCATCATGGCGATAGTCATGGTGATCGCCACCTTCATCGCCATCGTTAGCCAGCATGACTTCCATCGCTATTTTGGAGACATGCTGGGTATCATGGTCTATATGCTGGTGCCTTGGAGCGCGATCAACCTTGCCGACTATTATGTCGTGCGCAAGGCATCGTACAGCGTCAAGGACATGTTCGATCTCGACGGGCTTTATGGTCGCTTCAACTGGAGCGCAATTTCCATTTATAGCGTCGCCATCCTGGTCCAGATTCCGTTCGTGCAGCTGACATTCTATGCGGGAGTGGTGGCGCGATGGATCGGCGCCGATATTGCCTGGATTCCGGGCTTGCTCGTTCCGGCATTGCTTTACTGCGCCATCGAGAGCCGCCGCCAACGGGCGCATATCCGGCATCGCGCTTCACAACTGATTCAAGGAGGGGGATCGCCTGATTGAAGGCCCAGCGCGAAAGAGTCCAAGAGCGCGCAGATACTCATCATCGGCTGTGGTGTCGCTGGTTCGGTTGGAAACGAGATTCTGACCCGCCTTGAGTCCAGCGGCACCTGTACGCGCAAAGAAAAAGAGCCGATGGAGGTTGGTCCACCGGCTCTCTTTAGATCGTCCGCGCCAAATGCAAATGCGTTATGCCGTCGCCATCTTCTTGCGGCCGAAATAGAACGCTCCACCGATCAGGCCGAGGCCCGCGAGGAGCATGGGCAGAGATGAGGGTTCGGGAACGGATGCGGAAGTGGCCGAAAAGTTCGGACCGAAGAACCCATTAACACCGTCCGCGATCGTCGGAGAACACAAGGTGCTGCTACTGGCGCAGTAGGTAGATCCCACATAGGTGATATCCGGGCTGGTCGAGACGGTGCTGCCGTCATTAGGAAAAACCGTGGGATCATTTCCATCGAGATAGAGAGCGCCGATGTAGTAGGTGCCGCCAGCCGCCAAAGTTACCGGACCAATGGCGTCGTAGATCCATTGCGCGTTCTTCGTGCCGCCATTGGAGACTGTGGTCTCGGCCAGCAAAGTGTTAGAATTGTCCCATATTCCGACCGAATAACTGTCGGCCATCGGGCCTGGGTTATCGTACATCCCAAGGGCATTCACGCTGATCGTTTGGTTGGTGGTGAATTCCCAGCCCAGCGTGAAGGGGGGATTGCCCAAGCTGGTGGGCGATTCACCGCTCACGCTAAGTTGCGGATTGATCACGCTTGCTTCGGCGCTTCCGCCAAATGCAATCGCCCCCGCGATGGCGGCGGCCAAAATTGGTAGACGCATAGATGAGACCCCTTCCCCAATCACCTCTTATCGAGCAATTCCCGTGCCAAAACCTGCCATTCGAAAAATCAAGCACTTAGCGCCAATCGTGACGCGCTCAGAAGCTCCGTAGGCGGAAATTCTGTAAAAATCTTTGACACTGACGACCCGAGGCTTGGGGTCGAACGACATAGTGCGCCGTTCGGCCCCCGCCCAATCGAACAAGGCTTGCGATAGGTCGAGGACAGTCCAAGCCATCGCTTCACGCATTGGGAGAAGGTGCCGCGCAGGGTTACGTTTTCGCGGTCCTTCCAGTTCGTCGCGGGTAAGCCATCTATTTGGATCGGGGTATCCCACGCCAGTCCCTGCCTAACGCCATTCGCGCGTGCTCCCGATAGAAGGGCGGGCGTCGCATTCCGGCACCCGGGGAGGTCTCCTCGAACGGCATTCCAGCGGATAAGCTGGGCACGGGCAAGAAGGGCATATCGCCATGACAGGTGCATTCGACGAACGTGAACGCGGTTATGAAGCCAAATGGGCCCATGACGAAGAAACGCATTTCCAGATTATGGCCCGGCGCAACACCTGGCTGGCCCAGTGGGCGGCTCAGACCATGCGTTTGGCTCCCGAAGAAGCGGGCGGCTATGTGCAGGCCCTGATAGAAGCGGGCTTGAAAGGAAAGGGCCAGGATCCAGTGTTCGAAAAGATACGCGGAGATTTCGCCGCTCGGAAGGTAAGCTGTTCCGATTCAGCTATTCAGCAGAAAATGAAAGAGCTGCTTGATCAAGCCTCCGAAACGGTGGCGAAGAAGGGCTAGGTTCAAATCGTGACGTGCGCGCCGATATCGGGCGGCGGCCCTCGCGTTCTAAGAACGCGACCATGTTCAGGCGCTCGAAGAAGCCGCGCTGGCCTTCCCAATCAAAAAACTCTCGCGATAGGTCGAGGACAGCTCCAGCTTTTGCTTCATCGCACCTGCGAAAGCTAGCAGAGAGTTCCCGGTCCGGAGTGCATCATTTTACACCATCGCAACGCCAGCATTCGTCGCACGCCATTTTGATTGCGCGCCTCTTGCTTGATTCTCGTGTTATGCTGCTTTCCGCGTAACAAAAGAGGAGCAAACATGCGCACTAAATTTGGCGCTTTGGCTCTTGCGATCGTGACCACAACCGTTATGGGCACCAGCATGGTGCGTGCGGACGTAGATCCTGATCAGGTTAAAGTCGCCTATGCCGACGGCTATATGGCGACTGACGGACAATTCCATGCCTGGGAGCATCGCGCCGACGCGGAGCAATTCCGCGCTAAGCATCTGGATCGCTACCATCCCTGGCGCCACGACGCTCCAGGTCACAAGAACGATCAGTGACTTGGCATGTAGTTGTCCAGCGCGTCTTTTTCACCTGTGAGGATTCCGCGCGGCGTTGAAAGAAGGATTCAGGTGCGTGGGCGCATCGCGCGTGCTCTACGGTTAAGTTTGCGCGCCTAATTTAAAGCGGGCAAGCGAGAGACAGAAAATCCCCAACGTCACCTACGTGGTACGCTTCGATCCTCAGCGCGGGAAGTTCATCGCGCTCGATGAGGACGGCAATCTGTTGGGCGCGACCTGCGCGCTGCCTGTCCCTCTGTCCGCAAACACGCGGTTGGACGCGGCCCGACAGGCCCCGGATCGAGGCGAGCGGCCACCGGCGGGGGGGGGTGCAAATGTTCAGTCGTGCGCCCGCCGAGGAACGGCATGGCGCGTTCGTGCGCAAAAAGTCTAAACTTTGACCGGGGGCAAATTCAGGGGAATGCCTATGGCGCGGCGCGGTGGCCCAAAACCAAGACCAACGAATCTGCGTGTAATCGAAGGCAATATCGGCGGCGGAAATCCGGTCAAATCGAATGAGCCGAAGCCTCCAATTCCGCCCACCTGTCCGCAGCCGCCGTCCTGGCTGTCGCCTTACGCGACTGAGGAATGGGATCGCGTCGCGCCGACCTTGTGGATGATCGGTTCACTCACCGATGTCGATACATCGATGCTCGGCACCTATTGCGATGCGTTCGGGCGGTATCGCCAGGCGGTCGAAGATTTTAAGGCTTTCGAGACAGCGCAGAAGCAGACGCACGGCGTCGTTATGAAAACACAAAGCGGCAATTACATTCAGAACCCGCTGCTCGGCACGATCAATGTCTTGCGCCGCGATGCGCTCCGGCTGGCGGCGGAGTTCGGTCTCACGCCTTCGTCCCGTACCACCATCGAGGCCCTGGAATGCGGCACCGGTTGTGACGCCATTGCCGCCAAGTATGGCCTGCGGTGAAGGAAGAATGCCGCGCAGGGCCTCAGACCAGATGCTCGAAAACGAGAGAAAGCCCGGAGAGGGGGTAGTACCTCTCCGGGCTCCCGCTAGTCGCTTCATTACAAGCGAATGTCTCTCGAAGAGGATGACCTCAGCCCCCCGAAAAACAGAACCGTAATATATACGAGTTTTGCGGTTTCGAATCCGTGACTTCTACTTATCCAGAGGAGGATGGAGCGTGACCCATCAGGACGCACGTCCCTGGACCAAGGCTAGTCCAATCACGCACCATCCCGAATCAAATCAAAAGGGCGCTGGGTCGTTGCCCTCAAGTTGGCCTTTGGGCCAATCGTGTGCGCGGCAGATAGGGGCGTGGTCGGGGCTGTGGGGACAGAGACCGGGTTGTGGTCTCCTGGCCACGCCCCATCCCGTATCGAACGTTAGCGGGGGTAGGATTGCTGCCTAGCTAACTTTTGGTCCAATGCCGCCAATGCCGGCGCGGAGGAGCCCTCCGCGTCATTGGATTCAGGATCAATGGGTTAGGCCCTTAACTCCGCTGAATCCACCTTCCAACCCATCTTTCCCTTCGATTTCCAAACCAGGAAACGAACCCGGCGAATGGATCAGCGAAGGTCTGACAGTCTGCACAAACAGAGGGAAGGGTTAGAACGCCCGATGACCGGAGCGCCGGCAACGAGCGACGCTGCTGCCAACAGCTGTTACGCCATTTGGTTAACCGCAAGCCCATGAAAAGAAAGCCCCGCCATCGCTGACGGCCTCGTGATCATGCGATTTGGGATTTAACGGAGCGAGCTGGCCACCGTGTTGAAGTCATTGCTGAGGTTGGTACCCACCAGACTCAAAGTGGCGATGAGCGCAACCGACATCAATGCGGCGATGATCCCGTATTCGATGGCGGTGGCGCCATCCTCATTGGCGGCGAACTTCTTGAGCAGAGTAGCCATCAAGTTCTCCACGAGCTTAACCCGCCGCAACGGTTTAACGGCCAGGCCTTAACGGATGGAGAAATGATGCCCGAGCGCAAGGCGGACAATTTAATCAAATGCGACCGAGTTGGTCGAATGCGGGGAGCTCGCTACAGTCAAAACGAGGAAGAGATGCAGAAGGGCCTCATTGCCGCCGTGCAGGAGCCCCGGTCGCACCTGTTCTTCGATGACGTGAAGAACTTTAACAACCGCGAACTGCTGCGCGCCATCACGCAGGCCAACATTTCCGGTCGTCTGCTGGGCTCGTCCAAAAACGTGTTGGTCCCGAACCGCTTCAACTGGGTTGCCACCGGCAACAATACTATCATTCTCGACGAGATGCGCCGCCGCACCGTGTTTATTCAGTTGAACGCGCGCACGGCAGATGCCACCAAACGCATCTTCCGCCACCCGGATATTTCGGGACTGACCTATTCGCAGTTCATCCAGCAGAACCGCGCCGTGGCGGTGAGGCATATCCTGACGATGATCCAGTACTGGATCAATGCCGGGCAGCCCAAGTTCACTGCCCGCCGCCGCGCTTCATTCGAGGATTGGTCGGCGAAGGTCGGCGGCGTGTTGCAGGCGTGCGCCATCAAAGGCTTTCTCGACAACTTCACCACCAACTCCACCGATTTGGAGGACGCCGCGAGCCGCCAATTCATCCGCGAATTCCACAAGACGTGGGGCACTACCTCGGCACAGCCCGCTAACGCCCTGTTCGATTGGGCCATGGATTCTGGCCTCGATATTATCAGCGGCAGCAACGACGACCAGAAGCGTTCGCGGTTCATGAAGAACTCACTCCTGACGATGATCGACCGCACCTATAACGTCGGTGATGATGCCTTCATGTTCCAGCGGACGATGGACGACGGGCAGAATGTCGCCTTTTGCCTCGCGATGATCGACACCCAAATGCAAGCGGGGGCGGCGTAAAAAGCGCGTCCGTTAACCATCACGATGGGCGGGCATTAATTGAATTGCCCGCCCTACGAGACTGGCTGTATGGAATTCTTGACGCCGTCCGCCGATGTGAGACCATCCCAGAGACTTTCAAACTGAACTCACAAGTGTCTCATCACGCTCCCCAAGGTCCAAATTCCAGCGCGGTACTGGCGCGGCTCGCCGCCGCCAGTCCAACCCGAACTGGACCATGGAATGAACAATCGTAGTTATGAAGCCGAACGCCCTGTGCTCCGCGCAGCGTCTAATGAACAGACGGCCCGTGGTCGCGCGCGCGCGAGGCGCAGTCCGAAGCGGGAGTCGGCTTGGCCGCGCGGACTGCGCCCACTCGATGCTGCGGACTACGCTGGCATCTCGCCCACAACCTACGATGCGTGGGTTAAGGAACGCAGGCTTCCGGCACCAAAGAAGATCGGAGGTGTCGTTCTCACGGACCGCTATGCGTTGGACGATGCTCTCGACGTGCTGTTCGGTTCAGAAGCCGAAGCCCAAATGGATGCTTGGAATGATGTTCGCGTGTAAGGGGTGCCAGTAATGCCCCGTCGTCCCCGCTACCTTCCAGCCTACTGCTTCGAGCAAAAGGCCCGTAAAGACAAAAAGACGGGTAAAGACAAATACGCTGTCTATTTCCGCAGGCCCGGCCAAAACAAAGTGCGTCTTCGCGGATCGCCATGGTCTCCCGAATTCATGGTGCAATACGGACAAGCCATGGCGGAGTACGAGCTAACCGGCAAGGGAGAGGCTCCCACCATTGGGTCGTGCGATAAAAGCATCTCCGGCACATGGCGCTGGCTTTGCGAGCAATATATGGCGTGTGCCGAATTCAAATCCTTGACCGGGACGACACCTTCTACTCGCCGCCGCAACCTCGAATGGACATGGCAACAGCCCATCAACCCAGACCAGCCCAATCTTAAATTCGGGGATATGCCGATTTCCAAGATGACCGCGAAGGCGGTCCGCGTTCTTCGCGATCTCAAAGCGGGAACGAACGTTGAGCACAAAGCAGCGGCAAACCTGCTTCGCAAGATTATCGGCTATGTGTTCGTTTATGGCCTTGAGAACCATAGTGACCTCGTTGGATCAAACCCTGTGAGGGACGTGAAGAGCTTCGACTACGAGAGTGACGGTCACCATCCGTGGACCGAAGAGGAATTCCAGCAATTTATGGACTTTTATCTCTCCGGGACCAAGGAGCGGCGCGCTATGGCGCTTTTCCTGTACACGTTCGCGCGCGGATGCGATGCGCGCCTGTTCGGGCCTCAACACGTCAAAGACGGACGCTTCGTCTTCAATCAGAAGAAGACCAACATCTGGGTTGACCTGCCCGTGATCGACGAACTCGCGGCGGAATTAGCGCTGGCTCCGCGCGGCGACCTCGCATTCATCCTCACCGAGTATGGAAAGACTTTTTCCGAAAAAGGATTCGGACAATGGTTCAACGAAAAGTGCCGTAAGGCAGGACTCGTGAACTGCACCATGCACGGCATCCGTAAAGGTGCCGCCACAATCGCGGCCAACAACGGAGCTACGGTCCACCAGTTGATGGCTATGTTCGGCTGGATGACGGAGCAAATGGCGATCCACTATACGAAGAAGGCGAACAGGAAGACGCTTGCGGATGCCGGGATGAAGCACCTCAGGATTGGGCAAAAGTCAGCGGACAAGTGAACGACAAAGGCCGAACAAAATCGGAATTGAATTGCCCCACATTTTCCCTCGAATTGCCCCACCCGAGAAAATATCGAGCAAAATCAATTGGAACATTTCGGGATGGCGCTCCCACGGGGAATCGAACCCCGGTTTCAGCCTTGAGAGGGCCGCGTCCTAACCGCTAGACGATGGGAGCATGCGGGTGCGCGCGCTTATACGCGAGCCCGGTTCCGGGGAGCAAGTTTCTCGTAGAGCCTGCCTTCGGCACGCAAAAGCGGACCGGAACATGGCGTGTGCCCGGCTGTTGGAATCTTTCAGAGAACCGAATGGTTCCAAGGAGATGGCTCGATATTTCTTTCGCGTCAGGGATGCGGACGGCGCAGTCAGCGTCGACCGGGAAGGTTAGGAATTGCCTGACCTGCAGGACGGTCAGCCACGTGACTTCACCGACGATGTCACTCAGTCAGCGCCAATCGCCGAGACCAGCTCTGCCGGCACATAAGCGGCGGCAGAATAGTCAAAAGCGGCAAGCGTCAATGGCCCGTTCGCGCTGGATAGCGCCGCGATAAGCCAGAGGAAATCCTCTTCCCCTGCCCCGGCCAGATCATTGGCCGAAGGCTTTGGTTCGCCGTTCGGATGGGAATGATAGCAGCCGATCAAGACATGCCCATTTGCCCGCGCCTGCTTCAACGCCCTGAGATGATCCCCTGGCTCGATTTCGAACCGGTCCGCGCGTGTCGCGATGTTGCGGGCGGGATGAAGCGCCAGCGCCAGCGCGATATCACCCTCACGCGTACCCGCGATCAAGCCGCAACATTCGCGCGGGAAGGATTCGCGCGCGCATTCTTCGATCCTCGCCCGCAACTCCTGTGGCATGAGCAATTTCATGGCGCAGGCGCCGCCACCCGGAAAAGCAGCTTGCCCGTCGAGAGATCCAGCACCTCTACTTCGCCTCCCTTAGGCGTGGCGAGTTGAAGGATCAGCCGGTTGGGCGTGGTCTTGACCGAGACGATGCGCGCGCCCGGCTCAAGCTCCACCACCGCAGGCGCCGCGCCAGACACAGCCATTCCGTTCCGCCCGCCGCTCCGGTAAATCTCATATTGGCGCATGAAGCCGATGATCAACGCCACGACGCCCGCGACGAAAAGCACGCTGAGGATGATGACGGCGATCAGGGCGGCGCGATAAGTTGGACCGCGTCCACTATTCTCTTGCCCCATAGCCATGCCAGAAAATCCCGTTTCCATCTTCGTGCCGTCCGACCGGGCCGGTCAGCGCCTGGATCGAGTATTGGCGTCTCTGCTGCCGGATCTAAGTCGCTCGCGGCTGGAGACCTTGATCGACCAGGGCGCGGTGACGCTGAACGGCGCGACGATAAAAGACGCCAACCACCGGGTCAAAGGGGGCGAGGCTTACGCGCTTGCACTTCCCGCGCCCATGCCGGCCGTGCCCCGCGGCCAGGATATACCGCTCGCTGTCGTGTACGAGGACAAGGACCTTATCGTAATCGAGAAGCCCGCCGGCTTGGTGGTGCACCCGGCGGCGGGCAATCCCGACGGCACACTGGTCAACGCTCTGATCGCGCATTGCGGCGACAGTCTCATGGGCATCGGAGGAGAAGTTAGGCCCGGCATTGTCCATCGCCTGGACAAGGACACGTCAGGGCTGCTGGTGGCGGCCAAGACCGAACGGGCGATGGGAAGCCTCGCCAAGCAATTCGCCAATCACACCATCGAGCGCGCCTATCACGCGGTGGTGTGGGGAAGTCCGCGGCTGGGCGATGGAGTGATCGAAGGACAAATCGGACGCAATCCTTTCGACCGCAAGCGCATGGCGGTGCTACGCGGCGGCGGGAAAGCGGCACGCACCCGCTATCGCGTGATCGAACGCTTCGGGTCCGATGCACGGCCTTTCGCATCGCTGGTCGAGTGCAGGCTGGAGACCGGACGCACCCATCAGATCCGCGTCCATCTCACCCATCTGGGCCATCCACTGATCGGTGATCCGTCTTATGGCCGCGCCCGCCAGGCACCCCGGCCAAAGACCCCGCAGGAAACACTGGCATTCACGGCCGCTGCCGATTTCTCGCGACAGGCACTCCACGCGTATGTGTTGGGGTTCCAGCATCCCAGTCTGCACAAGACTATGCGTTTCGAGTCGCCCTGGCCCACGGATTTCGCAAACTTGGTCAGAGCATTGAGGGGATTGAATGGCGGTTGAGCGATAACCACTTATTGTGCCCAGGGGCGAGTTCCGGGTGCTGTAGACCGGTCAAAGGCGTACAGTCCAGGCGCCCAGATTTCAGAGGGGTTCATGAGCAGCCGCGGTCTTCCCGTTCTTTCCAGCGATGCCGGCCTGTCACGTTACCTGGCCGAAATCCGCAAATTCCCCATTCTCACTCCCGAAGACGAGTACATGTTCGCCAAGCGCCTCAAAGAGCATGGCGATGCAGAGGCGGCACGCCGGCTTGTCACCAGCCATCTCAGGCTGGTGGCCAAGATCGCCATGGGGTATCGCGGCTACGGACTACCGGTGGCGGAAATCGTTTCCGAAGGCAATGTGGGTTTGATGCAGGCGGTAAAGCGCTTCGATCCCGACAAGGGTTTCCGGCTCGCCACTTATGCCATGTGGTGGATCCGCGCCGCCATCCAGGAATATGTGCTGCGCAGTTGGAGCATGGTGAAGCTGGGCACCACTGCGGCACAAAAGAAGCTGTTCTTCAATCTTAGGAAGGCCAAGACGAATATCGGCGCCATCGAGGAAGGTGATCTCACTCCCGCACATACGGCCAAACTGGCCGATCAACTGGGCGTGACCGAAAAAGAAGTGACCGAGATGAACCGCCGCCTCACCGGGCCTGACTCCTCGCTGAACGCTCCGCTGCGCACCGAATCGGAGAATGAGTGGCAGGACTGGCTTGCCGACGACATGCCCGATCAGGAAACGCGGCTCGCGGAGCGCGAAGAGCGCGGCGACCGCCACGAGGCGCTGGCCATTGCGCTCGATACCCTGAGCGAACGCGAGCGTGACATCATCCAGGAGCGCCGGCTCAAGGACGAACCGGCGACGCTGGAAGAACTCTCTCAGAAATACGGCGTGAGCCGCGAGCGCGTCCGCCAGATCGAAGTCCGCGCCTTCGAAAAGCTTCAATCCGCAATGCAGCCCAAGCAGCTGGCCGCGCCCGCATAAAACTCGCTCTGCCCTTTGCACGCTCGAGCGCGTGCCAGTGGAGAGACTATTCGCGTCATATTCACGCGCCTTCAGTATTATGAAACCCCAGCTTGTCCTTGGGAATATCGAGATCGCGTGCGAGCCAAATCCTGCAAAAACGCCGTTTTCGTGGAACGCATAAATATTACCTCTGTTCCAAAACAGCGGTTGACGGGTGAACCTCATCTTACGTATATCGGCGGCGGGCCACGCCTCCCCAACGAGGCGCTATCATTCTGAAAGGAATGAATACATGACCGAAGTGAAGCATCCGGCTGTGCGTCCCGCGCGGCCTTTTTTTTCGTCCGGACCTTGCGCCAAACGCCCCGGCTGGACCCCTGAAGCCCTAAACAATGCGCTGGTGGGGCGGTCTCACCGCTCCAAACCCGGCAAAGCCAAGCTCAAGGAAGCGATCGAGCGTACCAAGAAACTTCTGGGCATTCCCGCCGATTACCGGGTGGGCATTGTGGCGGCGTCCGACACCGGCGCCATGGAAATGGCGATGTGGTCGCTGCTTGGTCCCATGGAAGTGGACATTTTCGCATGGGAAAGCTTTGGCGAGGACTGGGTCACCGACACGGTCAAGCAACTCAAGCTCAAGGCCAACGTGCATAAGGCGCCGTACGGAGAATTGCCAGAATTGAAGACCGCCAAGAACCGGGATGTGGTGTTTCTTTGGAACGGCACGACCTCGGGCGTAAAAGTGCCGAATGGCGACTGGATTCCCGCCGACCGCGACGGCATCACCATCTGCGACGCGACCTCGGCCGCCTTCGCGATGGATCTTCCGTGGGACAAACTCGATGTCACCACTTTCTCCTGGCAGAAAGTGCTGGGCGGCGAAGCGGCCCACGGGATGCTGGTGCTTTCGCCCAACGCGGTAGCGCGGCTGGAAAGCTATACGCCGCACTGGCCGATGCCGAAAATCTTTCGCATGACCAAGGGCGGCAAGATCGTGGACGGTATTTTCGAAGGCGAAACCATCAACACGCCTTCGATGGTCGCGGTCGAAGATTATCTCGATGCGCTCACCTGGGCGGAAAGTGTCGGCGGGCTGAAGGGCCTGATCAAGCGTTCCAACGATAATCTTGCGGTGCTTGAGGCGTGGACAAGGAAAAACGGCTGGGCCGGATTCCTTGCAGCCGACAGGACGATCCGCTCCAACACTTCGGTCTGCATCAAAATTACCGATCCCTGGTTCGCCTCGCTCAGTGACGACGCCAAGGCGGATGCCGCCAAGAAAATCGCCAGCGTCCTGGAGAAGGAAGGCGTGGCCCTGGACATTGCGGGCTACCGCGCGGCGCCTCCGGGTCTGCGCATCTGGTGCGGCGCCACGGTGGACACCGCCGACCTGGAAGCCCTGACGCCCTGGCTCGACTGGGCCTGGGCCCGGGTCAGACAGCCCGCCGCAGCCTGATCATCATTCATCCCACGCGCGTTCGGCGCGTAGGGTTATTCCCCAATCCCCGATTTCCCATGGAGTCCCCATGCCCAAAGTTCTGATCGCAGACAAATTGTCTCCTGCCGCCGTCGCCATCTTCAAGGAGCGGGGCGTCGAAGCCGACGTGAAGACCGGCCTGCCCAAGGAAGAATTGCTCAAGATCGTGGACCAATATGATGGCATCGCCATTCGCTCGGCCACCAAAATCACCGCCGATGTGATCAAGGCTGCCAAGAGGCTGAAAGTGGTGGGCCGCGCCGGCATCGGCGTGGACAATGTGGACATTCCCGCCGCAACCGCGGCCGGCGTGATCGTGATGAACACGCCGTTCGGCAATTCCATTACAACCGCCGAGCATGCCATCTCGCTGATGCTGGCCTTGGCGCGTGAGCTTCCTGCCGCCAACGCTTCGACCCAGGCCGGCAAGTGGGAAAAGAGCCGCTTCATGGGCGTGGAAATCACCGGCAAGGTGCTGGGCCTGATCGGCGCCGGCAATATTGGCTCGATCGTGGCCGACCGCGCCAAGGGTCTCAAGATGCGGGTGATTGCTTATGATCCCTACCTCTCGGCCGAGCGCGCCGAGGATCTGGGCGTGGAGAAAGTGGCGCTGGACGACCTTCTCGCCCGCGCCGATTTCATCACTTTGCATGTTCCGATGACGCCCGAAACCAAAAACATCCTCTCGGCCGAGGCGATCGCCAAGACCAAGAAAGGCGTGCGCATCGTCAATTGCGCGCGCGGCGGGCTCATCGACGAAAAAGCGCTCAAAGCAGCGCTCGACTCCGGTCATGTCGCGGGCGCGGCGCTGGACGTGTTCGAGACCGAGCCAGCAAAGGAGAATGTCCTGTTCGGCAACGAAAGAGTGGTGGCCACTCCGCATTTGGGCGCGTCCACTACCGAGGCACAGGAGAATGTGGCGCTCCAGGTAGCGGAGCAGATTTCCGATTATCTGCTCACCGGCGCCATCACCAATGCGCTCAACATGCCCTCGATCTCGGCGAGCGAGGCGCAAAAGGTAGGACCCTGGATTCAGCTCGCTTCTAAGCTGGGTGCCTTTGCCGGCCAGCTCATCGACTCCAGCCTCACCTCGGTGGAGATTCTCTATGAAGGCATCGCCGGAGAGCTCAATACCCGCGCGCTGTCGCAAGCCGCTTTGGCAGGACTTTTGAACCCTATCTTGTCAGGCGTGAACATGGTCAATGCGCCATCGGTCGCAAAAGAGCGCGGCATCAAGGTGAGCGAGACCCGCCGCAACCGGCAGGGCATCTATGAAGGCTATATCAAAGTCACGGTGACCCTGGAGTCGGGTTCGACAAGGCGCTTGGCCGGCACAGTGTTCTCTGATGGGCGTCCTCGCCTGATCCAGATCAAGGACATCAACCTCGAAGCCGAGTTCGCGCCGCACATGCTCTATGTGGTCAACGAGGATAAGCCCGGCTTCATCGGCAAATTCGGCACGGTCCTGGGCGACGCCAAGGTCAATATCGCCAATTTCACCTTGGGCCGCAGTGCTCCCGGCCAGGACGCTTTGGCTCTGATCGAAGTGGACGGGGCGGTGCCCGACACGGTTGTGGCGGAGGTGAACAAACTGCCGCTGGTCAAGATGGCGAGAGCCCTGGCGTTCTAGGCGTTTTTTTGCTCGTCCGTCCTTCGCACGCCCGGGAGCTGCATTGCTCGCTTTCGGCACGGCGCTGACTTAGAAATGGCGCATGTCTGCTGAGTTGACCGCGTATGCGCTTTGGCTGGCGTGGCTGGTGTCGTGGGGCATCGCCGCGCTCTGGGCCGCGCCGACTGTCAAGCAACCGTCGTCGCGCGGGTTGTGGTTCGCGCACCGGCTTCTTCTGTGGCTTGGCGTGCTTCTGCTGTTCGGGATTCTCTCGCTGCGTTACATGGCCCTGACGGCTCTCTGGCGGCTGCCTGACCGTTGGAAATGGATTCTGGACATCATAATTGCCGCCGGCTTTGCCTTCGCTTGGTGGGCCCGGATTACCATTGGCAAATTGTGGTCGGCTGACATCGCCCGGAAACAGGATCACAAGATCATAGTGTCCGGGCCTTACGCTCTGGTGCGCCATCCGATCTATACCGGAATTCTCGCATCCGCGTTCGCTACTGCCGCTATCGAGGGCACGCTGGTGGCATTGGCCGGGGCGGCCATAATGGCGGGCGCCTGGTACTGGAAAGCACGCCAGGAAGAGGATTTCCTGCGCAAGGAATTGGGCCCAGCCTATGACGATTATGCGGAGCGCGTCGCGATGCTGGTGCCGTTTTTGTCCTTTTGATTGAGTGACCCATAGAGCATCTCCAGCAGCGTAAGTCGCTTGAAATAATGACCGAGCTCGTGGGTCATGCCGATGCCGCGATGAATCTGCACCGCGCGCTCGCAAAGCTGTATGGCGTGTTTGCCCCCAGCGGAAAGCTTCTTCCTCGGGTGAGTAGGAAGTTCCATATCTTATCTCTTGCTTGACCTCTTACCTGGCGGCGCGGATCGCTTCATGATGGCGAATCACTTCCTTGACGATGAAGGCCAGGAATTGTTCCGCGAAATCGGGATCGAGCTTGGCCTCATGCGCTAGCTTGCGCAGCCGGGCGATTTGCACTTGCTCGCGCGCAGGATCGGCGGGGGGAAGGCCATGCGTGGCTTTGTATTCACCCACCGCCTGCGTGCACTTGAAACGCTCGGCCAGAAGATGCACCAGGGCTGCGTCAATATTGTCGATACTGTCCCGCAGCCTTTGCAGCTCGGGATGTGCCGCAGCCATGTCGCCCTCTCTGCCGCAGTGCAGCGGCCTGAAATCGTCAAGCCTAGTCTTAAGCGAAGGGCCCCCGGCAGCCAAGTTCGGCCCGCCCCGTTAACCGCCACAATATTTTTAGCGGAGACAGGTGCGAGTCCCCGTGCTTATACTGTCCCATTGTTGGGGGGACTTGTGCCGGGCTGACAAAGGGGATTGGCGCAAGTTTGGGGCGCGCAATGAGGGCAGGGACGTTCTTGGCGGTGCTGGCGCTCAGCCTCATGACGGCCGGCTGCGCCTCGCCAACCAATCAGGAGGCTCAGGCGGCAAACGACCCGCTGGAGCCCATGAACCGCTTCTTCTTCGACTTCAACCAGAGACTGGATCGCCACGCCGCCCTTCCCGCGGCCACCTTCTATGCCGACAATGTGCCGCGCGGCGTTCGCGGCAATATCCATAATTTCTTGGTCAATATGGGCGGGCCGGTCACGGTCGCCAACGATATCCTAATCGGGGAATTTCAGAATGCGGCGGAAGCCGGTGCCCGCTTCATCATCAACACGACCGTTGGAGTGGTGGGGGTTTTCGATGTCGCAACCGGCTGGGGCCTGCGCGAAAAGAGCCGCGATTTCGGCGCTACCCTAGGCGTTTATGGCGTGCCCCAAGGCCCTTATCTGGTGCTGCCCTTCCGCGGTCCCACTTCAGTCCGGGATTTTTCTGGCAGTTATGTGGATGGCTATTTCTCGCCCCTGCACTTCATTCATTACAGCGGCAGCACCTATGTCGGCCTGGTCCATTCCACCCTGGGCTCAGTAGACACGCGATCCGCCAATATCGTGACCTTCCAGGACATCCAGCGGGCCTCAGTAGATTATTACGCAACCATGCGGGACTATTACAGGCAGCGGCGCGAGCGCCAGGTCCAGGATAAGGCGGTCCAGACCGTCGAACTTCCCGACTTTTAGAACGGCCAAGAATTGGCTAAGCATCGGAACGATGCCCAGGCCCCTTTCCATTCCCGTCATCGAGCGCATCGTCGCTTTCTGCTGCCGCTGGCAGGGCGTGGTGATTTTGGCGAGCCTGCTACTAGCTCTGGGTGCGAGCTTTTATACCGCCACCCATTTTGCCATGAACAGCAACAGCGGTGACTTGATTTCGCCCGATACCGCGTGGCGCAAGCGCCAGCAGCAATTCGACCGACTATTTCCTCAGCAATCAGACCTGATCCTGGTGGTTATCGATGGAACCACGCCAGAACTGGCGGAAGCGGCTGCTGCAACGCTTACTACCCGCCTCAACGAGAACAAAATGTTATTCCCGGATGTGCGGCGTTCCGACGGCGGTCCCTTTTTCGATCACAACGGCATGCTCTTTCTGCCGCTCAAGGACGTCCAAGCCACGACCCAGCAGTTGATCAAGGCACAACCGTTCCTCGGCGCGCTTGCCGCCGATCCGTCGCTGCGTGGCGTGATGGACAGTCTTTCGACCGTGCTTCTGGGCGTGTCGCGGGGCCAAGCCAAGCTCTCTGATTTGGATCTCGCCATGACGCAGTTTGGCCAGGTTCTTGCCGCCGCGGCGAAAGGACAGGCCGATTATCTGTCCTGGCGCGCCCTCATCACGGGCGAGGCACCTCGCGCCGAAGAGGTTCGACGTTTCATCGAGGTCAGGCCAAGATTGTTTTACGACGAGTTGGAGCCTGGCCGGCGCGCCAGCGACGCGATCCGCGCCGCCGCCTCGCAATTGGACCTCGATCCCGGCCATGGCGTGCGGGTTCGCCTCACCGGCGATGTGCCGCTCAGGGACGAGGAGTTCGGCACTCTCACCGACCGGGTCTGGCTGATGATCTCGGCGATGATGGCGGGTGTCTTAGCCACGCTGTGGCTGGCATTACGTTCGTTTAAAATCATTATCGCCATCCTGGTGACCTTGTTCGTGGGCCTAGTCATCACCATGGGAGTGGGTCTTTTCTTTGTCGGCGTCTTCAACATCATCTCGATCGCCTTCATCGCCTTGTTCGTGGGACTGGGCGTGGATTTCGGCATTCAATTTTCAGTGCGCTACCGCGCCGAGCGGTTCCGCTATCCCGTGCTGCGGGAAGCGCTCTGCCATACCGGCCGCAGCGTAGGCTTGCCGTTGGCGTTGGCGGCGTCGGCGACCGCGGTGGGCTTCTTTTCCTTTCTGCCCACCGATTATACCGGGGTGGCCGAGTTGGGCTTTGTCGCGGGTCTGGGCATGGTTGTGGCTTTTGCCACGTCGATTACGCTGTTGCCCGCGCTCCTGATGTGGCTCTCGCCGGAAGGCGAAGCCGAGGATGTGGGTTTTATCGCGCTCGCTCCGCTCGATCGCTTCCTGGCGCGGAACCGCATGCCGATCCTGAGGATCGCCGCCATAAGCGGCGTGATCTGCCTGGCGCTGACTTATTTCCTGCGCTTTGATTCCAATCCGCTCGATTTGCGCAGCCGGAAAGCGGAGTCGGTCTCGACCCTGTTCGACCTGATGGGCAATTCCCAGACGTCGCCCAACGCCATCAATGTGCTGGCACCCTCGCTCGCCAAGGCCAATCAGCTAGCGGCGCGTTTGGCCGAACTACCCAGCGTCGACCAGGTGCTCACCCTTTCGACCTTCGTGCCCGATGATCAGACTCAAAAGCTCGCCCTGATTGCGGACGCCAACGGACTTCTCGACCCCACGCTCAATCCTTTTGACGTCAAGCCCTCACCCAGCGATGCCGAACTGGTGGCGAGCTTCAAGGCAACAGCGGCCAAGTTGCGCGACGCGGCCAAAGACGGAAGAGACGAGGCCTCATCCCATGCCCGCGCGTTGGCCGCGTCGCTGGAAGTATTGGCGAACGGACCCAAGGCCAATCGCGACCGCGCCACCGAGGCGATCGTTCCGGGGCTAAAGACCATGCTCAGGCAATTGTCGGATGCGCTGACTCCCGGCCGCGTCTCGCTCGACAATTTGCCGCCTCAGATGAAACGGGACTGGGTGACGCCCGATGGAATGGCCCGTATCCAGGTCTTTCCCAAGGACATCAGTAATGATCCGCGCGTGCTGTCACGCTTCAGCGATGCGGTCCTGAGGGTCGCGCCGGATGCCACCGGAGCACCAATCTCGATCCGCGAATCCGGCCGCACCATTGTGGGCGCGTTCACCAAGGCCGGCATCCTGTCTTTCCTCGCCATCCTGGTCCTTTTGGCGGCGGTATTGCGGCGCGCCGCCGATGTGGTAACTACCCTGGCCCCGCTGATCCTGGCTGGCCTGCTCACGGTAGGAAGTTGTGTGGCGTTCAACTTGCAGCTTAACTTCGCGAACATCATCGCCCTGCCACTGCTTCTCGGCATTGGCGTCGCCTTTAACATTTATTTCACGGTAGCATGGCGGGCCGGCGCCAAGAATTTCTTGCAATCGAGCCTGACCAGAGCGGTGATCTTCAGCGCGGCCACCACCGCGTCCAGCTTCGGCACCCTCTGGCTGTCGCGCCACCCTGGCACTGCGAGCATGGGCGAATTGTTGATGATCTCGCTGTTCTGGACCTTGGTGACGACGCTTTTCGTGAGCCCGGCGCTGCTGGGGCCGCCGCCGCCTGACAGGGAACAGGCTCACGAAAAGCTTATCTGATTTTAACCCCCTCCAGGGCACGTCCAAGCAGCCTTCGCAATAAAGGCCAACCAGCCTCGCCCCGCGCATGGGAGCATGCCAGCGGGAGGATCAGCCTAAGGTTTGATCGGCCAGGGCATCAATTTTCTTCGCCAGCCCCTGTGGACCTGACGCCTGAAGAGTCGCACCAAAATCGGAGCGCTTCTGGGCAAGCTGGCTGATATTGCCGTTCAAATAAACGTCGACGATCTTCCAGTGACCTTCCACCAGATGAAGGCGGTAGTTGAACGGAATCGCGTCGCCATTGGCGGGCTTGAGCGTGCTCTTGACGAATTTGTCCGAGCCTCGGTCCGTCACCGCAGGATCCACCGTGAATTTCTCGCCATTGTAGCTATCGAAGTTGCGGGCATAGTCTGCAACCGTCATGCGATCGAAGGCAGTGACCAACGCTTTCTGGTCTTCGGGCGAGATGGACGCCCAACCCGGACCCACCGAGAGCGCCGTCATCCCTTCAATGTCGAACGCCTGATCGACCGCGGGCTTGAGCTTCTCATAGCGACCTTTGGCGGTGCCGCCGGATTTCATGCTGGCGACAAGCGCGTCATAAAAATTCTGGATGGTGGCGGCCGCTGGATCGGATTGTTGCGCGCTCGCGGGCACGCCCAGTGCCAGTAGCAGGAGCGCCAGCGAAAGCGCGGGCCAGATGCGTTTGATCATGAATGCCTCGTCAGTGTACAGGCCCTTATCCGCGTAGAACGCGCGACAGGGGATTATGCCCCATGCATCTTGGCAATTTTTCGGCCTTACGCTTCCCGGTCGAGAAGAAAAAGCGGTAGACCCGAAAGCTCGGGCGAGCGGGCGGCGTGAGGCCCCAGGGCGGTGATGGCCGCTTTCGCCCTCTTCTCGGCCTCGGCGCGCGCGCCCTCCACCCCCAAAAGCGTCACAAGAGTGGCCTTGCCCATTCCTGCATCTTTGCCCACCGCCTTGCCGGTCTTTTCGGCGGTCGAAGTCACGTCCAGAAGATCATCGGTAATCTGGAACACCAGGCCCATCTCGCGGGCATAGTCGCGCAGACGCATTCTGTCTTGCGCAGCCGCCCCGCCCAGGATCGGTCCCGCCTCGCAAGAGAATTCGAACAATTGCCCAGTCTTGAGCCGCTGCAGGTCGAGCACCTCGTCCAGCCCGAAATTTCCGCCCGCCAGCATGTCGATAATCTGGCCGCCGATCATGCCGTCATGGCCGGACGCCTCCGCCAGGCGCGCGATCAGATTCACACGAACTTGCGGATCGGGATGGGTGGCGGCGTCCGCCAGAATTTCGAAGGAGATCGTGAGAAGCGCGTCTCCGGCCAGCACCGCAGTCATTTCGTCGAAAGCGACATGGGTGGTGGGGCGACCGCGCCTCAAATCGTCATCATCCATGCAGGGCAGATCGTCATGCACCAGAGAATAAGTGTGGAGAGCTTCGATCGCAGCACCCACCCGTAGTGCCTGCGGGTCATACACGCCAAACAGCCGCGCGGAGTGAAGGACGAGAAAGGGTCTGATCCGCTTGCCCCCCGCGAACGTGGCGTAGCGCATCGCCTCTTGGACCCGCGCTTGCGCGCCACGGGGCTTGGGCAACACGCTCTGCAGTACCGAATCAACCGCGGCGGCGCTGGCGGCGATGGCGCGGGGCAACCCTGTTTTATCGACGTCCATTGCGATCTGCATATCCCCCATGCATGCCCGGTCCCGATCCCCTAATTCCACTCCAAAGCCCTTGATGCGACATCTAGTCCCCAAGGCTAAAAGGCCACGGAATTATCCCCTTTGTCATCCCAATATCGGCCTATCTGACATGTCCTTAACCGGTTCCGGTCCCAAAACCGATAGGGTTGTTTTCAGGGGGTCGATGCGGGAAACTGGCTTGGCTTGGCGAGGGTTAGGCCTTATTTCCCCTTGAGCCCGCTCGTGCGCCGCAAAGGAAGAAACATGCGAGTCATTCTTGCCCAGCCGCGCGGCTTCTGTGCCGGAGTCGTGCGTGCCATCGACATCGTCGAGAAGGCGCTCGATAAATACGGCGAGCCGGTCTATGTCCGGCATGAGATCGTCCATAACCGCCATGTCGTGGACACTCTCAAGAGCAAGGGCGCCCGCTTTGTCGAAGAACTCGACGAGGTGCCCGAGGGCGCGGTGACCGTATTTTCTGCACACGGCGTACCGCAGTCCGTGGTCAAGACCGCACAATCGAGGGGCTTGCCGGTATTGGACGCCACATGTCCCCTGGTTTCCAAAGTGCACAACCAGGGCAAGCGCTATGTCGCGCACGGCCGCACCCTGATCTTGATCGGCCATGCCGGCCATCCCGAAGTGGAAGGCACCATGGGCCAAGTGGGGGCGCCGGTGCATCTGGTTCAATCGGAAGCCGATGTAGGGACGTTGCCTATACCCCCCGACCATCCAGTCGCCTATATCACCCAGACCACCCTTTCCATCGACGACACCAAGGGCATCATCGTCGCCTTGAAGAAGCGATTTGACGACATCGTTGGACCCGAGACCAGCGATATTTGCTACGCAACCCAAAACCGCCAGACCGCAGTGCGCGAACTGGCCAAAGTGGCCGATGTGATCCTGGTGGTGGGAGCAAAGAATTCCTCCAACTCCAACCGGCTGCGTGAAATCGGGATCGAGGAAGGTGTCCCGTCTTATCTGATTGCCGACGGCAATGAATTGAAGCCCGATTGGGTGCGGGGCAAGAAGGTGGTGGGACTCACTGCCGGCGCCAGCGCGCCCGAAGAGCTGGTGCGCCATGTGATCGCGGCGTTGTCGGAGATCGAAGACGTTGAAGTCGAACAGATGGACGGCAAGAAGGAGCATATCGAGTTCCGGCTGCCGGCCGAATTGAGGGTTTAAAATGGGTCTGCCGCTGCGCCAGGCCGCCAAGATCGGCGCCTATGTGATGAAGAAACATCTTTCTGGCGGAAAATATCCGCTGGTGCTGATGCTGGAGCCTTTGTTCCGCTGTAACCTGGCCTGTGCCGGTTGCGGCAAAATCGACTATCCCGACGAGATTCTGAATCAACGTCTGTCGGTCAAGCAATGCATGGACGCAATCGATGAATGCGGCGCCCCCGCGGTCTCGATCGCGGGCGGCGAGCCCCTGCTTCATCGCGATATGCCCAAAATCGTGCAGGGCTTTCTGGAGCGGGACAAATTCGTCATCCTCTGCACCAACGCGCTGCTTCTTTCCAAGAAGATCGATCTGTACACGCCCGACCCCAATTTCACTTGGTCCATCCATCTCGATGGCGACCGGGAGATGCACGCCAAGTCGGTCTGCCTGGACGGCGTCTATGACAAGGCCGTCGCCGCGATCAAGCTCGCCAAGGAAAAAGGTTTCCGCACCCAGATCAATTGCACTTTGTTCGACGGGGCCGATCCCGAGCGCACCGCAAAATTCTTCGATGAGATGATGGCGATGGGTGTCGACGGCATCACGGTCTCGCCCGGCTATGCGTATGAGCGCGCGCCCGACCAGCAGCATTTCCTTAATCGCGAGCGCACCAAGAAAATGTTCCGCGAGATTCTCTCGCGTGGCCG
>DATFSP010000204.1:0-7475 GCA_035262545.1 Rhizomicrobium sp. | reverse complement strand
CGGCGACTGCCGCCTGCATTGCCTGGTTAAGGGGCGCGTCCACCGTCGCAGCCGCACTCCAAGGCCCGTCCAGCGACGCAGCGCTGGCCCAGTGACCGCCATAGCCCAGATACACGCGGCCTTTATAGCGAAGTAGCAGCGAGCGGGTGTTGATGATCGATTCCACACCGTTTATGCCGGTAGATTTCCACACCGGCTGGCCGTCCACCGGCACCAGTACGGCGGAAGCGAACGAGAAGATGATGTCGGGCGGCGTATTGTTGACGTCAACCGCGGTCACGGTCCTGGCGGCATCATTCGCGGCCAACCCGGCTTCGATCTGGCTGAGATTTGCCACTACGGCGGTGCCAGTGGCCATGCTTTGCGCCAATTTCAAATAATCGGACTCTTTGACTTGATCGCCGGGAAAATTCGCCCGCTCGAAGGTGATATTGTCCAACGTGACGGTGTTGGCATCGCGGTCGGTTTCGGTTCGCGCGGTGAACCGCAGCACGCCGAAACTGTTCTGATCCACGGTTTTGCCGTTTGCGTCGGTTGTCCTGCCGGTCTTCACGGCCATCACCGCGCGCGCGGTGAGTTTGTTGCCTGTCCAGGAATCGAGTTCGGGGCGATACAAGGAAAATTCGACGCCATTGACAGTGTACTGGCGCGGCCAGGGGCGCCCATCCAAAGTGCGCGGCGCCGACGCGCTGATCATCGTCGTGGCGGGCAAATTGGCGGCGTGCGCGGGAACGGACAGAGCCACGATCGCGACGGCCATCCTCAATACGCTAGGTGATAAGGATTTGCGCGGCATAATGAGCCTCCCGAATACCAAGCGGGGCCCGTCCGGTGTGGAACTGTAGAAACTTGGCTTTTGAGGCACGATTGGACTTAGGTCTAACGGTGGTGATCTGTGAAGGGGAATGGCGTCATCGCGGGATTTGGCGGCCGGCACGCGCCGGCTCATGCCGGCTATTCCGCCGAGGCGCGATTCAAGTTTTCTCACATCAAGTGAAAGAAGACCGAGACGAAGGCGAAAATGCCGGTCAAAAGCAGCACGATGGCGACCGGCATGCCGGAGGTGTGCCATTGTCTTTCGTCGATACCGGCGATGGCACGGAATTGCTCGCGCCAAAGATAGCGAAGGCCCTTTTGATACTGAAAAATCGAGACAGCCAGCGCAAGGACGCCGGTGCCGATCAGGATCAGGCCAAGACGGCGTGCAGATTCCGGCCTCATGGTTTGGCCGCTGGCGGCCGCGATGCTCTGCAAACGCTGGAAGAATTGAACGATGGTGAAACCAAACCCGATCAGCGCGATGGCGGTCCTGACCCACGCCATCAGGGTTCGCTCTAGCGCCAATCGCGTACGGATCCAGGCAAAATTATTCGAAACGCTGGGTTCGGCGACAAAGCGGCCTGAGGCGTCGTTCATAAGAAAAATCCGCTAACGGTTCGGACCAGCGTCATGGGCGATATTTTAGTGAGGGCGGCGGGAATGAACGGCACGACGCTGGCTAACACCACAACCGCCAGATTCCTGATTTCCATCGGTACGATCCTCATAGTGTAGACGCGGCCTACCAGGGTGTAGAGACTGTTGGTGGAGATAAAATCGGCGGTATGAAGCGCGTGACTGGCCGCTTCGTCGTCAAGCCAGCGCTGCTCCCATTGCTGACCAACCGCGCGCGCGATAGCGCCATATTTAAGCGTGCCGTGATGCATCGCATCCATCAATTTTGGTGTGAAAAATAATACCGGGCCCGCAACCAGGACCAGCATGGCAACGATGAATTCGATTACCGGATGGCGGAAGGAAAGAATCCCTTCGCCCATATGGAGAACGCGATTCGCAATGGTCCCCGCCAAAATCGTGGCCATGGCTGCGGGGCCCATTGACAGGCTTTCCAGTGATAAGCCAACGAATTTCAGTCCCGCCGCACCATCGGGATGGGACGGGATCAGGCGCAGATCGAGCCGCGACACTTTGAAGAGAAAACGGGCCCAAAGGATCAGACGCCAGAACCATCCCAGGAGCAGGAACAGAAGAATCGGCAAGCTGACGAATTGGTGCCAGAGCCCGGCTGTGGACGAGCCGCCGCCGCGCAGGTGATGCCAGGCCGGCATCAGGTTCAACGGCATGTCGGACTCGCCCACCGCGATGCCAAGAGCGATCGCGACCATAGCCAATTCCGTCACGCGGGAATCACGCAGGCGGCGCGTGGACTGCACGATCTCGCGGAAGCGCGGCTGGTCCTTTTCCCTGACCGGGCCAGCGTCGCGAAAATACCGCGCCAAGATACTGAGATGCCGCGCCGTGATGTCCTCGCCTAGCACCAGGAGAGGTGCGGAGATGAGCGAACGGGCCAGAACACCATAATCGGTGATGAAGGAGGCGAAACTGCCATCCTTGACTACCAACGACTGAAGCGCGGTGAGGATCGCCAGCGGAAACCAGCCCAACAAGGCCGTAAGCATCGCATACCGCACGGACCGGGTTTTGATACCGGGCTTGCTGAAACGGCCGCTGAGTGGGCCACCCCGAAACCAGTCATCGCCGTCGCGTTCCGTCGCCGCGCCTATACCCGCGTCATGAGAGAGGGGCATGAAGAGGGTCTTCATTTTCCCCTCATGCTGCTTGGAGATGAACTTGGCGTCGGCCTTTGCGCGTCTCCAACTGATCCGCGAAGCGCTCGGCGATGCGCGGCATGCGGTTCGCGATGGCGCCGTGACGGCCATCGCGAAGACCAGGGACAATCGCCGCTCTCGGTTGAACTAAGAAGCGATACGCCAGCGGACCACTAGGACGGGAGATCAGTTCCTGCCAGAATTGGACGGCTACGTCGTTAACCGACATCGCAAGTCCCTTCCGTGTCCCAGGGCCCGCCGGCGCAGGCATGACGACGAACGGCCATGAGGGGATGGGGGGCTGGTCGAGTTCGCCGTCACGTCCCCACAATAGGAGTCTCGAAAAAAAGGACTATTGGCCCTTGGTCCAACGGAGTGCCCATTGAATCGGAAAAAGCAGGAAGCGCTAGAACTTTGCAGCGGCAAAAATCATCTTCGCATCACCACCATTATTATGTGGCATGTAAAATCATTTTCTCCTTATTCGGGAAACGCCAAGGTGGAACGACTTTCCGCCCCCTTGCGCGCATGACAACGTGCAGAGTAATTGCCGTCGAAATTTGATTGGGCAGCGAAAGCGGCTCGATCTCACATAAATCCAAGCTGATTATCTCTACTGCGGACGCTTCCAGATACAAGCGCAGGTCCTCACCGCCTGTACATTTTTGTTTTTCAGGGCCGGGCCGGAGTCAGCTCCAGCTCCAATTGATGATGGAGCTGGGCGATAGCCTCAGCGATGACTTGCCAGGTAACGAAAATCCGCTCAGCTTCCCTGACATCATAGGTAGCGTTCGGCAAAAACGATGTGCCGTTAATTTCGGCGCCGAGCGAAATATCCGCCAAGCCAGGACCTGTCCGCGTTCCGCGGAAAAATTCAGATACCCGCCCTTCAGGTGATGCCACGCCAGAAATGGGGGGCCAAGAACGCCCATGCTAACGCAGCTATATTCGTGCGCGGCCTGATCACCTCCGGCCACGTCCGCCGCCACCGCGTCCACCACCACCGCGTCCGCCACCACTGAACCCACCGCTGCGTCCGCCGCCCGCGCTGCGCGCCGCGGAGCGTCCGCCACCGCCGAACGATCCGCTGCTTCTCGTGCTTCGAGCGGCCTGGCCCGCATAACCGCCACTGCTCCGGCCGCCAAAATTGCTGCTGCCACCACCGAAACTGCTGTTGCCGCGATTGCCCGAAAAATTGCTGCTGCCGCCAAGATTGCCACCGCCACGATTATTCGCGGCGAAATTGCTATTGCCGCCCAAGCCGCCGCCGCGATTATTCGCTGCGAAATTACTGTTGCCGCGGTTGCCGCCACCCAGACCGTTATTGCCGATGCCGTTGTTATTGCCCAGACCGCCGCGGTCACCGCCCAAGCCATTATTATTGCCGATGCCGTTGTTATTGCCCACGCCGCCGCGGTTACCGCCCAAGCCGTTATTATTGCCGATGCCGTTGTTGTTGCCCAAGCCGCCGCGGTTACCGCCCAAGCCGTTATTATTGCCGATGCCGTTGTTATTGCCCAAGCCGCCGCGGTTGTCGGCTAGATTGTTGTTGCCGACGCCCCCACGATTGCCAACTCCATTGCCATTGCCGACGCCGCCCCGATTGCCCAGGCCGTTGTTATTACCGACGCCGCTGCGATTGCCGAAGTTGTTTCCGTTCCCGACATTCGCCCTGCTATTTCCATTGCCAATATTCGCCCTGGCGGAATTCCTGTTAAAGTTGTTGATATTATTGACATTGACGTTGCCGTTGAAGCTGTTGCCGCCCCAGTTGAAGGCATTGCCCCAAATTGCGGCCGTGATGGCAAAACCCGCGCCCCAAGCGAGCCCGGACGCAAAGGCGTAGCCGGCCGGCGGCGGCCAATAATAGGGCGGATAGGATGCATAAGGCCAAGTCCCATAGACAGTCGATGAATTGTAATAGGGGACATAGACCGTGTTGGTTTGTGTGGGCTGAATTACAATCGATTCCCCTTGCTGGGACACCGTCTGTTGCGGACTGCTTTTCAGTGTGCCGGCGGATTGTGCCTGGTGCCGCAGCCGCTGAATCGAGGCCATCACGTCCTGCTGCTGCGCGATGACGGCGCCCCCCAGCGTGTAGCACCAGTCGATCTGATCGCCCATCTTTGTGAGCACGCCGGGAATGTGGGCAAGCGCCTTAACATCATCGCTCCAATTTTGTTGGGCGACCCTGGAATCCAATGCACTCTCAGAAAGATTCGGGTTCGCCTTTTCCCAGGCGGCAGCCTGCTGCACCTGGTCGGGATAGGTGGATGCAATCAGAACTTTCTGCAGAAGCTCGTCGGGATAAAGCGCGATTGGCGCAAGCACCTGGTCGAGTTGGGCCTGGTCGAGGCGTTGTGGTTGTTGCTGTTGTTGCGGTTGCTGTTGCGGTTGCTGTTGTTGCGGCTGTTGCTGTTGCTGCTGAGCATGGGACGGAACAATGCCCGTCAGCACTAAGGGCAAAACGATAAAGGTCGCCGCAACGAACCGCATGGAAGGGCCTAGTTTTAAGTTAGCTTGAGGCGAAGAGGGACCCCTCACCATTGGACCTAGGTCCAATCGGCAGGATTGGTGGCATCCCTAGCCTTGTGGCGCATATCGAGCGGCGGGGCGCGGCATGCTCTGCGCATTCGCGCGCGGTAACTGGTTTTGACTGGCTGTGGCGCTGGCTTTAAGCGCGGGGAAGCTGCTGCAGAACGGCGGGCCAATATCCAAGATTGACGATCTGCTCAGCACGATCGGACTGGTCGCAATTTATGGCTCGCGCAAATGGCGAGAAGGATTTTCGGCATGCACGATTTCATCCAGAGAAGCGGCTTCACCCGCACCACGGTCGATTATGATCGCTACGACGTAATGAAGGAGGGACCGCTTCGGTCCGCATGGCCAACGGCAATGTACCGATTTCGCTCTTGCCTGTTCGGTCAAAGCAACGATCTGCGCGGGTATGCGTCGGCAAATATCAGGACAAGCGGTGTTCACGACCTGGGCCGAATTGGGCTGGGCTGCATCCTGGCGCATTGGCTTTGTCGGCTTCGCGGGTCTCAACTCGGTCTCGCCATCGGTGGATCGGTTTTCGAACATCCCAGCCGGCGCCGGTACGGGAATACGCTTCTTGTCTTCAAAAGATAAAGATCATGGGTTCAATGTCGGCGTAGACTTCGCCGTAACCAAGGAAGGTTACAGGCATACCATATGCGGGTAGGCGAGGCGTTCTGAGCGCAACTTGAGATCGCACTGCGGGGCTCGCTTAGTGGTGCCTCAAGCCTACTTTAACTATCTCGGAAAATGAGCGGTTCTGCATTCAACGCCGAATGTCGTCGAACTGGACGACGTAAAACCTGACGCTGTAAAAAACCTCTGCCAGCACGGGCTGCGATGACATAAAGCCGCGCCCCGAATGCAACACTGCTCGCCAAACTCCGTACATCGTGCTGGAGAAAATGAGTTTGGTTGCGGCCCGCGGCTATTCCATAGTAACGTACCTGTAACAATACGGGAGTGACGTGGTAACGCCGGCTCGGGAGCGGCGTGAGATGACGGAACTGCTGCGAAGGGCGCTCTTAAGCGATGCCGCGGACGGAAGGCAAACGTCCGTACCCTATTCGCTCGCACATATCAGTCTAAGGGACCGGCTCATAGGCGGCGCGCAATTGATTGCCGCGTGCTGCTGCCTTCTGCTGTTTATTGAGTATGTGAGCAAGCCAGATTTTCTGGCTGATCCCACCGGCCGCGCCGCTATATTCATTCTGCTAGGTGTGTCCGCGTTGTTAATGCTCGCGGGGGCTCTGCAATCCGAACGCCGCGCCAAGCGGGAAAGCGTTTTGCGCGAAGACCAGAAGCGCACAAGCCTGGCAGCGCAATCCGCCAATCTGGGTTTGTGGGTCTGGGATCGCGCAAGCGGCACTCTCTGGGCCACGCCGGCGTACCGAACCCTGATGGGACTTTCCGGCGATGTACCGCTCACAATGGAAACCGTCCTCAGCCAGATTCATACCGATGATCTGGCGGGATTAAGGACTGCGATCAACAGCGCCACCTTAGGCGAAAAAGCTGTCGAATATGAATATCGTTTCCTGCGGAAAGACGGCCAATTGCGCTGGTTCAGGATGCGCGCCAATGCCACTCTCGATCCCGATGGCAAGCGGCAATTGTCGGGCCTTCTGGTGGACATTACCGAACAGCGCAAAATTGAGGCCGAAGTCGAGAGCCAGCGCCGTTCGCTGACACATCTCACCAGGGTCGGCATGCTGGGGCAGTTGGGTAGCGCGCTGGCCCACGAACTGAAACAGCCGTTGACCGCCATTCTCAGCAACGCGCAGGCGCTGCAACGACTTTTGGAGCGCGGCGCCTTGGATATGGTTGAGGTGCGTGCGGTAATCCGCGACATCATCCAGGACGATTCGCGCGCCGCTGACGTGATTCGCCACCTTCGGTCCTTGTTGAAGAAGGACGAATTCCGGGGCGAAGCGATGGATCTCAACGAGATCGTGGCGCAAACCCTCAAGCTCGTGCGCAATGACTTGATCGCCCGCAGGATCGCTGTTTCGATCAGGCTGCATGGCGCGAGCCTCCCGGTTCTGGGCGATTCCGTCCAGCTTCAGCAGCTCTTGCTCAATCTCGTCTTCAACGCCGTCGAAGCCATGGTAGAAAGCAATGCTAGGGGCGGCACGCTCACAGTCACAACCAATGTGGCGGACGAGCGCGCGGCCCATGTCGCCGTATCCGACACCGGTCCTGGAGTGAAAGATGAGATCCTTGGAAAGCTGTTCGAACCTTTCGTCTCCACCAAGATGAACGGTCTGGGTCTGGGCCTTTCGATCAGTCGTGCAATCGCAGCGTCGCATCAAGGCAAGATATGGG
>DATFSP010000203.1:0-2364 GCA_035262545.1 Rhizomicrobium sp. | reverse complement strand
CCCCCAGCATGGATTCACGCAGGCCCGTCGGGCTCTCGAAGCCGCGGCGCCATTCCCGAAGGCCGGCGATGAACATGGCCGCCAGGGGATGGTCGTTGCGGGCGGCGAACTGCTGATAGAGCTCGTCCAGCGACTGGCCGGACCAGAAGAGTTTCTCGAACCGGCGCGCTTTGCGCTTCAGGCCCGACAGCATCACAAGCTTGTTGAAGATGATGGTCCAGGACCATAGCGAGGAGATCAGCAGCAGGATCATGTCCGCCTGCACCACATAGTCGGAGTGCATGAACATGGAAATGACGGAAAAATTGGCCGCCGCGTCGCCCAGGAGACCGCTGCTGCTGGCCAAGGCTCCCGGCGGCGGCGCCAGCGACTGGGACTGGGCCGCTGGGCCAGTGGGCGCGGCAATCGGACCGCTCTGAGGGCCTTGCGCCATTGCCGAAGACACTGCGGCGGGAAGAAGGATCGCGGCAAATACCAGGAAGAGGACGGCGGCGGCGTGCTTGATCATTGAAAAACCTTCTTGTCGCCGATCGGCTTGTTGGGGGTCATGCGCGCCGATCTTGGCCGAAATTTGGCAGGCAAATTCAAGTTTCTTCGGTGGTCACGAAAGGCGCAAGGGTATCATGCACCTTTCCGGGCAACCGTCGCGGCCGGCCCGTTAACGTGGTGATACAGGCTTCGATCCGCCCTTCGACCAGAAGGCTGACCCCACGCCGCACGCGCTGGAGCACCTTTAACCGGGCGCCGGAGACGTCCGTCAAGACCGAATGCACGGCGATCTGGTCGTCCAGCCGCGCGGGGCGAAAAAACTCCACCGCGATCCGGCGGATGGTCCAGGCCGTGGGCTCTTCGTCCTCAAGCCGGGCGCGCGAAATGCCCGCCAGGCGGAAAAACTCCGTGCGGCCGCGCTCCATGTAGCGCAGGTAATTGGCGTGATAGACCATGCCGGACAAGTCGGTGTCTTCGTAATAGATGCTGATGGGCAGGATGTGAACCTTGCCCTCGAAATACCCCAAACCTTTTACCGGTACATTTCCGTTCGGGCCATCAGCCATCGCCGTTATCCGAAAACAGGCCGGTCTGCACCGGGCTTTGGGGCGGAACGGCAAGCCCCAGATGGCCGTAGGCCGCCGACGCCAGGACCCGCCCGCGCGGCGTGCGCTGCACAAAGCCCTGCTGCATCAGGAACGGTTCCACGATCTCCTCAATTGCATCCCGGGCCTCGCCCAGGGCGGCGGCAATGGTCTCTATCCCGACCGGCCCCCCGGCGAAAGTCTCCGCGATTAGGGAAAGATAACGCCGGTCGAAGGCATCCAGCCCCCTGGCATCCACTTCCAGCCGGTTCAGCGCCGCATCGGCGATCCTTGCATCCACGGTCGAATGTCTGGCGACAGAGGCAAAATCACGCACCCGCTTGAGCAGACGGCCCGCGATTCGCGGGGTGCCGCGCGAGCGCGCGGCAATTTCGCGCGCCCCGTCCTGCGTCAGCGCCAGCCCCAACACGCGCGCGCCGCGTTCGACGATCGCGAGCAGCTCGTCGGGCGCGTAAAAATTCAGCCGCACCGGAATGCCGAACCGGTCGCGCAATGGCGTGGTGATCAGCCCGGACCGGGTGGTGGCGCCAACCAGAGTGAAAGGCGCCAGCTGGATCTTCACCGAGCGCGCCGCGGGCCCCTCTCCGATGACCAGATCGAGCTCATAGTCCTCCATCGCGGGATAGAGAATTTCCTCTACCGCGGGATTGAGACGATGGATCTCATCGATGAAAAGAACATCCCGCGGCTCGAGATTGGTGAGGATGGCGGCGAGATCGCCTGCCTTGGCCAGGACCGGTCCCGAGGTGGAGCGAAAATTCACCCCCAGTTCGCGCGCCACGATCTGGGCGAGCGTGGTCTTGCCAAGGCCGGGAGGCCCATAGAACAGCACATGGTCCAATGCTTCGCTGCGCGCCTTGGCGGCATTGATGAACACCGAGAGATTTTCGCGTGCCTGCTGCTGGCCCACGAAATCGGCCAGCCGCTTGGGACGCAAGGATGCTTCCAGCGTGTCATCCTCGCCGCGCTCCGGGGCCAAGATGCGGTCGGGCGATGTCATTTTTCCTGCTCCGCCGGCCGCTCGCCCAAGCTCGCGGCGTTCGTCGCTCTCGCGGGTCCGTGAGGCGCGACGGCCTTTGGCCGCGAAACCGTCCAGTGGACGGTTTCGAGTGCCGAACAACCGCTCACACGCTGCACGTGCCGCTCCTCACCTATCACCTCGCCATCCCTTTCAAAGCCTCACGGATCAGCGCGCCCGCCTCCGTATGTTCGCCCAGGGCTTGGCTCGCGCGCGCCACGGCCTCGGCGGCGCGGGCATCGGAATAGCCCA
>DATFSP010000202.1:0-2495 GCA_035262545.1 Rhizomicrobium sp. | reverse complement strand
TGATGCCGTGACGACGCGGGTCCCGTTTGGGCTGAACGCGGCGGAATTGGCGGCATCCATGCTATGAACTATGGCGAAGTCGAGGAGCCAAGTTCATCACAGAGCCAACGCTGCTACATTCGCGATCCTGATGGCTATATTATAGAAGTTGGGCAAAGTAAGCCGGGCGTCGCGTACGGCTAAGCCGGACGACGCTTGAGAGCGCTGCCTGTCACCGAACAAAGCAGAACAGTATATTGCGGACCTTGCATGCGCCATACGCAGGTCACGCTGCACCTGGTCAACATGGCCAGCCAGGTGCATAGCTTAGCCGCGAAGGAATTTTTTGCGGCCTCCACCGCGGGTGCCGAGGATCAATCCAAACTGCGCGATGGGAGAAGTCGAATTGGACGGCAGGCAACAAATCGATGCGACCGTGACGCCGGCCGTGCCGGCACATATCCTTTAAGATGCAGCCATTTCATGCATAGCGCGCCGGGAATGAAAGGCTCCATTACGGTGCAATAAGGCACCGCCGGGGCGGCGACTCTGAAATTCGCGATTTCGATTCCGTTCTGATATCGATGGTGCTTCCGGTTCGCGATTCAAGGACACTCAATGCTCACTCTCCGCGATGCCCAGCCAGATGATGCTGAGCTTCTTCTTTCATATATCCGCGAACTGGCGGAATTCGAACACCTCACCCATGAATGCGTGGCCGACGCTGCCCTGTTGAGACGCTCTTTATTCGAAGACAGGAAAGCTCACGCCATCATGGCGGAATGGGACGGCAACCCCGCTGGATTCGCCCTCTTTTTCTACAATTTCTCGACCTTCGTGGGACGGCCTGGGCTCTATCTGGAGGATGTGTTCGTGCGTCCTGCTTTCCGCCGAAACGGCATCGCCAAAAGCATCTTCCGTTTTCTGGCGGAACGGGCACTGGCCGAAGGTTGCGGACGGATGGAATGGTCCGTGCTCAATTGGAACAAAAACGCCATCGCCTTCTATCACGCGATGGGCGCGAAGCCGATGGATGAGTGGACAGTGCAGCGATTGACCGGCGAGGCGCTGGAGCGCCTTGCCCAGCGGTAATTCGCACTACGCCTGATAGACCGTCTTGCCGCCGGTAACTGTGCGAACGATCTTGATGTCCTTGATTTTCTCGGGGTCGACGGTATGGAGATCTTCGGCCAGCACCACATAGTCGGCCAGTTTCCCTGCCGTGATCGAGCCTTTGATATTTTCTTCATGACTGTTGTAAGCGCCGTTGATGGTGTTGACCCGCAGCGCCTCGTCCACCGTGATCTTCTGGTTGGCGCCCCAGATTTCGCCATTCCAACCCTTGCGCGTCACCATGCCCTGCATGCCCATCAGAGGATCGAAGGGGCCTGGGCTGAAATCGGATCCAGCCGCCGCCCGCACGCCGGCGTCCAGCAATGAGCGGTACGCCATCATATGCTTCATCATATCTTCGCCGTAGAAGTGGAATTTATCGGAATTGTAATAGGCGTAGGTAGTGAACAGCGCCGGTACCGCGTTCATCGCCTTGATGCGGGCAAGCAGATTGTCGTTGATCAGGCTGCAATGGGTGATCTTGGGCCTTGCGTCCAGACGCGGGAATGCCTTGAGCGCCCGCTCGTAGGCCGTCAGCACATGATCGATGGCGACATCGCCATTTGCGTGGCAGTTCATCTGGATGCCAGCGCGGTTGACCTTATCAGCCCAGGCGTCGAGGTCTTCCTGCTTCTCGGTGAGATTGCCCTGATACGGAGGCGAGATGCCGATATAGGGGCGGCTGATCGCCATGGTGCGTTCCGAAAAGGAGCCGTCCACCGTATGCTCCGAAGTGGCGCCGAAACGGATCCATTCATCGCCTAGCCCGGTCTCGATGCCACTGGCGATCATCGCATCCAGCGTCTTGTCCTGGCATTCATAGCTGACGCGGTGGAGCAAGTCGCCGCGCGCCCTCACCTGTTGCAACGCCATCAGGTCGCCTCCCTCGTGATGGACAGTGGTGAGGCCGTATTTGACAAATTGCTTGGAGATGAAAGCCAGACCTTCGCGGTCCCGTTGTAATTGCTCGGCCGGGCTGTAGGTCTGGCGGTTGCCCACCTTGGCGAAGATGCCGCGGGCGCGGTCGGTCACCCGCCCGTTCAGTTCGCCATTCGGGTTCTTGTCATAGGTGCCGCCGAACGAATTGGGTGTGTTCTTGGTGACGCCCGCCATCTGGAGCGCCTTGCCGTTGTAGTAGGACGTGTGACCGCCCCGGTGATGCACCGCCACGGGGTGCTCGGCCGAAACCTTGTCCAGGTCGTGGACATTGAGTTCGCGGTTGTCCTTCACTTTAGTGTCGTCGAAGAAGTAACCCTCGACCCAGGTGCCCGGCGGCGTCTCCGCCGCGCGCGCCTTGAGCTTGTCGACAATGCTTTGAATGGTAACGAATTCGACAACGTAGGGATTGCCCACCACCACGTCGTAAAGCAGCACATTGCCCGGCGCGTGATTGTGGCAGTCGA
>DATFSP010000201.1:0-17425 GCA_035262545.1 Rhizomicrobium sp. | reverse complement strand
GGAGAATTTCTTCAGGCGCGCTCCAGGCGTGGCTCCCGCCCGGATCCATTCCTACAGCCATGTCCGTGATCAGGCCGATCCGCATGCCGGCTCTTTTGGCGCGCGCCTGCGCCGCCTCGAGTCCCCGCTCGGCCACCCATTGCAGGAAAAGCTGAAACGCCATCTCAGGATCGTCCGGTCCCATCTCGCGCACCGCGCCGCTTTGATGGTCCCGGTATTCCTTGGGCCATTCCCGCCAATCGGCCAGGCCGCCGGCGCGAAAACGCGCGTCCAGCACTTCGAAGCGCGCATGATTCAAGAGCCGCGGTCCTCCTTGGCGCACAAACGCCTCGAACGCGGATTTGTTTTTTTGGTCGGCAAACTCGGCAAAAGCCATGCGCAACGCACGCCACTTTTCCCCGGCCGCGCGTCGCCAATCGACCGACCGTCCGCGGTCAGGCACAGCAGGGTGGTCAAGCGGCGCATAGAGCGGATTGAGAAACAGGCGCGTGGACGGCGCATAGGGACTGATATGAACCGGCCTCGCTGCGAAAAGCGCGTGAACCGGACTGATGGCGACGGCATCGGCGCCGAGCGCGGCAGATTTTTCCGCGAAGCCGGCCAGGGCCGCGAAGTCGCCGAAACCTTTGGTGGTGCCGCCCGGCAAGGCGTAAAGCTGCACGCCAATGCCCCAGGTTTTTTCGATATGGGGACAAAATGCCCGAGCCGGGACCACTGCCATGCGCCGGTCGCTGTCTGTTATGGCGTAATATCCCGGACGGCGCGGCGCCACGACGATCCCGTCGCTGCCTTCAAGAATAATCCGGCCGCCGGCCTCGTCGCTCAGGCATAGATGGCGCGCGGCGGTGCGGATCTTTGCACCTGGCCTTACAATTTCGAGTGGCGCGGGTTTCGCCCGCTCCTCTTTCAACCGGCCGAGACTGTCTCTGATGGTGGAGGCATTGCCGGCCGGAAGCGTCAAGCCTTCCAGGACGGCACGCAGAACCTCCGGCGGCACGTGGCGGGATTTGCCGCCGGCATCCGTCCACTCGATTTCCAGGCCAGCCGAGCGCGCAAGATTGGCAATACCCGCGTCAGACATGGGAAAGCCAGGCCAACGTGGTGAATGGCTGGAGTCCGACGCCCCGCCTCTCGCCCCAAATCAAGCCGTCTTTGGGAAGGTTTGCGGAAATGGCGGTCTCACCCAGGTTGACCGCAATGGTGAGACGTTCGCCATCGCCCATCCGCCAATGCGCCAGAACCGCCTTTTCGCCGACCGCCTGGGCGCCACCGGCGCGAGAGCCTTTGAGACGCGGCATCACATGGCGCCTGCGCGTGCCCAGCAGCGCGGAATAATAGGCAAGCCAAGACTCTTTCTCTGGTGCGTCGAAAGCGGGATCGCTCGATTGGAAAGTCTCTTCGGAATTGCAATCGGAAAGGTCATCATGGGCCGCACCGGCTGCCGCCTGAAATTCCCGTCTCCGCCCTTCCCGCACCTGCTTGGCCAATTCGGGCTCATGATCGGTGAAATAATAAAAGGGCGAGCGGCTTCCCAATTCTTCGCCCATGAAGATCATGGGTATATGCGGGCTCAACAGAAGGCAGGCAATCGCGGCCTTGAGCGCCCTGGGATCGGAAAGCCGGATTAATCTTTCGCCGAATGGGCGATTGCCAGTCTGATCGTGATTCTGCAGGAAATCGATAAAGGCGCTGGGCGGAAGATCGTGGCTTGGCTCGCCGCGCGGCGAGCCATGCCGGTAAGGAGACGGCTCGCCCTGGTAGATGAAGCCTTCCGCCAGCCCGCGCGCCAGCATTTCCGCGGGACGTTGCGAATAGTCGCTGTAATAGCCGTTGCCCTCGCCCGTCAAAAGCACATGGAAGGCGTGATGGACATCATCGTTCCACTGCGCGTCGAAGCCTTGACGCAGATAGCTTGCGGCGTTGTCATCGTTTTCCAGGGTCAGATGAATGTGACGGCTATTCGCTTCCCGGCGCAGTTCCTGCGCCAGCCGGTCCAGCCACCCTTCATCCTTGATGGCGTGGACGGCATCGAACCGCAATCCGTCGAAGCCATATCCGAACAGCCAATGGCGTGCATTCTCGCTGAAGAAATCGCGCACCTCGAGGACGCGGAAATCGATCGCCGATCCCCAGGGCGTGGGCGCGTCGGCACGGAAGAAGGGCTTCGCGTAAAGGGCGAGATAATTTCCCTCCGGTCCGAAATGATTGTAGACCACGTCGAGAAGGATCATCAAACCCAACGCATGGGCGCGCGCAATCAGCGCTTGAAGATCTTCCGGTGTCCCATAGGCTTCGGCCGGCGCGAAAGGCAACACCCCGTCATAACCCCAATTGCGCGCGCCCGGAAAAGCGGCAATGGGCATCAGCTCGATGGCGGTGACGCCCAGCGTCTGAAGGGCGGGCAATTTCTCCGCGACGCCTTTAAAGCCTCCCAGCAAGCCGGGGTGGCATTCATAAAGTACGGCTTCTTCCCAGGGCCTGCCTTTCCAATTGGGATCGGCGCGCAAGGGCGCCGTCACGACGCTCCAGCCATGAACGCCGCCCGCTTGCGCGCGGGACGCGGGATCGGGCACCGGCTGGCCGTCAATCCGAAAGCGGTAGCGCGTACCTATGGCGGCTTCGGCGAAGACTTCCTTCCAGCCCCCGGGCCGCGTGTCCATTGCAAGCGGGGATTGGCCTTCTATCTCAAGAAGCACTTTCTCCACGCTCGGCGCCCAAAGCCGAAAGCGCACGCCTTTCTCCTCCAGCGTCGGCCCGAAGCGGTTCATGTGGCGAGTTCGGCGACAAGCAGGACGGCGGCGCGATCCTTGACCACATAGGTCTTGGTCTCGAGCGGCTGCGGGCCGATGGCGGGATCGGCGGTGTCGTACATCAGCATCCAGGCGAAATCGCCGGGCAGTTTGAAGCTCACGGTTTCCCAGCTCGCATTCATCATAAGCGCGGTGATCTCGATTTTGCCGTCAGCACGTTTGAAGGCGCGGCGCATGATGAACAGGCGTCCTTCCTTATTGTCCCAATCCTCGGGCGCGAGCGTGACGCCGCGTTCGTCCCACCAACTGAGTTCGGGAAGGTTTGGCGCCACTTCCTCGGGCCCCATGAAGCGGTTGAAGCGCAACGTCTCGTATCTGCGGCGGAGCCCGGTCAGCCGGCCCACAAACTCCGTCAGCGACTTGCCCTCTTTGGCGGAGTACAAGTTCCAATCGAGCCACGAGATCGCGTTGTCCTGGCAGTAGGCGTTGTTGTTTCCATTCTGGGTACGGCCCATTTCGTCGCCCATAAGGATCATGGGAGTTCCCAGGGACCCGAACAAAGCGGCCAGCATCGAACGCTTCACCCGCTCGCGATAGGCCTTGGTCACGGGATCGTCGGTGGGACCATCCACGCCGTAATTTGAGGAAAGATCGTCGGCCGCGCCGTCGCGATTGTCCTCGCCATTTGCCTCATTGTGCTTGCCGGCATAGGAGACCAGATCCATCAAAGTCGCTCCGTCATGACACGCGATGAAATTAATGGTGGACCAGGGCTTCTTCCGCTTGGGATCGAATATGTCGCCCGACCCGGAAAGCCGGGCTGCCAGCTCAGGCCGCATCGCGCTGTCGGCCCGCCAATAGCGGCGCAGGCAATCGCGATAGCGGTCGTTCCATTCCGCGAAGCCGGGCGGAAACTGGCCCAGCTGGTAGCCGCCCGGTCCCAGATCCCAAGGCTCGCTGATCAGTTTCAAATTGGAAAGCACCGGATCCTGGCGCAGCACGTCGAAAAAACCCGAGCGCGCGTCGAAGCCCCAGGATTCGCGCCCCAGCGTCAGGGCAAGATCGAAGCGGAAGCCATCGACGCGGAAGGATTCCGACCAGTAGCGCAGGGAATCCATCACCATCTGCAACACGCGCGGATGCGAAAGATTGAGCGTATTGCCAGTGCCGGTGTCGTTGATGACGTGGCGATTGTCCTGCGCCAGGCGGTAATAGCTCGCATTGTCCAGACCACGCCAGCACAGCGTGGGACCAAGCTCGCTTCCCTCGCAGGTGTGATTATAAACGACGTCCAAGATCACCTCGAGACCCGCCGCGTGATACCGGCGCACCATCTCGCGCATCTCCTTGGGATCGCCGTTGGTTAAATAGCGCGGCTCGGGCGCGAAATACGAAAGCGTGTTGTAACCCCAATAATTGGAGAGGCCTCTCTCCAACAGAACGCGGTCTTGCAGGAAGGCGTGCACCGGCATCAACTCGATGGTGGTGACGCCCAGCCGCTTGAGATGCGCGATGATCTCGGGATGGCAAAGCGCCGCGAACGTGCCGCGCTGCGGCTGCGGCACCTTCTCGAAAAGCTGCGTGAGGCCCCTGACATGAGCCTCATAGATCACCGTTTCGTTCCAGGGTATTTGCGGACGCCGGTCGTCGCCCCACGAGAAATGATCGTCGACCACGATGGCCTTGGGCATGGCGCTGGCGCTGTCCCGCCGGTCGATCGTGAGGTCGGCGCGCGAGGCGTTTACGCGATAGCCATAGACGGCGTCCGTCCAACGCAACTGACCTTTGAGGCTCTTGGCGTAAGGATCGAGCAGGAGCTTGGCGGGATTGAAACGGTGGCCCTTCTCCGGCTCATAGGGACCATAGGCGCGGAAACCGTAAGCGAGCCCCGGCCGGGCGTGCGGCAGATAGCCATGCCAGACTTCCTCGGAACGTTCCGGCAGGACATAGCGCGCGATCTCGCGCTTGGCCGAAGGGTGATAGAGGCAAAGCTCGATCTTGTCGGCATTGGCGGAAAAAACCGCGAAATTGACACCCAGTCCGTCCCAGGTCGCGCCCAACGGATAGGCTTTACCGGCTTCGAGTCTCTCGGGCAGGTGCAGCACGCTGGCAACTTAACCGGTTTTCAGGATCAAGGCGCCCAAAGGCGGCAAAGTCAGGGCAAGAGATTGCGGCAGGCCGTGCTTTCCGAAGGCTTGGGCCTTGAGCAATCCATCGTTGCCGATATTGCTTCCCCCGTAATAAGCGGAATCGGTGTTGAGAATTTCACGCCAAAGGCCGGGCCTGGGCACTCCCAGGCGATAATCATGGCGCGGTACCGGCGTCATGTTCACGACGGCAACCAGGCTTCCCCGCGCATAGCTGTACACGCTGTTGGCCGAGTCGTCGGCCGCCAGCCAGCGAAAACCATTGGGGTCGGAATCCGTGAGATGAAGATCGCCCTCGCGGCGGTAAAGCCGATTCAAGTCGCCGACCAGTTTTTGGACGCCGCGATGCCCCCCGTCATCCAGAAGATGCCATTCAAGCGCCGTATCGTGATTCCATTCGGCGACTTGCGCAAATTCGCCGCCCATGAATAGAAGCTTCTTGCCGGGATGCGTCCACATGAATGCAAAATAGGCCCGCAGGGTCGCGAGCTTCTGCCATTTGTCGCCGGGGATCTTGCCGTAAAGCGAGCCCTTGCCGTGCACAACTTCGTCGTGGGACAGCGGCAACACAAAACGCTCGGAAAACGCATAGAGAAGGCCAAAGGTCATCTCGTGGTGGTGCCAACCTCGATAGATGGGGTCCTTCGAAAGATAGTCCAGCGTGTCGTGCATCCAGCCCATGTTCCATTTATAGGAAAAGCCCAAACCTCCTTGACCGGCGGGGGCCGAGACCTGCGGCCAGGCCGTGGATTCTTCGGCCACCATGATGGCGCCTGGCGCGCGCTCGGCCACCACATTGTTGAGCCGCTTCAGGAAATCGATGGCTTCCAGATTTTCGCGCCCGCCATAGCGGTTGGGAATCCACTCGCCCTGCTTGCGCGAATAGTCGCGATAGAGCATGGAGGCGACCGCATCCACCCTGAGACCGTCGGCGTGGAACGTGTTGAGCCACCAAAGCGCGCTTGCAATCAAAAAGCCCTGCACTTCGCGGCGGCCCAGATTATAGACGCAGGTGTTCCAATCCGGATGAAAGCCCTCGCGCGGGTCGGCATGCTCGTAAAGCGCGGTGCCGTCGAAATGCGACAGGCCGTATGCATCGCTGGGAAAATGCGCGGGCACCCAATCGAGGATCACGCCCAATTCCGCTTGATGACAGCGATCGATGAAGCGCGCGAAATCGCGGGGACTGCCATAGCGGCTCGACGGTGCGAATTGCGACAAGGGCTGATAACCCCAGGAGCCTGCGAATGGATGCTCCATCACCGGCAGCAATTCGATATGCGTGAAACCAAGCTTCTTCACATAAGGAATAAGCCGTTCCGCCAGACCATCCCAACTTAGAACGCCGGTATCGCTGGCTTGGGGCCGCATCCAGGACGCGGCATGGACTTCATAGATCGCGATGGCGGCATCGGGCGTCTGGCGGCGCTTTGCCATCCAGCGCGCGTCGCGCCAGAGGAAGTTTGGCGCCGCTGCCACGATCGAAGCGGTGCCGGGCGGATGCTCGGTCGCGCGCGCAATGGGATCGGCCTTGAGCGGCAGGACGCGGCCGTCCCGGCTCACGATCTCATATTTATAAAATTCGCCCGGCTCGAGATGGGGAATGAAAAGCTCCCACACCCCGGCATCGTGGCGGTGCCGCATGGGGTGGCGGCGGCCGTCCCAGATGTTGAAACCTCCCACCACCGAGACGCGCCTTGCATTGGGTGCCCAGACCGCGAACGAGACGCCCGGCACGCCTTCGCGGAACGTATGCACGGCGCCGAATTTTTCGGCCAGCGCCCAATGCGTGCCTTCGGAAAAAAGATGAAGGTCGAGATCGCCCAGGATGGGGCCGAAGCGATAGGGATCTTCGGTTTCCTGAATCGCGCCTGGCCAATGGATGCGGAGCCGGTAAGACGGCCCGCGCGCGGCAGCGTAGAAAAATCCACCACCCAGGCTGGTCATCGTTATCGGCGGGCCCGCATCGTCCACCAGTTCCACCCCCGAGGCGCCGGGCTGGTAGCTGCGCACCACCCAAACGCCATTCACCTGATGAAGTCCGCGCACCGAGAATGGATCTTCGAGAAAGCTGCGCCAGAAGGCTTCGCGTGAAGCAAGATCGACGAAGGGCTCGCGGTCAGGCATTCACCGCCTCGCTCGCCGCCAATTGCCCGGACAGCGCAACCAGGTGCTTAAGCGGCACGATCAGCCAATCGGGGCGGTAGGCGGCCTCGTAACAGACTTCATAGGCGGCCTTTTCGAATACAAAAAGCTCAAGGAGGGCCCGTTCGTCAGCCCCGAGCGGATGGCCCAGTCCTTCCTGATATCCGTCCAGCAGTTTCTGGCGCGACAGCTTGCGGAATTCGGCCAGGATGCTGGCAACGCGGTTCGCGCTCTCCTCGCCTGCTTGTTTGGTGCCCCGCTCCACTTGCGCCGCGGCATAGTCGAAAGAACGCAAGAGGCCCGCCACGTCGCGCAGGGCAAGGTCCTTGCGGCGTCTTTCTTCGAGCGGCTTGAGCGGCTCTCCTTCGAAATCGATGATCTGCACGTCCTCGCCTGCCACCAGCAATTGGCCTAGATGCAGATCGCCATGAATGCGGGTGAGCAACATGTTGCGGGCAAGCTCCGCGCGCCCTGCGATTGCGCGGGCAAGCGCAGCCCGCTGCGAGCCCAAATCGTTTGCGAGGGAAGCGGCCTCGCCGTCGCGCGCGCTCCTGGCCGCCTGAAGCGCGGCGTCGAACTGGCTCACGATGCGGTTTCCGATCGCTGTGGCGCGGCTCGCGTTTACCGTCTCGGGCGCGAAGGCCGGATCCTCGCTGGGCTCGGCCAGGATGCGATGCATCTGGCCCACCCTTCCCCCAATCTGCCGCGCCATCTCGCCATATTGGCCCAACCCGCCGCTTTCACCTTCCGAGAAGGGCGTGGCGCTCTCCTCCACGACCCGCGCCAGCCGGTCCAGCGTCCATCGCCAGCCATCGCCTTGATTGAAGACATAAGCCTGGACGATGGCGATGGTCGCGGTCCCGCCCTCGCCATCGTCGCGATGCACCTCGCCCAGAAGCGCGGGAGTGCCGGAAAATCCTTTTTTCGTGAGATGGCGATTCATCTCGCCTTCGGGATGAATGCCGGTGACCAGTTTTCGCAAAAGTTTGATCACGAGCTTGCGCGAGACCACCAGGGTTGAATTGGTTTGCTCCGCGCCGGGCCATTCGAAGGTCAAGGTCCCCAACTCGCCCTGCGTCTCGAGGAAATAATCCGTGGGCATGAAGGTGATATCGCCATTGCGCAGCTTGACCTTCATCCCGGCCCTCAGGCCATTCACGATGATGCGGGCGAAGGATGCTGCCGCGAACGCGTCGGTCAACAGGCCGACGCGCCGGCCCTTGCGCACGCGAGCGAGCGCCATCGGCGCTTCGAAGGGATTGACCGGCAAGTCTTCCCAGGCGACCGCGAGAGGCAGCGCATAATGCGTCTCATGCCCCTCTTCCGGCACAACGATCTCGGCGTAGAGAAACGACTCTCCACCGCTTTCGATCTGGCCCGAGACGCCGATCTTCAAATTCTCGGCATTTTGCTGCTGATACCAGCGCCGTTGCGGAGCGTAATGCGTCAGTATTTCCTGGAGGACGGGCCGCGCGCCATTCTCCATGATCTCTGCCAGGCTCTCGCGCAACACGAAGGTGTGATGCTCGACCATGGGCCCGGAAGTGGCCGAACTCCAGGCGGGCGGCGCCACGTCGCTTGCGATCGAGAACCAGTAAAAGCCGTATGGCGGCAGCGTCAAAAGATAAGAGAGCTGGCCGATCATGGGAAAGACCGCGCCGCCTGACAGTTCCACCGGAACGCGGCCCGCGAATTGCGAAAGGTCGAGCTCGACGGCTTGGGCCATGCGCGAGACATTGGCGACGCAGAGAATGGTCTCGCCATCATATTCGCGCAAATAAGCCAACACTTTGCGATTCTGGGGCTGAAGAAAGCGGATTAGGCCCCGGCCGAACGCCTTGTGTGTGCGGCGCTCGACCAGCATGCGGCGCAGCCAATTCAGCAACGAATGAGAGTCGCGCCATTGCGCCTCCACATTCACCGCCTCATAGCCGTAAAGCGGGTCCATGAGCACGGGCAGCACCAGCGAGGCGGGATCGACGCGCGAGAAGCCGCCATTGCGGTCCGACGACCATTGCATGGGCGTGCGCACGCCGTCGCGATCGCCCAGATGGAGATTGTCACCCATGCCGATCTCGTCGCCATAATAGATCACCGGCGTACCCGGCATGGTGAGAAGCAGCGAATTCATCAGCTCGATGCGCCTTCGGTCGCGCTCCAGAAGCGGAGCAAGCCGCCTGCGGATTCCCAGGTTGAGGCGCGCCCGGGGCTCCGAAGCATAGGTTTTCCAGAGATAGTCGCGTTCCTTGTCCGTCACCATCTCGAGCGTGAGTTCGTCGTGATTGCGCAGGAAAATCGCCCATTGGCAAGTCGAAGGAATCTCCGGCGTCTGGCGCATGATGTCGGTGATGGGGAAACGGTCCTCCTGGGCGATCGCCATGTACATTCGCGGCATAAGCGGGAAATGGAACGCCATATGGCACTCGTCCCCGTTGCCAAAATAGATTTGCGTATCTTCCGGCCATTGATTTGCTTCGGCCAGCAGCATGCGTCCCGGAAAGCGCGCATCCACCTCCGAGCGGATTCGCTTGAGGACAGCATGCGTCTCGGGCAGATTCTCGTTGCTGGTGCCTTCGCGTTCCACCAGATAAGGCACAGCATCGAGCCTCAAGCCGTCCACGCCCATCTCGAGCCAGAAGCGCATCACCGCAAGCACGGATTTGAGCACGTGGGGGTTGTCGAAATTGAGATCGGGCTGGTGGGAATAGAAACGATGCCAGAAATAGGCTTTGGCCTCATCGTCCCAAGTCCAGTTGGATTTCTCGGAATCGACGAAGATGACGCGGGTGCCGGCATATTTCTTGTCGGTGTCGGACCAGACGTAGAAATTGCGCGCCGAGGAGCCGGGACGGGCCTTGCGCGCTCGCTGGAACCAGGGATGCTGGTCCGAAGTGTGGTTGATCACGAGCTCGGAAATCACCTTGAGGCCCCGGCGATGGGCTTCCTCGATAAAGCGGCGAACATCCCCCAATTTTCCATACTCGGCACTGACATCGCGATATTCGGCGATGTCATAGCCGTCATCGCGCCGGGGCGACGGGTAAAAAGGCAGAATCCAGATGGCGGTGACGCCGATCTCGGCGATGTAATCGAGCTTGGAGAGAAGGCCGGCGAAATCCCCCACGCCGTCATTGTTGGAGTCGAAGTACGACTTCACATGCAATTGATAGATGACCGCGTCCTTGTACCAGAGCGGATCGGGAAGTTGCCGGTTCATGGCGGTCCCGCGGGATAAATGCGCCAGATCGCGTAAGGCGCATTAGGTTCCAGATGCATGCGCTGGATCTTGCCGTTCCAGGTAAATTTGTGACCGTGAAGCAGATCCTCGACGCACAGACTCTCGTGATCCGGCAAGCCCCATTCCCACAAGGGAATCTCGAAATGACAAGCCTGGGCATGATGGGGGTCCAGATTGACCGCGACGAGAATCCGGTCGTCTCGCCCTGGCGCCGTCTTGCCATAGTAAAGAATGTCGTCGTTGAAGGCATTGTAAAATGAGACGCCGAGATGGGACTGAAGATGCGGGAAGGCGCGGCGCAGCCGGTTGAGATGGGTGATCTCGTCGGCAATATTGCCGGGTGCCGCAAAGTCGCGGTGTTTGAGTTCGTATTTCTCCGAGTCCTTATATTCTTCGCGGCCCGGCAGGGGCTCGGCTTCGCAGAGCTCGAACCCCGAATACATGCCCCATAGGCCCGAGAGCGTTGCCGCCAGCGCGGCCCGGATCAAAAAGGCCGGCCGCCCGCCCGTCTGCAGGAAAGGTGGATTGATGTCCGGCGTATTGGTGAAGAAATGCGGGCGGAAATAGTCGCGCACTTCGGTGGTGGAAAGTTCGGTCAGATAGTCGGTCAGCTCGCGCTTGGTGGTGCGCCAGGTGAAATAGGTGTAGCTCTCGCTGAAGCCTATTTTGGCCAGATGATACATGCGTTTCGGCCGGGTGAAGGCTTCGGCGAGAAGGATCACGCCGGGGTCGCGGGCCTTTAGCTCCGCGATCAACCATTCCCAGAATGGCATGGGCTTGGTGTGCGGATTATCCACGCGGAATATGCGCACACCATGATTCATCCAGTGAACGAACACATCGCGTAGGGCGGTCCAAAGCGCACGGTCGGCATAGAAATCGGGATTGATGATGTCCTCGTACTTCTTGGGCGGGTTCTCGGCATATTTCATCGAGCCGTCGGGCCGTTTGACGAACCAGTCCGGGTGCGCCTTGAGCCAGGGATGGTCGGGCGACATTTGCACGGCAATGTCGAGCGCCAGTTCCATCTCCCGCTCGCGAAGCGACGCTACAAGCGCATGAAAATCATCGAGCGTCCCAAGCTCGGGATGAATGGCATCGTGACCGCCCTTATCGCCGCCGATCGCGTAAGGGCTTCCGGGATCGCCGGGCTCCGCCTTTAATCGATTGTTGCGGCCCTTGCGGTTGGTGAAACCCACGGGATGGATGGGCGTGAAATAAAGCACGTCAAAGCCCAGGGCCTGAATACGCGGCAATTCCCGGATCACGTCGCGGAACGTGCCGTGGCGGCCGTCCTGCCCGTAACTGCGAGGGAAAAGCTCGTACCAACTGGCGAAGCCGGCGCGCTTGCGCTCCACCTCGACGGCCTGGATAGGGCTTTCGGCCAGGAACGGCCGTTGATCCGCCGCTTGCATTGCTGCCGCGGTCTCCGGCGCCAGCAAAAGCGCGATACGGCCTGCGGGACCAAGAACCCTCAGGCCTTCGAGAATTTTCTCAAGCCCGGCTTTGGTCTGGCCACTGGCCGCCTTTGCCGCTTCCACGACCAGAAGCCGGCCTTCTTCACTTTCGAGTTCGAGAGCAAGACCGGCGTCGCGCTTTTTTTCCGTGTCGCGCACGAAGCCGCCGAAGATGTCCACCCAGGCCTCGATGCGGAATTGCCAAATTCCTTCCTGACCGAGATGGGTTTCGCCGCGCCAGCGATCGTTGACCGTCGCGGCCATAGGATAGCGAAGCCAATTGGGGGACCCGGGGGCGCGGACCGCCAGTTGGGCCGCCAGTTTTTCGTGACCGTCGGCAAAAATATCGGCCACGACCGCTAAAAGATCGCCTAGGCACGACTTGACCGGGTAGCGCCCCTCCTCGACAGAGGGGGTGATGTGCTGGATCACCAGACGGCGTGCCGGCAGGCTCGCCTGATCCAGCGCGCCGCCACGGCGAGTGGATTTGGGCGGCTCCGCGTTCACCACGCCCTCCAAATCTGACATCCGATTGTATAAATCGCGGACTCGCCGAAAGTTCAGCTTTGGCCTGAGCCACCAAGCGATCCCGAGGTGACGGTTCCAGGAACCGTTGTCCGGAGTTTCGCCTGATTAGGCGTGCGAATCGACAGACCGGTGCCCAAGGCCGCGGCAGCGTGACCACGACCCGAATAACCGCCACCCAGATATTTTTTTGCGTGCGGAGCCCCGGGAACCAACTGCCGGCAAATGCGTTTCGTGCCCCCGTGATTTTCCCGCGCAGCTAACGAAAAATTCCAACGCCCTCAAATTCCTGAGATTTTCTCCGGTTCCGTTACTCAATCAATTTAAGTAAGTTATCGAATACCTGCCGGCTGGGGACAAGCAAGATGATCAGAGAGTATCAGGGGCGCTTTATGCCCCTGCGCGTGAGCGTACACGACGTTGTTGGGGAGCCGGACTTATTTGGGGTGAGCGTCAGCGCGCTCGTTTCGTGATGGTTGTGACATTCACCACATTGCGTGAGGAATATCTGGCCAACGCGGAAAAGGCGCAGGCGATGGCGGACATATTCGCAGACCCGTTGCGCCGCGAAAGCTGGCTAAAGATTGCGAAAAGCTATCGGCAACTGGCCGAGCAGAATGAGGTTGCCGCTTCCGTAACGTGAATCCGCCGGCGTCCGGAAACAATCTGTAACGCGGCGATCATCGCGACCAGGACACGAAGATCAGAGTGCGTGGCCCGGGTTATAATCGAGGTTATGATCGAGGGCGAACTGCTTCGTGAACGGGAGACACTGGATGGGGAAATTCAAGCTCGCGGCTTCAACCCTGGGCGCCTTGGGGGCCGCGTTGCTTCTGTGCGGCTGGTGGCAAGCAGCGGCTGCCGAGGGGGCGGCGGAAAGACAGCCGCCCGAATATCTTCACTGGCCCTTCTCCGCCGGTGACGCAAAATATGGAGCGATCGACGGCAGGCATATCTGGCAGTATGTGGTGGAGCAGGCCAAGATTGCCGAGCACTACCGGGACAATGGCCACCCGCAATTCTGGGGCCGCATCTCCGGTACATCCGCCGACGCCGAGGATGCGCAATGGCTCCTGAATAAATATCGCGAGGCGGGATTAACGGATACGCGCCTTCAGACGATCAATTACCTCGCCCCCCAATGGTCCGTCCGCTCTTGGAATGTCACGGTGACTGCCGGGGACAAGACCGTGCAGCTCGCTTCGGCGCAGCCATCTTACGGAAGCCCGGCAACCGGCGGGAACGAGTTGAATCTCGAAGTCGTGTATGTGGGGCTGGGCAGCGAAGCGGATTTCGCGGGACGGGACGTTCGCGGGAAAGCCGTATTGCTGGTCAAGGCCTCGCTGAGCCGCCAAGCCGGGCCGCCGGACATCCTCAAGCGGGCCGAGGATCATGGAGCAGCCGCCATTCTTTCCACGGACCTGCGCGGCGGAAACCAGACGGAACAGGCCTATCGGGCGCCCACCAAAGTGCCGACATTCCTTTTAGGAACGAAGGACGCCGAAACCATTCGCGACATGATCGGCAATGGACCCGCCAACGATCCGCCGCACGTCAAGATCCGCCTGGACGCCGACTGGGTGTCTGGCCAGAAGTCATACCTGGTCTGGGGCACGTTGCCGGGCCAGACCGACGAAACTATCTATGTGATAGCGCACCGCGACGGCTGGTTCGATGCGGCAGGCGACAACGCCAGCGGCGTCGCTTCGATGATCGGACTGGCGGAATATTTCGCCAAGCTTCCCAAGAGCCAGCGCCGCCGCACGATGATTTTCATCGGCACGGATGGGCATCACAACGTCAAGCCCGGCGAGTTCGGCAATGAGTGGCTGGTCGCCAATCGGAACAGGTTCTTCTCGAAGACGGCCTTGATGATCAACGACGAGCACCCTTCGGAGGTGCTCGCCCATGGGGGCGCAGCCGGATGGACCAACAACATGGTGCCCCTTGAATGGTATGCAGGCGGCCCGTCCAGGCCCGAACTGGAGAAAATTTCGACTGACGCCTTCCGGCAGTTCGGCGTGCCGATATGGACCAAGCCAAGTCAAATTCCGCCGGCGGGCGACCTGGGGAGGTTCTATTGGTTTCTGCCCGGCGTCGTGGCGCAGTCCAACGATTTCATCAATATGCACACCACGGACGACACGCCCGACAACGTGCCGTGGACGGGACTCGAGGCGGTGACGCGCGCCTATGCAAAGATTGTTGACGGGGTCAACAAACTCTCGCTCAAGGATCTGCAAAGACCCGCTACCAGCGATCCGAATGCACCGGACGCGCCCGAAGGATTCGCAAGTTTGGCCAGTTGCGCGGCTTGGGTAAGCGACTCGTCGCGCGGCTGCGTGCAGTAAAGGGCAAGCCGGTTTTTTTTGGCGAATGCATCGGCGCGAAAGCAGCTTGCGTCGCGGCAAAAATCGAATGCGCGCGCCCACTGTCTGTACAATGAAGGTTTGATACACTAAGCGTTCGACAACAAGACAAGTGGGGAGAAAATATGGGGCTTCAAGTCGTCGGCTCGGGCTTAGGGCGCACGGGCACCAAATCGCTGCATTCCGCGCTGAGCATTTTGGGCTACGGTCCCTGCCATCACATGGTCGAAGTTTTCGCCCATCCCGAAAGCATGAGACTTTGGGTCGAGGCTTTTAAGGGCCGGCCCGATTGGGACATGATCTTCAAGGATTATCGCGCGATGGTGGACTATCCCGGCGCGCAATATTGGCGGGAATTGGCCGACTATTATCCCGGCGCGAAAATTCTCCACACTGTGCGCGATCCAGATCAATGGTTCGACTCGACGCAAGCCACCATTTTCGCCCCCGATAGCCCCGCCTTGGGTCCAGGTCCCGGGCAAGAATTCTTCCAGACCATTCTGGGGCAATTTGGCGAGCACCTGCACGATCGCGCTTTCATGACGGATTTTTTCCGCCGCCACACGGAAAAGGTGATCGCTACGATCCCGGCCAAACGGCTCCTGGTCTATCGAGTGAGTGAAGGCTGGGGACCTTTGTGCGAATTCCTGGATGTGCAGGTGCCGGCCGTGCCTTTCCCGGCAGAAAATTCGCGCGCCGAGTTCATTGGCCGCACACAAATCGGCCGCATGATGACCTCGCCCGCGCACTGACGAAAATTGCGCCGGCGCCGTCGCGTTCAGTGGAGGCTCGGCACGCTGGCCTCACGCGACAGCTTGACCGCGCCGGTCGAAGTTTTTTCGCCGCCGTCCCCGTCATAGGGCAAACGGATCACGAAGGCCGTTCCCCAGGGCGCACGGTCCTCAACGCCGATCCAGCCGTGATGCGCCTCGACCACGGTGCGGGCAATGGAAAGGCCCATGCCGGTGCCGTCGCGCCGCGTCGTGAAGAAGGCGTCGAAGATTCGTTCCCGGTCGGCGGGCGCGACGCCCGGGCCGTTATCCTCGACGCTGATGGTCACGGTTTTGGGGCCTGGAATGCAGCGCACGGTCAAAGTGCGGCGCCGGCCGCCCACCTGGCTCAAGGCATCGATGGCGTTCTGAAGCAGGTTCAACACGACCTGCTGCATCTGAAGCCAGTTCAAATTGACGTGTTTGGGCTGGCCTTCCACGCCCACATCGATGGAGACATTCTGCGCGCGGGCGCTGTTGGCGATCAGAGCCACGCTGCTATGCAGTAGAGCGGCTATATCGGTAGGACGCTTTTCGCGGCTGTGACGGCCGAATATCGCGCGCGTGCTATCGATGATGCCATTGGCCCTCAGGCTGGCGGCCGTGATCTCGTCCAGCAATTGGGCCAGCTCCTCAATTTCGCTGGGCGGCGTTTTCCGCGCCACATGGGCATCGAGCAGGATCACGGACAAGGGCTGACGCAATTCATGCGCGATCGACGCCGCAATCACGTCGCGGATCAGGAAACGGTTTTCGTGTTCGCGCACATGCGCGACAAGCTGCTGCACCGACTGCGCATAGAGTCGGCTGGTTTCGGCGAGCAGCGAGAAAAGAACGAACAGGCTGGACAAGAGGCCCATGCCATTGCCCATGTACCAGCCCATCGTGTAGCGCCCGGATGCCAGGACGAGCAGGATCGTCTCCAAGAACGAACCCCACAGCACCAGGAGCAGCCAGAGGTCCAAGACCGCGCGCATCTCGAGCCAAAGCATCGCCATGGCGGCGATGGTCAGGATCAGCACGGGAGACACGACGACATAGATCGTCGGCTCCCATTGCGTCGGCGATACCGTGAGCGCCGGCAGCCAATTGGCGCCGGCCGTCGCAACCGCCGTGAGGATGACCGCCCCCGCGATGGGCACGGCAAGATAACAGCCAAACACAAGCGCCCTGGAAGGTGACGGCAAAGGCTGCCACCGCCCCAAAGCGCGGCCGAATAGGGAATAAGCAATGACAGCAGCGGGCAATGCCGTGTGCGCGGCCAGGTATAGCCAGATGGTCGAGTCGAATTTCGCGCCTAAAAGACCTTGGGGCGTGAACAGGCCAGAAAAGGTCAGGGCTCGCGCCATCACCAGCAGCCCGGTCAACAGATATCCCGCAGCAAGAACGCGCAGCGGCCTGGCCGCCATCACCCAGCCTTGCGCGAACAAGAGCGTCGCGGTGATCGCGGAGGCCATCACCATCGTGGCTTCAACGATCGGGAAGAAGGCATCAACCCTGGGAAGGGGCATCTTGACCAGGAACAGCGCGGGGACGAACACAAGAAACAGCGCCAGCGCCACCCCCATGGCGATCCGGATTTGCGCCTGGTTGGCGGGCGCGCGGTAAACGAGCAGCTTCAGTGCCGGCATCGCTTTCCCCGATCCGGGCATGTTAACGGATTTGCGGGAATCGAGCCACAGACCGCGGGCCATTCGGCTATCGCGCAGTTAAAATTGCATTCATCGTCACGTCATCCCCTCGTCCGCAGGCTGGTGAGTGGTCCGTGCGTTGGACACTCGAATTATGAAGTCGAATTGCAATTCGCCAGGGAACCCATGCCTTTGTGCCCGGGACTTTTTTGGCTAGACTTCCGCAGCGGCAAGATTCGTTGTAACCAGCCGTATATCACGCGTTTTTGCCCGGAAACATCAGCGGAGTCAAGCGATGGTCACGCTTCTAATCAATGGTCAGTCCCACACGGTGGACGCGCCCGACGACATGCCGCTGCTCTGGGTCCTGCGCGACCTGGTCGGGCTGACCGG